>JAURLP010000023.1 GCA_030831165.1 Gammaproteobacteria bacterium | reverse complement strand
CTTTCCAAAACTGGAATTCTAGATGTGCCAGTTGTCACACAACAAATCTCGATAAAAATTATTCGATTGAAACCAACAGCTACGATACGCAATGGTCCGAAATCAATGTAGGATGTGAAGCGTGTCATGGCGCTGGATCGCAACATGTGGACTGGGCTATTGGCAATACTGCTTTAAATAACATGGGCTTGCTGACAAATATCGATAAAGTTTGGGAGCCCATAGCCGGGCAATTGCAGATTCCGGACGAAGTGGATTTCACTTTAAGTGCGCAAGTTCAAAACTGTGGCAGTTGCCATGCGCGACGTGCAGAGCTTCAGAAGCGAGACATTGCTTCTGATTTTTTAAATAACTATAGCTTAAGTCCTCTCCTGGAAGGGTTGTATCACGCTGATGGACAAATTCAGGATGAGGTCTACGTGATGGGTTCCTTTCTGCAAAGTAAGATGCACGCCAATCTTGTGTCCTGTTCCAATTGTCATGAGCCACACACAAGCAAGTTACGCATTGATGGGAATGGGTTATGTCTGCAATGTCATGAAGCGCAAACCTTTCAATCGGAAAATCACTTTTTTCATGAACCAGGTTCAGCAGGAGCGCAATGTGTTAATTGCCATATGCCTGAAACGGTGTATATGGGCGTTGATGCAAGAAGAGATCATAGTTTTAGAATTCCAGATCCAATTGCCAGTATTGAACTGGGTGTACCAAATGCCTGCTCCAGTTGCCATAGCGAGCAGGGAGAGCAATGGCTGGTAGATTTTCTTAGTTCGCGAAACGGTAATAGTGATATGCAATATAGTCATGCCGCAATAATAGCGGCGGCCCGACAAGGTGATGCCACTATTGCGCCAGATTTATTGGGTCTGGCAAGAGATGCAGCTAATTCTGCCATGCTGCGTTCAATTGCTTTAATTGAAAGCGCACGCTTTCCTTCATTAAGGAATCTGAGTGTTGCTCTAGCGGCTTTAGGTTCTTCTGATGCCCTGGTTAGAACGAATGCAGTGTCGGCTTTGGGCTTTCAGGATGTCTCTTCCAGCTTTCAATACCTGCAAGGCATGTTGGAAGACCCAATTAAGTCAGTAAGAATGGCCATAGCCAGACAATTATCCAGCTTACCTTTGTCACAAGTGCCGCTAAGATTTCAGGCCGCTTTCAATAATTTACTGGCGGAATATGAAGAAAGTCTTTTGTTCAATTCAGATATGCCCGAGTACATGAGTGACCTGGGTGCCTTTTATGCTGGCCGTGGAGATTTGAATTCAGCACAACAAGCGCTGCTGCATGCCAGAGAACTTTCTCCAGCCTATTTACCTGCGTTAATCAATCTTAGTGATGTTTATCGAGCTCAAAATCGTGATGACCTCGGTGAGGTGGTACTCAATGATGCGCTGGCTTTGTATCCTGATTCAGGTGATGTCAATTATGCGCTTGGAATTCTTTATGTAAGGACGAACCGCATCCAACAAGCAATCAGCTTGTTTGATAGCGCCAGATCCTTTGCGGCGGATAATCCGCAATATGTCTATATCTATGCAGTTGCCCTAGCGGAAGTGGGTAGGATAGAGGAAGCAATATCAGTGCTGGAAGCAGCTCAGCAAGACTTTCCAAATGATGTTCAAATAAGAGAAGCCATACAGGCCTATCGGACTTTGTAGCTTTTACCTGTAACAAGAAATTAATATTATTAATAGATCAGACTGGATAAGTATTAGAGATTCAAGAATATTTTTTTCGGCCAAAACGGATATTGAGTCTAGTCTATTTGGTGACAAAAACAGACTACCCTTTGCATCATAAAATTTTAATATCGATTGCTTTTCCAAATCTAAGCGGAGTATATTCCGCCATTCCTCCTTTAGGTAAGTGTCTACTTTTATGCTGCAAACCTCTGGTCTTCGGTTGTTTGTAAAATTTCGATTTTTTATTATTATATTTTTAAGTCCAATTTGGTTGACAGCTTGTGGAGGGACTAAGCTTCTCAACGAACCACAGCCTATCGAATTATCGAACCCCCTTGTTACTGCAAATAATGAATTTATACGCGTCAGTCTCTTAGGCGTCATTGTCAGAGATGGTCCTGGGACCTGGGCCCGGAATGCTGACTGGGACGAATACCTGCTAGTCATTACTAACTTGAGCGATTCAGACATTGAGGTTAGCGAGATTAATCTGACAGACATGCTGGGAATTGTGTTAAAGACAAATTCAGAGCGCAAGGAACTGGTAAGTCAGAGTAGAGACCAGGTTGATCGTTATGATGATAGTGATCTGGCAATTACCTCAGGCATTGGAGCCGGCACGATATTAACAGCTGGAGGAGCAATTGCCGTTGTTGGAACAGCAGCTGCTATTTCAGTAGCTCCTGCAGCTGCCTTAGGAGGTGCTGCTACGATAGGCATGGCTCCAGCTATGGTAGCAGGTGCCGTACTTTTATCTCCTGTTTTTGCCGTAGCAGGTTTGAGGCGATTGTCGAATGTCAGCAAGGTGTCTCGGGTCATAGAAGAACGCTCCGCTGTTTTCCCATTAAAGATAAAAAGTGGCGAGGAAGTGTTAATAGATGTGTTTTATCCCTTGGCTCCATCGCCTCGGCAGCTCGAAATAAAATACTCAACAACCCAAGGCAATCGTGAATTTAAGTTGCCTACTCAAGATGTTCTTCCCAATTTACATTTGTTGCCTTAAACGCAATAAAGTTTATGTTATTTCGATTAGGACTATCGGCCTTATTTATTACACTTCTCAGTGCTTGTGTCTCAGTAGACCGTGAACTGAAAAATTATTCAGCTGAATGGCCGAGGCTGGTAGATACAAACTGTGCTCCACCTCTGGGAACTTTTGCCAATCTGCCGGATGAGGCTCACTACGAGTATGAAGATAGAAGAACATCTATGTCTTTAGAGCAGGCTTTCAACAGTTTTCATCAGTCAAGTCACGTGAATATTGAAGCGATAGAAGATGGACAGTATAAGATCAGCTTTCTAAGCATCGTTGATACTGAGGTTTCGCTGCTGGGAGACATTTTGCTAACCAAGGACGATTACACATGCAAGGAAAACCGATTCACTCTGATATCGGATACTACCCATGAGACTTTCAGTGGCTATCAGGATCCTGAATATAACCCCCTTTACACAGCAGCCTACGTGATAGGGACTTTTGGTATAGCAGGCCCACTATCGGAATGGTGGGAGTACCGGCTTACACTAGCAGAAGATGGGTCTCTTATCATCAGGAGGCTTGAAATGGATTCAGGATTGCTGTTTCTCATGTATGCCCGTACTGCTATGAATGATGATTGGTTTAGATTTGAATCGGCTCCGATTACGCTTCTACCAAAATTAAACTAAACAACAAGGATGAACATAAATCACTTTATAGTTTTTACTTGAATTTAGATGAACTTATTTACCTTGATACGTGTAATTTTAGGAGAGTATAAGATGATTAGCTCTTTCTGTTTGCCCTCTAAGCGGACTAGACCCAGACAAAATGTATCTTTAGGAATTTGCTTATTGATTTTTATATTTGCTCTTTCTAGTTGTGGGAGTATTGAGCCGGAAATTACGCAATCATTAAAAAGTAGAGCATTAGAAGGAGATGTTCAGGCGCAATTTGAAATTGGTTTGAAATACTACCAAGCAAGATATGATTTTTGGCGAGGTAAAGCATCATATTGGGAAGATGCAGCATTATGGTTTGAAATGGCTGCTAATCAGGATGACCCTAGAGCACAATATTACCTCTCACTATATTACTTCAACGTGCACCAAGACTATAACAAATCTTTTGAATTGACGAGATTATCTGCAGAGCAAGGCGTGGCTGAGGCTCAGTATTCTTTAGGAATGAATTATGCTCAGGCATGGGGTACACAACAAGACCTAGTACTTGCTTATAAATGGATTGCTCTGGGCAATGACGGTGGAGTTAAAGGTGGCAGCCTTGCTGATGTGGAATGGCTTGTATGGAAGGCCAACATGAATGCAGATCAAGTCTCAGAAGGAAAAAGACTAGCCGCTGAGCATAAGGCTATATATGGAGAATCGTTCCAAATTAAATTATTGCCTTAAATACATTTTTAAAAAAACTCTTTATTTTGCTTATTCAGTCCGCTTTCTATGGGGAACTGTTGTTAAATAGTACATAGAAATCTAAATCAGACAAATGCCTGCTTCGAGTTGCTTGGGGTATATTCAGTTTCGTCTTTTTCCGCCAAAAGTGGGTATTAGCATAGTTTAATATTAGGTATTCGATAGCAATTTTTTGTAGGCTTCAACTTTTTAATATGTATTCTGAATCATTTTCTACTGTCTGAATACCAAGATGATCAATAAAATTGAAACAACGCATGCTATTGCTGTTCTAATCTGATTTGATTGATTCCAGCGTGACTCAAACCCAATACGAGCTTTATTAAGCTCATCTGTTCCAGCAGTATTAACTTCAATTTTTTGTAATTTAATGATCAAAGATCTATCAATCTTTCCATAACTATTTAATTACTATTATGGCATTGACGCTTTTGAGAACTCATACATCTGGTATCGGCCAAAAGCGGGCTTTAAGACAATATTAATACTTAGCTGATTTTGCTGAGATTT
>JAURLP010000022.1 GCA_030831165.1 Gammaproteobacteria bacterium | reverse complement strand
GCTTTGGTTTTGTTTATATACTCACGATTCCGCTCATTATTATTTTAATGTTTATGCTGCGGTTTTTACCTAATCAAGGGCGCTCAGTAGCAAGCAATAAAGCAAATAATCATCAGCCCTTATTGATTTGGGCAGTAGCGGGCTTGCTCTCAATTTTTGTCTAGTATGTTGGTCAGTATGGGGTATGGGCCTATATCGACCGTATTGGTTCTGCGATAGGTTTAGCGCCAGAAGATATTGGAGAAGCACTGGACTTAGCAACCATAATTGGAATTGGTGGTAGTTTGGGAGCGGCTATTTTAAGCACACGCTATGGTCGTTTATTGCCTATTAGTATTGGCGTCATTATTTCAATTCTATCAATGACTATTTTGTTAGATGATTTTAATGCATTCCAATTTCTTGTCGCTGCATGTGTTTTTAATTTCACCTTCAATTTTATTTTGCCCTACTTGATGGCATGTGTAGCGGCTGTAGATATGACAGGCAAACTCATTATTTTAACAAGCGTTTCCAGTAGCGCGGGTCTTGCTACAGGACCGGCTTTAGCTGCTTTAATACAAGAAGCAATGAATTTTGATATGGTGATTATTATAGGAATTAGCTTAACCGCACTAAGCTTTTTATTGGTTTTTAAACTGGCGCTGAATAAAGCTTCACCTGAAAGGTAAGAAATGGCGCGCCTGGAGAGATTCGAACTCCCGACCAACTGGTTCGAAGCCAGTTACTCTATCCAGCTGAGCTACAGGCGCTGAATTTTAGATTTCCTATTCTTTTTTAAATTTACATCCTGACTACTGAAGCCCAGATACCAGTTTTTATCCTGCGCTTAGCTACTAGCGCTTAGATCATTCAAATAGGGGCGTAATCATAACTTAAATTAGCTTTATCAAACTAGCTAAGTTTTCACCCACATACAGATTAGCTATGACCATCTTAGAGTATTCAAATGGCATAAAATCTCCATTTAGGGTACAATGGACGGCTCACTCTCGAATATTTACTCATTAAAGACAAGGGTTAATAATGGCTAATACAAGAAAGAAAACCACAATAAAAAAAGTTGACACATCAACTATAGACACAGATGCAGTAAGTTTAGAAGAACAAACAGCAAAATTTTTAGCTTCAGGCGGCGAAATCCAGCAAATTCCAAACGGTGTTAGCGGTCAGGTTCAAACGTCTGGCCCCAGGCACATCACTCTGGGTAAACGTCATCAAACCAGCTAACTTAAAATCTGCAAAAGTTAAATCAGCTTTTAATCAAAAATAATACATTTAAGTTTTAACATCCCGGTAGTGTAGCGTTACACTTCCGGGATTAGTTGTGAAAACGGAAAACTTTTGTGAGTTCACTCAGACAGATCAAATACCATTCATTAAAACATCTTCTTTTTAAGCGAAGTAAGCACTCACATAAAGGCAGTAATGGGCATGTGCTGGTTATCGGCGGTGATCATGGTTTTGGTGGAGCACCCTTGATGGCTGCAGAAGCCGCTGCAAGAGCTGGTGCTGGACTCGTATCTGTTGCAACTCGTTCTGAACATGTCGCCGCTTACATTTGTCGCCGTCCTGAGTTGATGGTCAAAGCTGTAGAGGATGCAGAAACTCTTCTCCCTCTTTTAGATAAAGCGACAAGCATTGTTATAGGCCCCGGCCTGGGACAATCTCAGTGGTCAATAAATTGCGCAAAAGCCACTTTTGAATTTATTTCTGATAAAGAGATCCCAATCATTATTGATGCAGACGCATTGAATTTACTCAGTCAAAACAAAATTGACGCTCCTCCTTCCAAGCAATTCATTCTAACACCCCATCCTGGTGAAGCTTCCAGATTGCTGGGCTGCAAGTGTGAAGAAGTAAAAGCTGATCGCACTGAAGCTTGCCTGCACTTACATCAAAAATATGGTGGTGTTTGCCTACTTAAAGGTGCCGAAACGCTCATCGCCACAGAATCAAATGGCAGAGTACTGCTTGAATCCTGCACACATGGAAACCCTGGTATGGGTAGTGGCGGTATGGGAGACATTTTAAGCGGGGTATTGGGTGGTCTTCTCGCTCAACATTTCTCTTTGATCGATAGCGCCCGTTTAGGTGTATGCATTCATAGCCTAAGTGCGGATCTGGCTGCTGCGGCATCTGGTGAAAGAGGCCTACTGGCAACCGACTTACTGCCTTATATTCATAAGCTGGCCAACAATGTCTAATGAAGCAGCATGCCTTGTTTTTTTGGGAGATGAGGCCTCAATGGAAGCATTTGGTGCCACATTAGCAGATTTTATAGAGAATGGAGCCCTTGTAACCTTAAGTGGCAATCTGGGTGCTGGCAAGACCACCTTAACCAGGGGGTTTATGCATGCCATCGGACATAAGGGAGCCGTTAAAAGCCCCACATACACACTGGTTGAGCCTTACGAAATCACCGGGAGACGTGTTATGCATTTTGACCTGTACCGCCTGTCTGACCCGGAAGAGCTTGAGTTCCTAGGCTTTCGTGATTATCTGGATGGCTCGACCACATGCTTGATTGAATGGCCTGAAAAGGCTGCCGGTTACCTCCCTGAGCCAGATCTTGCAATTAGCATTGGCGTTGTAAAAGATGGCCGCCAAATAAGCTGGAAGAGCTTTTCTGAAAAAGGGGCCATAATTGATCAGTGCCTATCTATAGCTTTTCAACCCTAAAACTAGAATAATACTAGATTATCGCTCTAAATATATGTAATCTATATATTTATTGCTTCTTACTTTAAAGCTTTAGTGCGAAAACCATGAGCAAAACCTTGCGGATTTTTACAACGCTACTCTATTGTTGCCTGGCCTCACTGCTAAGTACTCTACTTAGCGTTATGGCTCAGGCTGCCATTGTAGAAAATGTTCGCTCCTATCGAGCCCCGGATTATACACGCCTGGTATTTGATCTAAGTTCACAGGTAGAGCATCAGGTTTTTAGTCTGGAAAACCCGAATCGCCTAGTAATAGACCTGAGTGACGCCACTGTATTTGCAAACTTTTCCGATTTAAATCTGAATGGCACGCCGATCACCAATATCCGCTCGGCTGTCCGAAACGATAACGACACCCGTGTGGTGCTGGATTTGAATGCCACGATACAGGCTCGATCATTTTTACTGGAAAAAAATGAACAATATGGCAATCGCCTGGTTATCGATCTCTATGACACCAACCCTGCCAGCCGCAAAGAACCGGTTATCACTGCTTCTGCCGATGATATCGCCGATGGCAAACGAGATATTGTCGTCGCCATTTCAGCGGGGCATGGTGGAGATGACCCTGGCGCAATTGGCGTTGATCGCATTCAGGAAAAAAGAGTTGTCCTGGCGATAGCCCGCGAGATCGAAAGCATTTTAAAACAAATGTCTGGCTACAGACCCGTGATGGTGCGCGACGGAGATTACTATGTCGACCTGCGCGGCAGGACAAATATTGCCCATCAAAACAATGCCGATTTTTTTATAGCCATCCATGCAGATGCCTTTACCAGTTCCAGTGCACGTGGCGCAACGGTATATGCACTTTCGCAAAGAGGAGCCACCAGTGAGCAAGCGCGCCGTTTGGCGGAAAAAGAAAATGGCGCGGATTTAATTGGAGGTGTAGGTTCAGTCAGTCTGGCTGATAAAGATGAAGTCCTGGCGTCTGTGCTGCTAGATTTATCAATGACCGCGAGTATTGCGTCTAGCCTGGAAGCTGGCGATAAAATCATTTCATCTCTCGCTAACATTACCCACATGCGTCGAACCAATGTTGAACAGGCCGCTTTTGTTGTATTAAAACAGGCAGATATCCCTTCCCTGTTAATTGAAGCCGGCTACATTACCAATCCTACAGATGCACGAAATCTGAATTCTTCCTCTTTCCAAAAGCAGTTCGCATCTGCAGTTGTCAGTGGCATTACGTCCTACTTTTATGAATCACCTCCAAGAGGCACATTGATCGCGTGGCACAAGAATAATGGGGGCGGCCCAAGTTCCTATATTGTAAGTCGCGGGGATAATCTTTCTGAAATTGCTGAACGCTTCAACGTTTCTTTAGCATCCCTTAAAGCCGCAAATAATATTAGCGGCTCAGTTATTCAGCTAGGTCAGGAATTAATCATTCCAAATGCCTTAACCCCGGTTATTGCTGCCGTTTCTTTCAAAGAGCATGTCGTAAGATCTGGTGAATCGCTTTCGCAGATTGCCGAAGATTATTCTGTCCCTTTACAGAGAGTTCGGGAGACAAACCAGCTAAGCAGTGACACCATTCGGGTTGGTCAAATTTTGAGAATACCTGCCGGCAACCTCTAGATCTCTCTATTTCGAGGCCAACACCACTTCTACAGGTTTTCCAAGTGGTAGATATTGAAGCTCATGGCGACACGATTAGCAGTAGAGCTAGCAAAGCAGAGAAACTGCAAAAGATAGCCCCTTGGAGTTTGGCCGCTTTTGTATCCTTGCTACCTTATATCGTTCGTCGTAAGGCTAAAATATGCGACCTTCACTGCCCACCTTGCAATCCCTACAAAAGCGATTCAAACTCAGTTTAAAGACAGGGAACTAAAGAATCCTATCGCCCTATGGCAAGAATACAACTTCTTAGTCAAAGACTGACTAACCAAATCGCTGCTGGCGAGGTCGTCGAACGGCCTGCGTCAGTGATTAAAGAACTGCTGGAAAATAGTCTCGACGCGGGATCTGATCGCATTGATATCGAAATCGAACAAGGCGGTATTAAACTTATCCGAATTCGCGATAATGGCCAGGGCATTGATAAAGAAGACTTGCCCCTGGCTTTAAGTCGTCATGCAACCAGCAAGATTTCAGAGCTGGAAGACCTTGAACATGTCGCCAGCCTGGGTTTTCGTGGCGAGGCATTAGCCAGTATCGCATCGGTTTCACGCCTGTCATTAATATCCCGCACACCTGAAGCTTCAGAAGCCTGGAAAGTCGAAACTGAAGGCATTGATATGGATAGCAAACTTACACCGGCTGCCCATCCCGTTGGCACCAATGTTGAAGTACGCGATTTATTTTTCAACACACCCGCACGACGAAAATTTTTGCGGACAGAACAAACCGAATACAAACGCATTGACGATATTGTCAAACAACTCGCTTTAAGCCATTTTAATACCACTTTAAGTCTACAACATAACCAGCGACAAATTCACAAATTTGAAAAAGCCCACAGCCCTCAAGAACAACAGCGTCGGGTGTCACAAATCTGCGGCCCTGCATTTATAGAAAATTCTATCAGTATTGATATAGAGCAAAATGGCATGAGACTCTGGGGCTGGGTTTCCTTACCGACTTTTTCTCGCTCACAGGCTGACATGCAATACTTCTATGTGAATGGCCGTACTATTAAAGATAAAGTCGTCTCTCACGCGATAAAACAAGCATATCGTGATGTGCTATTCCATGGCCGTCACCCTGTCTTTGTTTTATTCCTTGAGCTTGATCCCGCTGAAGTTGATGTCAACGTGCATCCAACTAAACATGAAGTTCGTTTTCGTGAAAGTCGATCCGTTCATAACTTCTTATTTTCTGTGTTGCACAAAGCGCTCGCTTCAGTACGCCCTGAAGATCATTTGTATGAGGCCAATACTGATAACTATTCATCACATTCAACACAAACCAATAGCACTCAATCCACTATCAATTTCTCAAATTATAATTCAAGTTATGAAAGCGGCGACCGCGGCAGAACTTTCGTTAATCAAGTTGAAAACCAGCTGGCAAACTATGATGCATTTAGAAACATTTCTGCTTCAGCACCTTTACCAGAGAGCGACGGTGATATTCCTCCTCTTGGTTTTGCCATAGCTCAATTACATGGCATTTATATATTGGCTCAAAATGCCCTAGGCCTAGTGATAGTAGATATGCATGCAGCGCATGAAAGAATTACCTATGAACATATGAAAACCGCAAGCAGTAACGATGGCATCAAGGTCCAGCCGTTGCTGGTACCCATATCAATTGCAGTTAGTGAAAAAGAAGCAGATCTGGCCGAAGAACATAATAGTTATTTACAAAGTCTTGGCATGGAAATCGAGCGACTTGGACCAGAATCAATTAGCTTACGGCAAGTTCCTACTATTCTTGCGAATGCAAATGTCGAACAACTTCTACGTGATGTGCTTTCTGACATTTCCGACCATGGAACCAGTGACAGGCTAGAAGCTCATCGTGATGAAATTCTCTCCACGATGGCTTGCCACGGATCAGTACGCGCCAATAGGTTGTTAACCATTCCTGAAATGAACGCCCTTTTACGTGATATGGAACATACGGAGCGAAGTGGCCAATGTAATCACGGTCGACCGACCTGGGTTCAACAAAATTTATCTGAACTCGATAAATTATTTTTACGTGGCCAGTAATAAAACGAGAGAAAACAGGATCAAACGGTCAGCAAGAAATTTAAATAATGCAAAACCTCAATTTCTTCGCCCCAATATCTGGATAGGATAATTTTCTGGTCTTCAACATTGCCACTAGTAAAAAAACTCACGCGACCTTCCCGTTTAGAATCTGAATTCAACTCTAAAGCGTAAAGCCGTCGCTTCAATTCTTTAGCAACCGCCATTCCGGTATCAACGACAACAACTTCCTTGCCTACAATTTCAGCGATAATATCGGTTATTAATGCATAATGTGTGCAACCAAGCACTAAGGTATCGCCTCCCTTATCCAGAAAGGCTTCGGTGTATTCCGTGACCAATTTAATGATCTCCCCTCTATCCAAATCTATTTGTTCTATTTCATCGACCAGCCCCGGACAAGCCTTGGTAATAATTTTTACCCTGTCACGATAGAGACTTTCCAGATCCAAATATTTATCGCTATCCACGGTTCCTTCAGTTGCCAACACCCCTATGACTCCCGTTCGGGTTAAATCTGCTGCGGGCTTTATTGCCGGCTCCATGCCGATAATGGGAATATCAAAGGCTTCCCTGAGCTCCTTTACAGCGGCTGCTGTTGCAGTGTTGCAAGCCAACACCAAAGCCTTGGCATGCTGTAACTCGACAAAGCCCATATTCTCAAAACATCTGTTTTTGATGACTCTTTTGCTTTTCGAGCCATAAGGCGAAAAATAAGAATCTGCCATATAGATCAGCTCTTCATTAGGCAGCAATTGACGAATTTTTTTCAACACAGAAAGCCCCCCAGCACCGGAGTCGATTACACATATGGGGAAATCTGAGGGCATGGCTTTTAAACTTTTAGGTCAGAGAAGCTTCGATAGGAAATAATTGTATCTTATTTCTTGTTATAGTTAGCCTAGATTTAACTTTGAAATTAAAATCATAGTCGCCATTGAAAAATAATCGTCCTTCAGTATTTTGCTTAATGGGGCCGACTGCCTCAGGTAAAACCGGTATAGCCGTTGATCTGGTTCAGCATGCGCCCTTTGAAATTATTAGTGTTGATTCAGCACAAGTTTACCGTGGTATGGATATCGGCTCCGGCAAACCTTCTGCTGATATTCTAGCGAAAGCCCCTCATCGCCTAATTAACATCCGTGACCCACTGGATACGTATTCAGCAGCAGATTTTCGGAGTGATGCTTTGAAAGAAATTGTAGATATTCAAACTCAGGGCAAAATTCCATTATTAGTTGGTGGCACCATGCTTTACTTTAAGGCATTACGTGATGGTCTGGTGACAATGCCATCTGCCAACGAAGAGGTTCGCAATAAAATTCTGGAGCTGGCAAACAGATCTGGCTGGCAGGCTGTGCATGACCGATTAGCCGTAGTTGACCCTGATGCCGCTGCCAGAATTCATCCTAATGACTCCCAGCGCTTGCAGCGTGCACTAGAAATCTACGAGCTTAGTGGGAAACCCATGACTAAGATACATAAAGAAGGCAAGCAGCAGGCAGACTTACCCTTTGATCTCAAATTCATTGCGCTTATTCCCCCCCAGCGATCAACTCTGCACGAAAAGATAGCCCAGCGTTTTCATCAAATGCTCGAACAAGGCTTTGTCGATGAAGTAAGAAAACTTCATGTTCGCGGCGACCTTAATCCATCCTTACCAGCTATTCGTTCTGTGGGTTACAGGCAAATATGGACCTTTCTTGAAGGGGCCTATGATCAGCAAACAATGCAGGAAAAGGTATTAGCCGCAACACGCCAACTTGCTAAAAGGCAACTCACCTGGCTTAGGTCCTGGCCGGATTTACAAATAATTGACAGTGAAATGCCAAAAATTAACGAACATTGCTTGAAATTGATGGTCTGAGCCCTTATCTAAGTGGAACACTTGATCAACATCGCACTATAATGGCTCTCAGATTGTTCTTAATGATCTGAATTTATACATCCACACTATTTTTTGAGGAATAAACAATGTCTAAAGGGCAATCTTTACAAGATCCCTTCTTGAATACCATGCGCAAGCAAAAAGTGCCAGTGGCAATTTACTTAGTTAGCGGAATCAAACTACAGGGACAGATAGAATCATTTGATCAATTTGTTATCGTATTGAAAAACACTGTCAGTCAAATGGTTTATAAACACGCAATTTCAACAGTGGTGCCAAATCGCGCTATTCGTATTCCATTACAAGATGGAGCTGAGCACGATTCTTTCGATCCCGGCAACACTATTTAGTGTTTTTTGAACGTCCGGATAATGGTGAGCTGGCCATACTGGTTCATCTGGATATTCGTTCTGAAGCAGAAGGCGATGCGCGTGAATTCGAAGAACTTGCAATATCTGCTGGCGCCTGTCCTGTCGCGTTAATCTCAGGCTCACGTCAACACATCTCTCCTCGATATTTTGTTGGTACAGGCAAACTGGAAGAAATTCTGCAAGCTGTTAAATTACATGAGGCAGAAGTGGTTTTGTTTAATCACAGCCTTACTTCCAGCCAGGAGCGCAATCTTGAAGAAGAACTGCAGTGCAGGGTGCTCGATCGTACTGACCTGATTCTGGATATCTTTGCCCAGCGCGCACGATCCTATGAAGGTAAGCTGCAGGTTGAATTGGCTCAGCTTAAGCATTCAATGACCCGACTTATCAAAGGCTGGACCCATCTTGACCGACAAAAAGGCGGCATCGGCTTGCGTGGTGCGGGTGAAACCCAGCTAGAAATTGACCAACGCCTGATTGGGGTTCGCATTAAGTCTATTAACAAAAGTCTGGAAAAAGTCCGCACCCAACGACAACAAGGTCGTAAAGCACGCAAGAAGGCCGAAGTGCCTACTGTTTCTCTGGTGGGCTATACCAATGCTGGCAAGTCTTCATTGTTTAATGCCCTGACCAAAGCTGACATTTATGCAGCCGATCAGTTGTTTGCAACCCTGGACTCAACCTTGAGAAAAGTCCAGCTACCCGATTTTGGCACGGCCATTCTTGCTGATACTGTGGGGTTCATACGCGACTTGCCGCATCAACTCGTCGAAGCCTTTCGAGCCACACTGGAAGAAACCACAGAAGCGAGCCTGCTCCTGCACGTTATCGACTGCCACAGTGAACAACGCTTTATTTTGCAAGAAGAAGTCGACAATGTTTTAAAAGAAATTGGCGCGGAAAAAATCCCCACGCTCATGGTCTACAACAAAGCTGATTTATTGGATGCTGAACTGCCTGGACTAGAACGAGACGATAATGGCTTGCCCTGGCGTGTATGGGTTTCGGCTCTCACCGGAGCTGGCATGGATAACTTGTTGCAAGCCATCAGTGAATTACTAGGCGAGGATTTTATTGAGCCTGAATTAAAACTCGACCCTCAACATGGACGATTGCGAGCCAAACTTTATCGACAAGGGGCGGTTAAAAACGAGAGTTTGGATGAAGAAGGCAAATCCCATCTTTCCTTACGTTTACAAAAACAGGACTTTATCCGCTTACTCAAAGAAGAAGGACTTGATGCCCAACTCTATTTACCCTAGTCCGGCTTGCAATAGTTCTATTTATCTAAGCTAGATTCAAAAAAGGCAGTGAGCTTTTTAAAAGAATAAACAGTAAAGGCATGCATATTGTGTCATAGTGGGAAAAGCATCTGTTTTGCTGTAAATGAAAGCAGAAATTGTATAAAACACCTTGAAAATTCGATAGAATTCCGCATCTTAATGGTTAATAACCACAAAAAATTGGAGAATCCAATGGCCTGGAATGAACCCGACAATAACGACGGGAAAGATAAACAAGACGACCCTTGGGGTAGCAGGCGTCCTGGTGGGGGCGGTAATGATCAGGGTCCTCCCGATTTGGAAGAGCTGATTTCTTCCATCATGAAGAAGCTATCGGTCATTTTCGGCGGCAAGGGAAGCGGCTCCGGAAATCAAGTTTTTAATGGGGGTAACTCAATCTCCGGCGGTCTGGTCTTGGGCGTTATCACCATTCTGGCAATCATCTGGGCCGGCTCCGGCTTCTATACCGTTGATGAGCAGGAACGCGGTGTCGTTCTTCGCTTTGGCAGAGCCATGGAGGGAGTCGTCATGCCTGGTCTGCACTGGAATCCTCGATTAATTGACGAAGTCACTAAAATTAATGTTACGCGTGTTTATGACGAATCTTTTTCCAACTCCATGTTGACTGAAGATGACAATATCGTCGATGTCGCTATGACCGTGCAATATCAGGTTACCGATGCCAGAGCATATTATCTAAATGACCGGGATCCTGTTACCAGTCTTCAGCTCGCTGCCGAATCAGCCATTCGCCATGAAATCGGCAGCTCTGAAATGGAAACAGCGACTACTTCTGCACGTGAACAAATTGCCTTGTCTGTGTTAATGCGCTTGCAGGATTATATGGATTTGTATCAAACCGGCATTATCGTCAGTGAAGTGAATATTGCTGAGGTTCAGCAACCCGCTCCGGTTCGTGCCGCTTATGATGATGTTATTAAAGCGGGCGTTGACCAGGTAGCTTTCCAGAATCAGGCTAACGCTTACGCGAATCAGGTTATCCCTGAAGCTAGAGGTCTGGCTCGTCGAGTTCGGGAAGAAGCCGAAGCTTATCGTGACCAGGTGGTCGCTCGCGCCGAGGGTGAAGCTCAGCGTTTTACTCAATTACTATCCGAATACCAACGTTCACCAGAAGTAACCCGCGAACGCCTTTACCTTGAAACCATGCAGGAAGTTCTGAGCAACAGCTCAAAAGTACTTTTTGATGTTGAAGGAGGTAATAACATGATGTTTCTGCCTTTAGACCAGATCCTACAACGCAGTGGCAGTGTCAGCATGGAGGCTATGAGCACTCAGGATATACGAAATCTCTCAAATCAGGTCATTCAGGATTTAAACAGACAATCACCAACGAGGACGGGACGATAATGAAAAATTCCAGTGCCATAACCCTCGCCCTAATTGCTGTTGTCATCATAGCCGCATACAACTTCCTATATGTTGTTCGAGAAATTGACCGTGCAGTCTTGCTGACTTTTGGTGAAGTAACCAATGCCGATGTAGCTCCCGGTCTGCACATGAAAGTGCCCGGCGTGCATACTGTTCAGATATTTGATGGCAGAATTCAAACTCTGGATGCGCCAACCCAAAGTTTTCTTACTGCTGACCGCGAATTCCTGGAAGTAGACTCTTATGCCAAATGGCGTATTGCCGATGTGGCTTCCTACTATACGCGCACTTCGGGCGATGCCAATATTGCCAACAATCTGCTGGCACAACGAATTAACACAGGTTTGCGCAACCAGTTTGCCAGCCGCACCGTATATGAAGTGGTCTCTGGAGAACGTGACCTATTGATGACTGATTTGACCCGTAATCTCAATGCCATTGTGTTAAATGATCTGGGTATTCAGATTGTTGATATCCGCGTAAAACAGATTGACCTGCCTATCGATGTACAGGAATCTGTCTACAACCGCATGAATACCGAACGCCAGCAGGAAGCAGCGCAGGCTCGCTCTACCGGTAGAGAACTTTCGGAAATTATTCGTGCTGAAGCAGACCGTACCGCAACAGTCATTGAGGCAGAAGCTTATAGAGATGCTGAAATTATTCGCGGTGATGGTGATGCTCAATCTGCGGCGATCTATGCAGCGGCTTTTAGTGCAGACCCCGAGTTTTATAATTTCACGCGTAGCTTGAACGCTTACCGAACTACCTTTAGTGATAGCGGTGATGTTCTTTTATTAAGCCCTGATAGTGATTTTTTCAAATATCTTAACCAAAGCACGGTAGAGTAAATAGCAAGAATGACAAAAGCCAATCGCTGGTTATTGCCGGATGGCGTGGATGAAATCCTGCCACCAGAGGCCAATAATCTGGAATCATTGCGTCGCGATATTCTGGATTTGTACCGTAGCTGGGGTTACGAACTTGTTATCACTCCTTTAATAGAGTTTTTGGATTCACTAAGCATCGTTCCCGGTGAAGATTTACAGCTCGAAACTTTCAAAGTCGTTGATCAGTTAAGTGGCAGAACTATGGGTGTTCGTGCCGACATCACCTCTCAAGTTGCGCGTATTGATGCGCATGTCATGCAAAAAAATACACCTAATCGACTTTGCTATGCCGACAGTGTACTGAGAACCAAACCTTCCACCATGCTAGGTTCGCGCAGCCCTTATCGTATTGGTGCAGAATTATATGGACATACAGGTATCGATAGTGATTTCGAAATCATCAGCTTAATGCTGGAGACGCTGAAACTCGCTGAAATTGGCGAAGTGCAACTCGCGCTGGGGCATGTCGGCATATATCGCTCTTTAATTGCCCATGCCGAACTTGATGCGGAACAGGAACGAAAACTGTTTTCAGCCATACAAAGCAAATCTGAAAAAGATATTGATAACTTACTGCACAAACAAAAAACCAATGGTGCTTTACTGGAAATGCTAAAAACACTTCCCAAACTCTGTGGCGATGAATCTGTACTGGATACTGCAGAGCAAGTATTAAGCAAGGCGCCGGGAACTGTTCTGGATGATATTACTCAACTGCGTTCACTCTGTGAATCGTTAAAATCCCGTTACCCCGAACAATCACTATACTTTGACCTCAGTGAATTACGTGGTTATGAATATCATACAGGCGTTGTTTTTGCTGCGTATACTATTGGTTTTGGCTCATCCATTGCCAAGGGTGGTCGCTATGATGACATTGGCCAGCATTTTGGACGGGCAAGAGCTGCCACCGGTTTCGACAGTGACTTGAAAAATTTACTGGCTCTGAGTAATCGTAAATTTACAGTAGCAGAAAAAGTATTAGCCCCGGCAAATGATGATCGTGAGCTGCAAGCGCTCATATATGCTTTGCGTGCTGAAGGTAAGCAGGTATTAACGATCTTATCTGAAGACAGCGCTTCAGCTAAAGACTTGGGTTGCACTCAGGAAATCGTTAAGAAAGATAACAAGTGGGTGCTCAATCCCCTGTAAGCAGTAACTAAACATTAGATTTTAATATTAATTTCAGTTTTAACAGAAAGGCATAGTCATGGGTAAAAGTGTAGTCATTCTCGGGACGCAATGGGGTGATGAAGGCAAAGGTAAAATCGTCGATTTACTAACGGAAAAAGCCTCTACAGTTGTTCGGTTTCAGGGTGGCCATAACGCTGGTCATACCCTTGTTATTAATGGTGAAAAAACCGTCTTGCACTTGCTACCCTCAGGTATTCTAAGGGATAAGGTTCGTTGCATAATTGGTAACGGGGTTGTGTTATCACCGGAGGCCTTACTTCACGAAATAGATGAATTAGAAAAAAGAGGCGTTACAGTTAGCGACAAACTCAATATCAGTTCTGCCTGTCCTCTCATATTGCCCTACCATATTGCGCTGGATAAGGCGCGAGAACTTAAAAAAGGCAGTGCGGCAATTGGCACAACCGGGCGAGGCATTGGGCCAGCTTATGAAGACAAAGTAGCACGTCGTGGTATCCGTTTGGGCGAGTTATTGAATGCCGAACATTTTGCTCTCAGACTTGAAGAAGTATTGGAATACCATAATTTCACACTGCAATCCTATTACGGCGTCGAACCTATCTCTTATCAACAAACCCTGGACGATAGCCTGCTTATCGCTGAACGCATCAGACCGATGGTGACTGACACCATAGATGTGCTTCACAATGCTCGCAAAGCCGGGGAAAACATTTTGTTTGAGGGTGCTCAAGGCTCCTTGCTGGATATCGATCATGGCACTTATCCTTTTGTAACATCTTCCAATACAACTGCAGGTGCTACCGCAACTGGCAGTGGTTATGGCCCGCTCTATCTAGATTATGTTCTTGGCATCACCAAGGCTTATACCACTCGTGTTGGTGCCGGCCCTTTCCCAACTGAATTATTTGATGAAGTTGGCGAACAATTGTTTACAAAAGGCCAGGAACGAGGTGCGACTACAGGCCGCAACCGACGCTGTGGCTGGTTTGATGCGGCAGCATTGAAAATGGCTATAAGAATCAATTCTGTCTCCGGTATTTGTCTCACAAAGCTGGATGTGCTGGATGGATTGGAAACAGTAAAAGTGTGTACCGGCTACAAGGGTGTTAATGGCTCATCAATGGCCTGCCTAACCAGCTTTGATCAATACGATCATTTGGTGCCTGTGTATGAAGAATTACCTGGCTGGTCCGAATCAACATTTGGCATAAAGTCTTTGGATGACCTGCCCGAGAATGCGCTTGCTTACATTCGCTATATCGAAGAAAAAATTGAAGCACCGGTAGATATTATTTCAACCGGCCCTGATCGGGAAGAAACCATCATACTGAAGCATCCATTTGCCTGATTATTTTTGATAAGTCCCTGAGCTGGCACTTTAATGTCAGCTAATTTATTAACTCAATTTTGTATCCTGATAGTTAAAACCTGAGTTAATTTATTTTTCTTTTACTTCGTTGTCATTCTGTTCTTTGTAAAACAAGCACGGGTATTGGTATAGTTAAGGCCAAGCTCATCAGCTGGAAAAGTTTATGAAAAACATCCTGACAATACTTCTCTTATTTTCAACACCATGGGCATTAGCAGATCAAAATGACCCCAGACTTCCTGGGCTGTTTGAAGAATTACAGGCCGCTGAAAATGCCATGCAAGCAGGCACGATCGAAATCCGTATTTGGGATATCTGGGGAGAACATCCAGACCCGGAAATAGCCGACATGATGTTCTTTGCCATGGATGAACTGGGTGGCGATCAATATAGCCTGGCTCTGCAATCATTTACTGAAATTATTGAGCGTGCCCCGGATTTTGCTGAAGCCTGGAATATGCGAGCCACCACACATTTCCTGATGGGAAACTATCGGAAATCAGAAGCCGACATTATGAGAACTTTGGAATTGGAGCCCAGGCATTTCGGTGCACTTAGTGGTTTGGGCCAGGTGTATGTCGAACTGGAACAATATTATGATGCCCGCAATGCCTTGCGCAGAGCACTACAAGTTAACCCAACCATGCCAGGTGTAATTGCCAACCTGGAGGCGCTTCAGAGATTCTTTAACGCAACAGCAATTTAAATAACAAACACTCATCATCGAAACAAAAAATTAGCCCCTTTAGAATTCAGGAAAACTACTATGCCCCTTTCTAAACCAAAATCAAGAGAGCACCTCCATACTCGCTCAATTAGCTATCAAGGTTTTAAAAGAGACGATGGATTATGGGATATTGAAGGGCACCTGATCGATATTAAAACTTATTCTATTGACAATTCCTGGCGCAATAAAATTTTATCCGGAGAGCCCATTCATGAAATGCTAATAAGAGTGACCATCGATGAGAATTTTTTAATTAAAGACATTGAAGCCTCGACTGAAAACAGCCCCTTTGAAATTTGCCCAAACATTACGCCAAATTATAAATCCTTAATCGGCATTGTGATGGGAGCAGGCTGGCGTCAAAAAATAAGACAAAAAGTTGGGGGAGTTGCTGGCTGCACGCATATCACTGAGTTGCTATTTCCTATGGCGACAGTCGCTATCCAAACCATGGGCCCTTTTAAAGCCAATGCGAATAAAAATAGAATCGCTTTAACTGATGAATCAAACTCAAAAAGACCTTTTGTATTAAATACCTGCCATGCCTGGTCAACTGATTCAATTGTAGTTAAAGAGCATGAACCTGATTTTTATACGGGCGATGATGCCAAGAACTAAATCTCAGCAAAATCAGCTAAGTATTAATATTGTCTTAAAGCCCGCTTTTGGCCGATACCAGATGTATGAGTTCTCAAAAGCGTCAATGCCATAATAGTAATTAAATAGTTATGGAAAGATTGATAGATCTTTGATCATT
>JAURLP010000021.1 GCA_030831165.1 Gammaproteobacteria bacterium | reverse complement strand
ATGGCGCCATCGTGATCGATCCGAAAGAGTCAGATCCGGTGGTTTTTGATCGTGAATATGTCGTTCTGTTGTCTGACTGGAGCGACACTTCTCCAGAGAGAATCTATGCCAAACTCAAGAAAATGAGTCATTACTATAATTTTTATGAGCGAACTGCGGGCGATCTGTTTGGAGGAGTTCGCGATAAAGGCCTTATTCAAACCTGGAAGGATCGTGCCATGTGGAACCAAATGCGCATGAGCGATCGCGATATTGCGGATGTGACGGGTTATACCTACACCTACTTGATGAATGGGAATACACCAGAGCAAAACTGGCAGGCGTTGTTTCAGCGTGGCGAAAAAATCAGGTTGCGTTTTATAAATGGTTCAGCGATGAGCATTTTTGATGTGCGTATACCGGGGTTAACAATGACGGTTGTCGCCGCTGATGGTCAAAATATAGTGCCAGTGACTATAGATGAGTTTCGAATAGCCACAGCTGAAACCTATGACGTTGTAGTTGAGCCAAATGCAGATCAGGCTTATACGATTTTTGCACAAAGTATTGATCGCAGTGCTTATGCTCGCGGAACACTAACACCAGAAGCTGGCTTAAGTGCTGCTGTTCCTGCCATGGATACCAGGCCTGTATTGGGACACAGTGATATGGGCATGGATATGGCCGGCATGGATCACAGCCAGATGGATATGAGCTCTATGGATATGCAAGGTATGGATCACAGTCAGATGGATCATGATGGAATGGATATGAGCGCTATGGATATGCAAGGCGTGGATCACAGTCAGATGAATCATGATGGAATGGATATGGCCGGCATGGACATGCAAGGTATGGATCACAGTCAGATGAATCATGATGGAATGGATATGCCTATGCAGACTATGCAGTCATCCTTGGGTCGAGCCGGTTTTGGGTCGTCCAAAGATATTACACACGCATCCAGCGAGTTTGGTCCCCAGGTGGATATGCGCAGTCAAAACCCACAAAACGCCTTGAATGATCCGGGAGTTGGTTTGCGTAATCATCAACAGTTATATAAGCGTCGTGTATTGAATTATGGTGACCTGAAAAATCTTAATACCACGGTGGATACCAGAGAGCCTGAACGTGAAATTGAGCTACATTTAACAGGAAATATGGGGCGTTATATGTGGTCAATGAATGGCATTAAATTTGCGGATGCTGAACCCTTGAACCTGCGTTATGGCGAACGCGTCCGTTTTACACTCGTCAATGACACGATGATGACGCATCCTATTCATCTGCATGGAATGTGGAGTGAACTGGAAACCGGTGATCCACTTCATCTGCCACGTAAGCACACTATTATTGTGCAGCCTGGGTCTAAAATTTCATATTTAGTGACCGCTGATGCCAGAGGAAATTGGGCTTATCACTGCCATCTCCTGTATCACATGATGGGCATGTTCCGTGAAGTTATAGTGAGTTAACAAATGAAAATATCTTATAGGCGAGCAGTAATAATTTTTGCACTGATGTTTATCCTAAAGCCTGATTTCTCATGGGCGGCAAGTGTTGATGACCCCTTGCTTTTCAACATGATATTGAATGAATTTGAAACTGCTGACTCAAGTAATGATCCTCTTGGTTGGGATGCACAGGCATGGTTAGGTCATGACCTTGATAAATTATGGATTAAAACTGAAGGAGAAAGGGTTGCTGGCGTTACAGAAGATCTGCAAGTTCAGGCCCTCTATGGTCGGGCGATTAGTGCTTTTTGGGATTTTCAGATCGGCCTGCGTCATGATGCTCGGCCTGGCCCGTCACAGGATTGGGCAGTGATCGGTCTGCAAGGTCTGGCTCGTTATTTTTTTGAAGTAGACACCGCTTTATTTATTGGTGAGTCGGGCAACACGGGTTTTCGCCTAAATGCAGAGTATGAAAGGCTGTTTACGCAAAGGCTTATTTTGACACCAGAAATTGAGATGAACTTTTATGGGAAAAATATTCCGGAAGTATCTATAGGTTCCGGCTTGTCAGATGTTACTTTAGGTTTACGTTTGCGCTATGAAATACGTCGCGAAATAGCACCTTATGTGGGCCTGGAATGGTCAAAATATTACGGTAATAGTGCAGACTTTATCAGGCGTGATGGGCTCGAGATCAGTGACTCAAAAGTTGTCGCGGGCTTGCGAATTTGGTTTTAAAAAGAGGTTATCAATTAGATTTTGGTAGACCCTATATAAAGAACTGACAAGTCTGGTATGTTGAGTAACTAGATTTATGCAGGCTTGGGGTGGGTGTTATTCCAAGTATCAGGACTCAGTTATAAAGCATTTGCTCAGGGATCCAGGAATAAAACTGAATGAAGGGATTGACTCACATCCGTACAATTTTGAGAGTTTAATAAACTATATGTTTAAATGTTAATTCAAGAGAAAAGTATGAACCTAGAAGCTAGCTTAAAATATTCTCAGTTAAACCTGGTGAGTTTATTTGTCATCTCATCTTTACTTTGTGCTTGTGGAGGAAAGGGCGAATCTTCAGTTGGCGATCAGAACTCAATGGATTCTGAAGTTATAGAAAATATCCAGGAAACTGAAAGGTCTGTGCCGAATGTGCTGGTTTTAATTGCCGATGATCTTGGTGTAGAGCAACTGGCTTCTTTTGGAATTGGGTCGCAGCCTGCCATTACGCCCAATTTGGACAGCCTGGCCCGGCAGGGAATGAGTTTCTCTAATGTCTGGGCGCAGCCAATCTGCTCGCCCACTCGTGCAACTTTGCTTACAGGACGCTATGGTTTTCGAACAGGCGTAGGAACGGCGACACCAGAACGGATAGGTGGAGAATACCCTGAGCTTGGCAGGTCAGAGAATGGCGGTCCGGATTTATCGAGCTTCTCTGGTTTGTCCGAAAAGCCTATTGAGGTATATGAAGATCTTGGTCCTGTTTTTCGTGAATTTCGGCGTTACTTTGCCAACGATGATAATCCAGCAGATGGGCCATTCCCATCTGGGAGTGGCTTGAATAGCAATGAGCTGGCTTTACCTGAAATTCTGAGAAATTCCGATTCTGCTTATGCGACCGCAGCTGTTGGTAAATGGCATCTTGCAGAAAGTCGCAATGGTTGGTTACAACATCCCAGTAATGTTGGCTTTGATTATTACTCGGTGAACATGCTAAATCAGCCTGAATCCTATTTTGGCTGGTTTGAAAATGTAAACGGCATCATTGAGCAGCGAAGTGGTTATACCCCTGAGCAAAAAGTTGATGACGCTATTGAATGGATTAGTGGGCAGAGTGATGAACCCTGGTTCTTCTGGCTTGCTTTTAATTTGCCACACTATCCGCATCATATACCTGAGGTTGAAGGGCTTGATACCAGCGGCCTTGAGCCTAATGATCATAGAGGTGTCCTAGATGCTATGACAGCCAGAATGGATCAGGAAATTGGCCGTTTGTTAGCAGTCATTGGTGAAGAGGAATTAAGCAATACGATCATTGTCCTGATTGGTGATAATGGCACAACCGGAGAGGCTAATGATCCTCCTTTTCACCCAGACCGTGGCAAATTTACACTTTATGAAGGCGGAGTGAGAGTGCCTCTGATTATTGCAGGGCCCGGTATTCCAGATGGAGTGCAATCTGACGTTATGGTGAACAGCACGGATTTGTTTGCAACACTTATAGAATTAACTGGAAGTGAAATACCGGATGGCCTGGTGCATGACTCTATATCGCTCAGACCTTATTTTGATAATCCAGCGGCCCCTTCAATCAGGGACTATATGTATGCTGATGCCTTTTATGAAGGTAGTGGCATTGAAGAAGGGGCTTTTGCCATTCGTGATGACAGCTACAAGCTGATTCGCTGGCATGATCACCAGGAGCTTTATGACCTCAATATTGACCCCTATGAAAAAGCTAATTTGTTAAACGATGGAGAGTCTGAGGCAGAAAGACGCATTATTGAACGTTTAGAGAGTCGAGTTGCTCAGATTCGGTCAAACTAAATAATAAAAGCAATAGGTTAAATAAAAATATTAAAGTAAATTATAGGTTTATTTTGGCTTGTCTTCTTGCTTTTGAAGGTGAGTATCTTATAAAAAAGGCGGCTTATAGCCGCCTTTTTAGAGAGCAGTAAGGTTAATTGCTTTCTATTATTTGTTGCAATTCATCAACACCGCCAACGGCTCTCATATGGGTCTCAGCCGGGGGTATTCTGGCCGCCAAAGCCGCTTTAATTGAGGCATACTGGGGGTCATTGGCTAAATTGATATATTCAAGGGGATCAACTTCGTTATTGTAAAGTTCTTCTTCGCCATTGGAATAAATAATATAGCGCCAGTTATCATCTCTGACACTGAAGTTGCCATAGTCACCATAAGTGGTAATGGCGACATCATTCCATTCCATATCGGGGTTTTCCAGCAGAGGCACTAGGCTACTACCGTCAACCCATTCAGGACGATCAAGACCTGTTAACTCCATTAAAGTGGCATAAATACTTTGCGTAGAAACCACTTCATTCGAGCGGGAGCCAGGTGTTGTAACGCCAGGAGCCACAATGATAAAAGGTACTCTAGTGGTTTCATCCCACAAGGTCATTTTGCCCCAGCTGTCTTTTTCGCCCAGGTGAAAACCATGGTCGGCCCAGAGCACGATGATTGTATTATCGGCTTGCCCGCTTTCATCCAAGGCATCTATTAATTTGCCGACCATGGCGTCTGAGAAGCTAACGCTGGCCATATAACCTTGCACGGCCTCTTGCCATTTCCGGGTGCCGCGCTCTTTAATCCAATCCATGGTTGACTCATTAAGATCGGGTTCTGCGCCGGCTAAATCGGCATACACTGCAGGCACATCATCCAGATCGGTTTCTAAATAATCTGGCAGGATGACCTCTTCAACCGGGTACATATCAAAATATTTTTTTGGAGCATACCAGGGTAGGTGCGGCCTAAAAATACCGGCTGACAGAAAGCGTGGCCCTGTGCGCGCTGCCAAGAGCTGCTGGCTGATCCAGTTGACGACTTGGCCATCACCCATAGCATCATCAGTTGTTATCGTTGGTGCAAAATCAAAATGCCCCGTAGAGATACCGTTACCAACTGGACCTTGCTGATTGGGAGTCGACGGGGGAGGATTGACTTCATCAGGTAACTGGCGATCTAGAGAAGGGAAATAAGCATCCCAGGCATTGACATCTTGTTGTCCGCCAAAAGCAGGAGAAGCATAGGTATGTGCGTGGAATAATTTACCGCCACCCATGGTTAGATAATCGTTTTCTTTGAAATAGCGAGGCAGAGATAACTTGTCATCAAAGGTTGGATTGTTGCGCCAGTCTCCTAATTGGGTGTAGACGCCACTGCTAAAAGGGCTCATGCCAAATAAGATCGCTGTTCTGGCGGGCAAGCATGCCGCCGCAGGCGTATGAGCATTAGTAAAAAGCATGCCTCGTGCAGCTAGCGCATCAATGTTAGGTGTTTTGGTTTGAGGGTGACCGCCCAATACGCCGACCCAATCATTGAGATCATCAATAGCAATAAACAATACATCTGGTTTGTCTTGAGCAAAGCCTGGTGCGCTAAAAGCAAGAGTGGCAATTAATAGTAAAACTTTTTTTAACATTGAACTGACTCCGAGCATTAATTATGTATTTCGTAATAAAACTTTGGATTAAAAATCAACATCGCAAAGCCTACTATAATTAGGCATTATTGACACTATAAATCCACTCTCGTGCAATATCTTAATGGCTAGTCTTAACTGGAATATGAGATACTTTGATACGTGATAAATTCAATGCATTTAAATCACCTGTTGGGGTTTGTTCATTCGATTTGATCTTGCATTAAAATTCCAGATTGCATGTAATTTGCTCTGTCATTAAAAATATTTACTCGAGGTTTGATATGAAGAATGAAAATAATACGAATAAAGCAGCTGATAAAATAGAACGCAGATCGTTAGTAAAAGCGATGGGGGCAGCTACAGTTGCCGGGCTTGCGGTGGGGGCAAGTGCCACAAACGCTCAAAATTCAAATGGCTTTATGCCGGCTCGCCATGCCCTGGATGCCTGGCTGAATGAGCTGCCCGGTATTCATCGAGTTTTTGTGGATACCTCGAGCGCTTTAGGCGGAGTCGATGGTTTGCTATATGCGGCCAATGTCATGAATGCTCACAATAATGCTTATGCTGGTTCGGATGACGATTATGCAATGATTGTCTGTTTTCGCCATAATTCAACACCCTTTGCCTTTAACGATGCCATGTGGGCAAAATATGGCGAGATCTTTCATAGCATCAATCAACATGCTGACCCTTTAACGGGTGAGGCGCCAACAATAAATGTTTTAAATTCTGATGAACATGCTTTTTTCCCTGGTCTTACCATCGATAATATGGCTTCCAGAGGTGTGCAATTTGCTATTTGTCAAAATGCGACCCGGTTTTTCTCGGGTGGGATTGCAAGAGTGACTGGTGTGTCAGCAGATGAGGTTTTTGAAGAGTTGGTTGCCAATGCAATTCCAAATGCTCACTTTATATCAGCAGGTGTGATTGCGGCGACCAGGGCACAGGAATACGGGTACAGTCTGTTAGCCGTAGGATGAGTTCAAAACGAGAGTCTTTATCGGATTCGGCACGGGCTTCAACAGGTTCTTCGAGTAATGAGCTAGTTGATACCTGGCTGGTCTATGCCCACAGCATGGCTGCTTTGGGTACGCTCTTCCTGTCTGTGGTTTTTGGCATTTGTATTTCGCTACAGTTAATCCTGCCTGACCTGGTTCTTGAATCACCAGTACTTAGCTGGGGCAGGCTACGATATGCCCATACACAAGGTATTATGCTGGGCTGGTTGGGGAATGCCTTTCTGGCATTCCTCTACCACGCTGTTCCTATATTAACGGGCAAGCCGGTTTCCAGCAGGCTGCTTGGGCGTTGCTTGTTTGGCCTATGGAATTTCATTGTGGTGCTGCCTGGGTTTGTTCTGGTTTTGGCTGGGTTCAGTCAGCCCATAGAATGGGCCGAGTTTCCACTTGTTATTGATGTCTTCGTGATTCTTGGCTTCTTGCTAGCCGCCTATCAATTTTTGCCGGGATTTTTTCAGCGTGGACTTGATGATCTGTATGTCTCCAGTTGGTACATCATCGGGGGGCTGGTTTTTACACTGTTGGCCTACCCCATGGGCAACATGATTCCGGAGATTGTTCCCGGTGCAGAAAGTGCTGCATTTGGTGGCTTATGGATTCATGACGCGGTTGGTTTGTTTGTTACGCCACTGGCCTTGGCAATTCTATATTTTGTTATTCCTGCCGCGACAGGGCGGCCGATCTTCAGCCATTTTTTGTCGATGTTTGGATTTTGGGGCTTATTTTTTCTGTATCCCTTGAATGGCACTCATCATTATGTGTTTTCGGTGATACCAATGGCTGCACAGCTGGGGGCCATAGCCGCATCTGCATTGCTTGGAGTCATCGTCGTTATTGTCGTGACTAACCTGTTGCTGTCTTTAAGGGGATCAGGCTGGATACCTAAAGATATCGGTTTGCGTTTTGTCGCTATGTCCATCGTGTTTTATTTGATTGTGAGCATTCAAGGTTCGTTTCAGGCACAAATGAGTCTTAATCAGGCGGTACATTTTACAGATTGGGTGGTTGCTCACTCGCATTTGGCTATGCTGGGTTTTGCAACCTTTGCTGCAATTGGTGGAATGATTCATGCCTGGCAGCGGATTCCCTGGGCTCGATACAACGCTGCTGCACTAGAATGGTCTTTCTGGTTACTGGTTGTTGGTATTGGCATTATGTTTGTCGACCTGACGATTGCTGGAATCATCCAAGCAAACTTATGGCTTAATGGCGCCCCCTGGCTTGAGTCAGTGCAAGCCTCAAAACCCTATTGGATCATTCGTAGCATATCAGCTATTCCAATAAGTGGCGGCTTTATAGCACTTTTTATAGGGTTAATCACCGGGCCACAGGAAGCGGGTTCGAAAGCGATTACCCAGACCAGCAAGCAGGAAAAAGCGTCCATAGTACGTCCCAGTCTGGCTGCGAATACTTTTGCACAAGAGCTAGGTGTGACTAACTCAGGCAAAGTCTTGAAGATGTCGTACTTGGCAGCAACGCTGGCGGGACTTACTTTTTTTGTTGTTTCGGTATTCTTACTGGGCTTCTTACCCGGCAAAGTGCTTGATCAACAAATTAGCCTAATGACCCCGGAGAATGTTCTAAGACCAAGCGCTTCTGAAGCCCGAGGCCGTGCCATTTATGCCCGAGAAGGCTGCGCCTATTGTCATACTCAACAAATACGCTATACAGACGCTGATATAAACCGCTTTGGTGCTCCGACCTTGGCCTGGGAAGGGCAATTTGATTTTCCTCATCTTTGGGGTACTCGTAGGATAGGTCCTGATTTGGCAAGGGCAGGGTCAACACGAACCGCAGATTGGCAGTTGCTGCATTTATATTCTCCACGCACTGTCTCAGCCCTGTCAATTATGCCAGCCTATCCCTCACTTTTTGATGGTGGAGCTGATAAGCCTAAACAGGAAGCCTATGACCTGCTGGCGTTCATTGAATCTCTGGGGCGAGCCAGAGAAATAGCCTGGCCGGATGGCGATATAAAAGCAAGAGCCCTGGCAGTGGATGATAGATGGGCGCTGATGTCATTTGATGCACCGCTATTGAATGCTCACCCAAATAAAACCAGGGTGAGGGGAGATTTCCCGGATTTTGGTGAGGCTGCATCCATGGAAGTTGGTCAACAGCTATGGATAGATTATTGTGCCAGTTGCCATGGCGAGAATGGCCAGGGAGATGGGCCCGCTGCGCGATGGCTGGAGCCTCGGCCGGCTAATCTTACTCAATTTGAATACCGTTCTGATAATGTTGCCGATGTTCTTTGGAACGGGGTTGATGGGACAGCGATGCCTGCCTGGCGGGACCAGTCCCCTGAGAATTTAGCGGCATTAATTAATGTTGTTCAGCGCTTTTCACTGGACGCTGCTGAAACTGAGCCCGCTAATAATGAGTTAGTCCTTGGTGAGCAGATCTATCTGGAAAATTGCATTCAATGTCATGGTGTAACGGGTGATGGTAATGGCTTTGCAGCCAGCGAATTGGCTATTGCACCGACAGCATTTACAGGTCAGCGACCAAGCATAGCTGAAAGTATGAGAGTGCTGCAAAATGGTATTGATGGCTCATCCATGGCTCCCTGGATTGATCGTTTATCTGCTGATGAAATGATGGCGGTAACACATTATCTGCGTGAGTTTTTTGATGAATAATTTCATGTTCACAGCAAGGCTTGGCGTAAAACAATGATGACTAATGCTATTGTATTTGGCTCACTGGCTTTAGCCTTGGTTTATTTTATAACCTGGGCAGTCCGGCGCGATTTCAGAGAGCAAATTGAACGCCCGAAACACCTTTTCCAGGACCAGATTGAGAACTATGATAATCAGTTTGTTGAGCAGAAACATGAATGATAAGGCTTGAGGGTTGAAAAATAATGGTTGACGTTAATGCAAACTCAGGATCAAAAACTATATTTATTGTGGCTGCCATAGCGGGGATCGCATTGGTTATCGGAACACTATTCCTATCGAATAAAGATAAGACTGGGTCTGAACTGGCTATCGAAGCCACTGCCGAATATGGGCAAAGATTGCTTAGAGATACCGTTTCATTGCTGGGCCCGGATCAGACCAACCCGGCAATGCGCTACACCGGCAACCGTTTGGATTGTGCATCCTGTCATCTGGGTAGTGGTTCTGAGCCTGGAACACTGTCTTTGTTGCAATCGGCTTCTCGCTACCCGAGATTCATGGGTAGAGAAAATGAAGAAAGAGACCTTAAGGACAGAATCAATGGCTGTATGCAACGCAGTATGAATGGCAGAGCTTTTTCAAAAGACAGTATCGAATTGGCGGCTATGGAAAATTATATTCTCAGCTTAGGTGACCAGCATGCGGCCATGAGCGAGAGTAAAACCTCAGTAGTTGAACCTACCGCGTTTATCGAACCTCAGCGAAGAGCTGATCTGGAAGCAGGGCAGATTGTTTATGAGCAGCGTTGCCAGATTTGTCATGGTGAAAATGGAGAAGGGCTTAAAGAGACAACTGACATCAGAAATGGATATTTGTTTCCGCCGGTGTGGGGAGCTGATAGCTATAATAATGGTGCGGGCATGAATCGTGTGCTCACAGCAGCGCGTTTTATTAAAGCACGCATGCCTTTGGGTGAAGCAACCTTAACAGACGATGAGGCTTATGATGTTTCTGCTTATATCAATTCCAAGCCTCGACCAATTAAAAGTGATCTAGAGCTGGATTATCCGGACTTAAAATTAAAGCCTGTTGATAGTCCTTATCCACCGTATGCCGATCCGTTCCCTCAAGAGCAACACCAATACGGCCCTTTCGGCCCAATTCGTGAGTATTATGAAAACCTAAATTAATCACAAAGTTTCTATATAATTGCCAGGTCAGATTTTATTTACTATAAATCCCTCCAACATAGAGAGTCTTAAACAAATGAATGTCGTTACAAAAAGCAGCCTGTTAAAAATCACCCTTTTTACTTTTGTTATTTTATTAAACGCTTGCGCATCGGTCAGGGATGATAATGCTGTCTGGATTGATGTGCGGACTGTCGAGGAATATAACGAAGACCATATTGATGGAGACTTGAACATTCCACTGCAGGTGATCGATGTTGACGAATTTGCCTCAAGGTTTTCTAAAGACGCAGAAATTAATTTGTACTGCCGTAGTGGAAATCGTGCCGGACAGGCCAAGCAGATACTTGAAGCCGCAGGCTTTACCAATGTAAACAATCGAGGCGGAATAGGTGATGCCAGGCAAATTCGAAATCTGGCAGCTCAGAGCAGTGCGCAATAATGCTGCTGCGATAAGTCAGTAATTATTCAATTACAACTGAGTTTATTCTTTTAAAGCGACAACGAGTTCATCCAGCAATTGATATAACAGTTCAATTTTTTCTTCACCAAATTGCTGTGTAATATGTTCATAACGTTCAGCGGATTTTGGCGCAATTTTTGAATAGAGTATGCGTCCTGAGTCGCTAAGGAAAAGCTCTGAACGACGCTGGTCACTGGCAACCGTTTTGCGGGTTATCAACCCGCGTGCTTCAAGATTTTTTGAAATGCGTGACATGCTTGGCATCATTAAAAAGCAGCGCTCCGCCAATTCAGACATTTCAAGCCCATCTTCCTGTTGAAGAAATCTGATGACTCGCCACTGTTGTGGCGAGAGATCATGTTTTTTTAAATGTGATATGAATTTTTTCATCACGGCTTCGCGGGCACGAAGCAGCGACATCGGCAAGGATTTACCAAATTCTCTTACAGGTAAATCTGCAGGCAGTGATTTTTTTTTAGAACTCAACTGGCTCATCAATAACACCGTTTACCAATGTGCCAACACCTTCGACACTGACTTCTATTATGTCGCCGGGGACCAAATATTTAGGTGGGTCAAAACGTGCGCCTGCGCCGTTTGGTGTACCTGTGGCAATAATATCGCCAGGCTTAAGATGAAAAAATTGAGAACAATAGGCAATGATGTATTTGAAAGGAAACATCATGCTGTCAGTCGTGTCATCCTGGCGAACTTCTCCGTTTACCCTGGTCGTTACGCGCATATGTTCATATTGTTCAGCGGTAAATTCATCGGCGCTCACTAACCAGGGCCCAAGAGAACCCGAGTTCACAAAGTTTTTACCTTGCGTAACATTGAACTTGGCATGTCTAACCCAGTCTCGCAAAGTGCCTTCATTCATAATAGTCAAGGCGGCGATATGATCATAGGCGTTTTCTTCTTTTATGCGACGGCCAGCTTTACCTATAACAATGACTATTTCACCTTCGTAATCGAGCTGATCAGATTCAGGTGGGCGCCACAAGGGTTCATTATGTGCGGTTAATGAATCAGGTGTGCGCATAAATAAACTTGGAAATTTAGGTGCATCACTGCCGTCTTTATATTCGGCGTTACGATTTGCGTAATTTACACCGATGCAGGCAATTTTTTCTGGGCTGGCTAGCGGCTTAAGGATTTTAACATCAGCTAAGGGGTAATCAGGGCTTGATTTGTTAGCGAGAGCTTTAGCTTCATCGAGTCGACCTTCCTCTATAATGGATTGTAAATTTCCGCCTAATTTGGCCCCTAAATCAATAACCTTGTCATCGATGATTGCTCCCCAAGAGTCCGAACCCTGGCTGTTAAATGATAAAAATCGCATAGAGCGCTCCTAGTAATGTTTTATTGAGTTTGATGGTTTCTTGCATTCAATTGGCAGATAACTTAACATGTTAAGTAATTTAAAACAAGGCGGCTAATGTGAAGAAGTGTAGAGGCATATTCAGTTATCCTCAAAAGCTGCCGAATGCTTGGTGTCATGCTTAACTAAATATTTTAAGAGAATAAAACAGGTATAAAAAAATGAGCGAGTTAGAGACAAACTTAAAATTAGCGAATAAATATTTACAGAAATTTAAAGATCAGCCAACCGGACACTTTATCGGGGGCAAGATGGAAATTCCCGCCGGTGCTGTAACCTATACCAATACATCACCCACAGATCAAAGCTCACTTGGTGAGGTTGTAAGAGGCACTGCGTCTGATGTTGATCGTGCTTGTAGGGCAGCTGAAGCAGCTTTTATTGACTGGAAAGAAATGTCCGGCGCAGAACGTAAAAAATTACTGAATCATTTTGCTGACAAAATTGTTGAGCGTGCTGAAGAAATTGCGCTAGTTGAATCAATGGATTGCGGACAGGCTATTCGCTTTATGAAACAAGCGGCGATTCGTGGCGCAGCAAATTTCCGTTTCTTTGCGGATAAAGCCCCTGAATCTCGTAATGGCCTGGCGCTGCATCAGGAAGAGCATACCAATTTTACCATTCGCACCCCGATAGGGCCGGTAGGTATTATCACTCCCTGGAATACCCCTTTTATGCTATCTACCTGGAAGATCGCGCCAGCATTAGCGGCTGGTTGTACAGTCGTACATAAACCTGCTGAGCTAACGCCCTTGAGTGCCATGTTATTAGCCGATATCGCCAAGGATGCAGGTTTGCCTGATGGTGTTTGGAACACAGTCAATGGCTTTGGGGAAGATGCCGGTAAAGCCTTAACTGAGCATCCCGCAATTAAGGCAGTAGCATTGGTGGGTGAGACAGCCACAGGCAGTCATATTATGCGACAGGGTGCAGATACCTTGAAGCGCATGCATTTCGAACTTGGTGGTAAGAATCCGGTAATTGTGTTTGATGATACTGATTTTGATAGAGCACTGGATGCAGTTGTATTCATGATCTACAGCCTTAATGGGCAGCGTTGCACCTCATCCAGTCGTTTGTTGATTCAGTCAGGTATTAAAGAGAAGTTTATGGAAGCCTTGCAAAAGCGTGTGGCCAATTTGAGAGTTGGGCATCCTCTGGATCCCCAAACTGAAGTTGGACCGCTGGTGCACACTGGACACTTTGAAAAAGTGCTAAGTTATATGGATGTTGCCAAGCAGGATGGTGCGACGATACTGGTTGGTGGCACCAGAAGAGAAGATCTTGGCAATGGTAATTACGTTGCACCGACTCTTTTCACTGAGGCGAATAACAGTATGCGAATTGCCAGAGAAGAAATATTTGGTCCGGTGCTGACGGCTATTGAATTTGATACTGAAGAGCAGGCCCTAGAGATTGCCAACGATACTGAGTATGGCCTTACTGCCTATATCTGGACTGAAAATAATGGCCGTGCCATGCGCATGGCACGTAATGTTGAGACGGGCATGTTATGGGTTAATTCAGAAAATAATCGAAACTTGCCTTCACCATTTGGTGGAATAAAAATGTCAGGTATCGGTCGGGATGGTGGCGATTATAGTTTTGATTTTTATATGGAAACTAAAAACGTTTGTATTGCACACGGCACCCATCGTGTACCTGTATTAGGTCGATAAAACGGAAGCTTAGGAGAAGACAGATGGCGCATTTCGTTCTTGAATATTCTGATAACCTCGGGCAAGACCAGCAATCAATTCAGGACTTGTTTAAAGCTTTGCACCAGGCGGCTGAGGATACAAAACTATTTCCCTTAAAAGGGATCCGCAGTCGTGCTTATTGTTGTGAACAATACCGTATGGCAGATGGGAATCCGGAACATGGCTTTGCCCATTTGCAGGTGCTTTTAGGTGCGGGCAGGACAATGCAAGAAAAGCAGGGTGCAGCGGATTTGTTTTTTGACGTTTTCACCAAACATTTCTCAGAGCATCATGACAAACATGGCATAGCCTTGTCATTTGAGATGAAAGAACTGGAGTCCGTTTTAAAATTTAACAAAAACAACATTCAGGATTATTTATAAACATGCTTAATCAGGAACAAATCCAGAAAGCAGCTGATGATCTATATCTGGCTGAGCAAAATCGAAAGCAAATTGCACCGCTAACTTTGACTCATCCTGATATGGATATGGAGGATGCCTATGCGGTTCAAACGGCATGGGTTCAACGTAAAATCAAGAATGGCCGTAAAGTCATCGGTTATAAAATTGGTCTTACCTCAAGAGCAATGCAGCGCGTGATGAACATTGAAACACCTGACTACGGCGTGTTGCTGGACGACATGGCTTTTGAGGATGGTAGTGATATTGTGGCTGCAGATTTTCTTGATCCACAAATCGAAGTAGAACTGGCTTTTGTCTTGAAAAAAGCACTCTCTGGCGAGAATGTGACTGTTGAAGAAGTACTTGATGCTACTGATTATGTAATACCGGCTTTTGAACTTATTGCGGCACGCAGTGTTCGCGCAAATCCAGAAACCGGCTATACACGCAAGGTTTTCGACACTATTGCTGACAATGCAGCAAATGCGGGCATTATTACCGGAGGGCTGAAAGTTGATCCATCTGCAGTCGATCTGCGCTGGTGTGGGGCAATTATTGAGTTGAATGGTATTATTGAACAAACCGGTTTGGCCGCAGCAGTTTTAGGTCATCCTGCGCAAGGTATTTGCTGGATTGCCAAACGCTTTGCGCCTCATGGTATTTCATTAGAGCCTGGCCAGGTTTTATTATCAGGCTCTTTCACGGCACCCATAAAAGTTAAAGCGGGTGATAAAGTGACAGCAGATTACGGCAAACTTGGTCAAATATCAGTAAATTTTATTTAAATAATTTAAAAACTAATTAATAGAACGGACATTATGCAAATACCTAGTAACAAGTTTAAAGAAGCGTTGCAGGGCGATAAAAAACTCTTCGGCATATTTATGGGTATTCCAAACACAACGGTTGGAGAGTTATGTGCAGGAGCCGGTTTTGACTGGGTATTGATAGATGGTGAGCACGGAACATTTGATTTGCAATCTATTTTGGCTCATTTGCAAACTATAGCGGCGTATCCCGTTTCAGCCATTGTTCGTGTTGTAGAAGGGCAGACGGCGATAATTAAGCAGGTACTGGATGTTGGTGCGCAAACTGTTCTTGTTCCTATGGTGGATACAGCAGAACAAGCCGAGCAAATAGTTCGGGCCTGTAAGTATCCTCCGCAAGGTATTCGCGGGCTTGGCACTGCATTGGCAAGGGCCTCACAATGGAACCGCATACCAGATTATTTACACAAGGCTAATGATGAAGTTTGTGTCATCGTGCAAATAGAAACGGTGACTGCTTTGAAAAATATCGATGCTATTTCGGCAGTAGAAGGTGTTGATGCTGTGTTTATTGGCCCTTCAGATTTGTCTGCTTCTATGGGTTATGTTGGTCAACAAAATCATCCGGAAGTGGTTGCTACTGTTTGTAAGGGAATTAAAAGTATTCAGGCTGCTGGCAAACAAGCTGGCGTATTGGCTGTGACTAAAGACCTGGTAGTAAAATATTCTGATGTCGGAGCAAAATTTATCGGTGTGGGTGTTGATACAGCAATTTTTTCCAATGCGACTAAAAAACTGGCGGCAGATTTTGTTGAAGAACTAGATGGTAAAGAGCTCGCGGGTTATTAAAAGCCATGTAGTGCCCAGCGAGATAATCGCCGTAATGCAAGCCATTTTTTTTAAAATTAAGCTCTTGTTATAAATTCTTTTCTCCATTAAATTGAATAGAGATAGCCAAGGACATCATTTTTTTAGGTATTACATGTCGAAAAATCATTCATTTCGGAAATGGCAAATTGTTGTTTCCTTAAGCTGCTTTCTTTTATTTGCAAATACCGAGTTACTTGCCCAGATGACTCCTGATATGAATGGGGTTTGGCTTGCAACATCTCCGCGCAGTATTCTCACAGAAAATATGCCGCCCTTAACTGCGCAGGCTCAGGCAGATTTTGAGGCCTTTGACCCTTTAAGCGATCCAAGTATTCGTTGTGTCATGCCCGGTTTTCCAAGGTCTGGACTCATCATATATCCTTTTGAGATTGTTCAAACAGACTCAATGATTCTGTTCTTATATGAATCTTTCGGAATGGTTCGGCGTATCTATATGGATGGTAGAGATGCTCCTGAATATCTTCCGCCGAGTCGCATGGGCTATTCAGTAGGGCATTGGGAACAGAATGACTTAGTGATTGAGACAGATAATTTTTCGCCAGCGCTTCTTGATGGGGCAGGGCGAAGACAATACGGTGATCTGTCGGTCATTGAGCGTTATCGTTTAACCGAAGATGGGAGGCTAGAAGCCGATGTCGAAATTACCGCACCTCAGACCTTTGCAAGCCCTTGGCTTAGGCATTTTACCTGGGAACTTGATCCTGAAGGCATAATATTTGAATCCGTATGTGACCCAGCCGATAGCCGTTTTTAGGGTGAGAAATAATATGTATAAATTAAAGCTAATCTTTGTAATCAGCCTGCTGTTAGCTGGAGTGATGAGCGCTCAGGCGCACCATTCCTTTAATGCACTTTTTGATGTATCACAAACTATCCATGTCACTGGTGAAATAGAGCAATTCAGATTTATTGCTCCTCACAGCTATATCTTGCTGGTTGAAACTGGAGAGGATAATTCTCATATTATGTGGGAAGTAGAGACCACAACGCCTGGTATGTTAACCCGCAAGGGGATTACACCACAGACTTTACAGGCGGGGCATATAATATCAGTCACAGGTAATCCTACTAGAGACGGGCGCAAGCTCATAAGGCTATTGACCATAACGATGCCGGATGGAGAAGAACTACAGATACAATAAAAATTATAGGGAGACAAAATGGACGCAACAATAACAGGTGCAATTGTAGTGGTGATTATCATCACCATAGTCGCTGCAGTTTCCACGAAACGACAAAAAAACAATAAAGAAGATTAATATTTTTTTGCTGAATAATAATCTTACTTAATGAAAGTTTAGAAGAGGAAAAGATCATGACGGCTTATGTCATTGCAAACTATAAAATAACAAACCCCTAAGCATATAAAGCTTATGTGCCAGCAGTCATGCCTACTTTACAGGCCTATGGTGGTGAAGTTTTAGTGGCTGACTATAACAGTGAAGTGGCAGAGGGGGCCCCCAGTAATGTGTCAGTTGTATTGCGCTTTGCCTCAAAAGAAGCAGCTCATGTTTGGTATAACTCTCCTGAGTACCAAGCCATCATTCATCATAGAACGGACAACTCTGAAGGTATTGTTGTATTTGCCGACCAATTTACCCCGCCTAATGTAAATTAATCACATGACATTGTATTCTGACTTGTATGTGATCTAGTGGAAATATCGTAAATAATATTTCTACTTAAAAGAGGCCATTCAAAACGAAGCGGGCGATGGTTTGTTTAGTATGAAATCTGCGCCATAATGCAATGGAAAGCATTAAGAACTAAATTAGAATTCTTTGCTTGTGTATTTAATGGCTAACGATTTATATAAAAATGATAATAATAAAGGAATAATATGTTAAAGAAATTTATCACATTAATTATCTTGATACTGGTAAGTTCCGAGTTAAGTGCTCAATGGTTGAGATTGACTACACCAGGTCTGCCTCGGACAGCAGATGGTGAGCTTGATTTAGCAGCACCGGTGCCAAGAGCCGCCGATGGCCATCCGGATTTTTCGGGATTGTGGATACCTGTTGGAGCAAGTGGAAGTTTGTATGATCCTGAGAATATACAGGAATGGGCTCGCCAGGCGATGACCGAAAATGAAAACAATTTCTATGCCGATGATCCGCGCTTTGCGTGTTTGCCGAGTGGACCAGGTTCATACCCTGCAGGCGCGGTAGCCAGTGGGATGAGAAGATTTGTACAACACCCATCAATATTTATAGTGCTCAACTCTGATATGTCAAATCGCCAGATCTACATGGATGGGCGTGAGCTTGAAGACAACCCTTTTCCAAGCTGGGAGGGTTACTCAGTTGCTCATTGGGAAGGCGATACATTAGTTGTAGAAAGTAATGGCTTCAACGAAAAAACCTGGCTGCATCGAGATGGTTTGCCTCATACCGATGGTTTGCGTATCACTGAGCGTTATCGCCGCCCGGATTTTGGTCATATCCAGCTAGAAGTCACTTACGATGATCCCGCTACATTTACAGGAGTAGTGCAGGCAATCATTGAGTTGGAATACCAGGCAGACACCAACTTAAGTGAAAATGTTTGTAATGAATCCTCAAGGGGGCTTAGTAATAACTGGAGAGGAGAAATCCAGCAAGCTGACGCCATGGTTGTGGAGCTTCCTGAAGATATTCTTGAGACCTACGTTGGCACCTATGAGGGAGTTTGGCTGGGCACGCTAACCAACGCTGAATTTGTGCTCGAAGACGGGGAGATGTTTTTAATTCGAACGCCGGGTTATTCCGATACGGGTGGGAATTTTGAATCTGTAAAATCGCGACTGATTCCTCTTTCCGAAAATGCTTTTGACTGCATCTGTGGATTAGGTTTTGTGTTTTCAGTTAACGATGAAGGCGTAGCCACACAAGTTTCCGAAGTACATGTTTCAGGCGCATGGCCCTTTGTGAGGGTGCCTTAACAAGGCAGGCCTGGTCTTGAGTTTGTTTTATGGACAGCAAATTGTATTTTGCTGCCGTATAAAAAGAGGAGTTATATAAATGCGCAACTTTTTTTTACTGTGTACTATTCTTGCATCCTTGTTATGGTCTGCAACTGCGTTGTCTCATCATTCTTTTTCATTGGAGTTTGATGTAAGCCGTCCTGTGGATCTTACAGGGACAGTCATAAATATAGAGTGGACCAATCCACATGCCTGGGTCTTTCTTGAAACCGAAGATGAGCAAGGGGTTGTTCAGGCTTGGGCAGTCGAGTTTCTTGGGGTGCTGTCCCTGATGCGAGCGGGTATGAGCCCGGATACTGTCGGTCCCGGTGATTTAATTAATATTACAGGCTTTGGCTCACGAGATGGCACAAACACGGCAAACGCATCATCTCTTACAAAAGTGGAGACCGGAGAAGTGCTTTGGGAATCACGTGGAAGAAATAATTAAAAATTTTTACAAAAAACACTATTCATAAATCAGATTCCAAGAGGGAATACAAAGATGACAATATCCAGAAGGAAGGCGGTCAGTCTCTTAGGGACAGCTGGACTTTTATCCGGCATAGCTGCATTAACTCAAGCACAAACAAGTTCAAGTGCAGGAGGCTCTGTCAATCACGATTCAGTCATATATGATCAGATTGGTCTGGAACTGGTGATTAACATTAATGTTATTTGTAGTCAGCCGGAATCGATGGGTCCTGAAGACAATGCGGCGGACGGCACTCGTGACAGTCTCTGGCCGATAGTTGGAGGTCGATTTTCCGGACCCAATATCAGTGGCTCAGTTATCCCTGGAGGAGGAGATTTTCCGGTTATACGTCCAGATGGAGTGACCATTATTGATGCACTTTATCGCTTAAAAACAGATGATGGCTATCAGATTATTATTCATAACAAGGGGCTGGGATATGAGAATGGCATTTACCGCCTCAACCCTGTGTTTAACGTTAGTGGCGATAAATATCGGTGGTTAAGAGAATCAACTTTCGTTGCTAACCTGGTTTTCCCGACGCCTGATGCGCATAAAATCCCAATCGAAGCAGGGCAGAATGACCGGCTCATTCAGGTCTTTCGATTAATCTAGCTAAACTTAATATTATTTAGCGAGTGCTTTGTATAGAAAGGTTTTGGGTTTTTATTTTGTCATTTCTAGGAATTAAAAAAAGTAGAAAATCTCAGTATCGAAATATTTTCGATAAATGGCAAGCAACATACTTTCCATTTTAATAGTCCTGATGAAATGTTTAAGATTATTGAAGAAATAAAAAGTGGTAAATTTTTAAAAGAAGCACAGTTTTGTTTGCGACTGACCAGTATTTAATTCACCTACAGACAAAAGCAATAGAAATGATTCATTGTATTAACCCCGAGTAAGTAAAGAAAATACCATCAAAGAATGAAGAAGATATTGTCGACATTACAAAAGAAGACCTTATCGAACAATATCTGGGGTTACCTGAAGAAGAAAAATATTCATCACGCCATAAAACTCCTGGAGAGTACATGACAACATTCCTTGAAATTTATACCGAAGGGAACAGGGAGATGTTTTTAAAGCTATACACTCAGAAAAAACAAAGTCATGAAGATCGTGAATTTATTACACATTTATTCGAACGAGAATTAATGACATTTCGATTAAAGGCAGTAGGTTTTGGGTTTTTAAAACCTTCTAAAATTACTACGCAATTTATGTATCCAGGTCCAAATCCAGACGTCCTGCCCGTAGATACTTTTTTAATTAGATAATATCCACTTATTCTGGCATGCGGGCATTAGCCTGCTTCGGTATGTGCTTGTCTGGTTTTGCGATTAAATTTTGGCTGTATCAACTGGCGCCTTCGGTAGTTATATGCAAAACCTGACCGCAATGCCTGCAATGCACCGCATCAATATCGTGGCGATTTAGGCCGCATACCTGGCATTCATAACTGATTTTACTGGGACGAAAAATGGTCTGAATAAGGCGCAGAAATAGGGAAATGCCGAAAATCATGATCAATACGGCCAGCAGCCTTCCAACTGCGCCAACCAGAGTGATATCTCCAAAGCCGGTCGTGGTCAGTGTGGCAATCGTGAAATATAAGGCATCAATATAATTGTTTATGGCTGGATTGGAACTGGCCTGACTGACGTACACTACAGCAGTAATTACAAATATAAATACCATTAGATTGACCACACTAAAGATCACGTCTTCATGCAAACGAACAAACTGTGATTGTTGGCGAAGATTTTTGAGCATGTGATAAGAGCGCAATAATCTTAGCGAACGCAGAACGCGCAGAAAGCTGAAATTTTCTGCTAGTGATGGTGCTAGTAATGACACAATAACGATGAGATCTGCAAGTCCGACTGGATGAAAAATATCACGGAGTCGCGTTTTGCTGATGAAAAGCCGAGCACAAAATTCCACTAAAAAGATAATGCCTATTCCTTCTTCCAACACATGAAACTCGTCAACTTGGTGGAAAAAAGATGCAGCCACGAAATATAAAATAGTAATTGCATCAAAGATCAATAAGCCCCATCGAAAATAGCGAGAGCTTGTGCTTGAGCCATGATATAGATGATCAATCCTTTGCTTTAGTTGCTGCCAGAATACAAGCCCGGTTTCTGTTGTATTAGTCATGCTAAGGAGCCTCTGGATTTCAGTAATAAACTGTGCTTGTAATACTTGGCAAGCACGTCCTGTTTAGCTTTTTTTATTATTTGTTAATTATTGATTCATAACAAATAGTGGCAGATCGCTTAAACATAAGTTCAATATTTTAAATTTATACGATTTTGCTTGAGTGACGAGTCAGCAATAATGCCAGTAAACTTCCCAGGCCACATAGCCCTATTATCAGTGACATATAAAAATCAGTACCGTCGTATAGATTGCTCGCCAGCAGGCTTAGTAATGCCCCTAAACCAAATTGTGTAGCAACTGCAATACCGGCCGCTGCCCCGGCATTATCTGTATAGAGACGCATTAAGGTAGCGATACAGTTTGCGCCTAATACGCCGGTACAACTAATAAACCCAAAGACCCCCAGAATAACCAGCCATATGCCGCCAATACCCGTAAAGCCTGAGATCAATAAAAGCAGCCCTGAAAAAGCACAGAGTAAGGCGAAATAATTAAGCATTTTTTGAGTTCCAACTACGTTAACCAGTCTTGCATTCAGAATAACCAAGGCCATTACGCCAATAATGTTAAAGCTGAAAATCCAGGCATATTGTTGTGGTGTTAGTCCGAAAAAATCAATAAAGACGAAAGAAGAAACTGTGAGGTAAGCAAACATACCCGCAAAGCAAATCGACATGCAAAGAATATAACCAAGAGCTTTTGTTTCAGAGATTATTTTAAGGTAAGCAAGATAAACGCCGCTGATACTGCTTTTACGACTGTTACCATGATGTGTTTCAGGAATCTTTAAGACAGCCAGGCAGAGTAATACCAGACTATAAGCAATCAAGCCAGCAAATAACCAGCGCCAGGTACCAATCAATAAGATATAGCTGGCGATTAATGGTGCAGACAGAGTGGCTATCATTGTAACTAAATGCATTAGTGAAAGAGCGCGTGCCGCTTCATTGACCGGGAATATATCGCGAACAATAGCTCTGCCTATTACGGTTGCAGAAGCGCCACCCAAAGCCTGAATAAGTCGCCAGATAAGCAGGTTTTCGGCAGTGTTCACCAGCATGCAGGCGATGCTGGCAAAAAAGTATAAAGAAATACCGCCAATCAGTAATTTCCGTCTACCGTACTTATCGGATAAAGGACCATAAAACAGCAAGCCTATAAATAATCCTATCAGGAATGACGTGACTGATTGCTGGACAATGGTTTCTGTTGTGGCAAGGTCTCTGGCAATTTCAGGCAGAGCCGGTAAATACATGTCTATACTTAATGGGCCAAATGCCTGCAGTCCTGCGAGCAAAGGAATAAGACGGTGTGGTTTGGTAATAATAGACAAAAGTTAGCTAATCAAATTGTCACAGCTTCAGTGTTGAGGCTGGTTTTTTCTGTAAATGTGTGGAGTCATCCCGGTCTGTGTTTTAAAAAATCTTGAAAAATATGCCGGATCGCTAAAACCTAGCTCATAAGCAATTTTATTGCTGCTTAAGTTACTGAAGGTCAGCATGCGTTTCACTTCCTGTAGTAAGCGCTCTCTGATAATTTTTTTTGGGTGAGCTGTTAGAAATACGCCTGCAAATTTGGTATAGCCTGCTTTCTGAAACACCTATGGATTTAGTATAGTCAGAAAGGTGCCAATGCTCATGTAAATGAATTTCAATTTCATGGTTAAAACGATGAAAAAGTCTTAGATCTTCATTATTAACCAGACTGCTTTCAACTTCGCGACTGCTTAAACGCGCAATCTGAATAATGAGCAGGTAAACAAAATTCTCCATTACCAGAGCTTTGGCTGCTGAACTTGTAAGCCATTCATCTTTTATGTTTTCTAGTAATTGCTGGATAAGATGCGATTGTTTTTCTTGTTTTATTTCCATATTTTTAGCCGTCAGACAGATTCCTCTGTTCAAATTCAATTCTGAATCCAACTGCAGTCCTCTTTTCATTAAATCCCAGATAATTGATTGTCTGATGGCGAGAACATGGCCGTTAGTATCTTTAATGATTTGGAAAGAGTGAGGGATGGCTGGAGGTGTAAAAAACAAGGCGGGGCCCTTAACCTGGAAGAGTTTGTCATCGATATGAAAGTTTATATCACCTGCTTCGATGTAGTATATCTGGAAATACTGGGCATGACGATGCACAGGCATGTCGCGCCCGAAGAATACAGCCAGGTTATCGATAGATTCATAATGGATAGGGGCGTCAATGTAACGACGGTCATAATCTTCACCAATATTGATATTGGGAATCCAGCCAGAAGAAGCCTGCTCTGGATGTATCGCTGTCTGGTTTTTATTGGCTGCTTGTTGATTCATCACTATTTAAAAGGTGTGGTTCAGATAGCGTCGGGCATTTATCAATGCGCATCTTTGAATTTTAGTTAATCGTGAAGTGCAGAATACGTTTTAAACAGATGGAAAGCAAAACTGTGATAAGCGTCCTAAAACCAGAGTAATAAACAGTAAAGAAATGCAAGGATAAGCAGAGCCGACTCAGGAAGTATAACTTGAAATTTCCACTTCCTGTTGCCGAGAGAAAGACAGGTTCTATTCTGCTTATTTATAAATACTGTTTCTTTTCTGTTTAACTTTTCTGAATTTTGCTCAAGGACTATTCAACTTCGTCGTAAGGTAGGCCGACATAGTTTTCTGCAATAACTCTTAATCCGGTTTCTGTGCCAGTGAAATAATCGAGTTCACTTTTCTGAACGCCGAGCTCAAAAGTATTGTCAGATAATTTATGTAGCATGGTTGTCATCCACCATGAGAAATGTTCCGATTTCCAGATTCTTTTTAGGCAAAGTTTTGAATATTGCTCAATAGCTTCAGGTTTATTTTCCTTGTAAACCTTCAGCATAATGCGATAAAGATAATTCACATCGCTGCTGGCAAGGTTTAAACCTTTTGCACCGGTAGGAGGGACAATGTGTGCAGCGTCGCCGACTAAAAACAGATGCCCATACTGCATGGGTTCAGTGATGAAGCTGCGTAAGGGAGCAATACTTTTCTCTATAGAAGGGCCTGTTACCAAATTGCCTCTTATGCTTTCAGGCAGGCGGCTTTTCAGCTCTTCCCAAAAACGATGATCGGACCAGTCTTCAACTTTCTCTTCCATGGTGACGTCGACATAATAGCGGCTACGAGTTTCAGAACGCATACTGCAAAGGAAAAAGCCTCTATCACTGGTGCCGTAGATAAGCTCATCTGAAATTGGCGGGGTATCGGAAAGCACTCCTAACCAGCCGACGTTATAAAGTTTTTCGTGTTCAGTTCTCATGTTCTCAGGAATAGTTTTGCGAGAAACGCCATGAAAACCATCGCAACCGGCGACATAGTCGCAGTCAATTCTCTCATGGTTACCTTCTTTAGTAGTATAAGTCACATATGGTGAGTCAGTTTTAGGGTCGTGGATTTCTACATCACTCACTTCATAAACGGTTTGAGCGCTAGACGCATCTCGAGCATCCATTAAATCCTTGGTGATTTCTGTTTGGCCGTATACAACGACCTGCTTGCCCCCACTGTATTTTTTTAAATCGATTCTTCTAATCTGACCATCAAAAGCAATTTCAAAACCGTCATGAACCAGGCCTTCTTTGCCCATCCTGTCATAGACGCCGGCTTCTTTGACCATTTCGACAAAACCTTCTTCAAGTAAACCGGCACGAATACGACTCAAGACATGGTCAGGTGTCACTCTTTCAATAATAATATTGTCAATGCCTGCATTGTGCAGGAGTTGGCCTAATAATAATCCTGATGGCCCAGCGCCAATAATTGCTACTTGAGTTTTCATTTTCGATTATCTCCTTAATTTTTATTAGTGCTAATCAGTTTTAATTAATTGGCGGTATTCAGTTGTAGCTCTAGATCATGTAATACCTTGTAACAATTCAGTACTTTGCCGACACTGGAATTGGGTTCACGACCATCTTTTATTGCTGCAAAAAATTCACGATCTTGCAACTCTATCCCATTCATTGAGACATCCACTTGAGAAACATCAATCGCTTCTTCTTTTCCAGTAAACAAGTCGTCATAACGCGCAATATAAGTACCGTTATCACAGATGTATCTAAAGAAAGTTCCTAAGGGTCCATCATTATTAAACGATAGAGACAAGGTGCAAAGAGCACCGGAACTGGATTTCAACTGGATAGACATATCCATTGCTATGCCGAGCTCCGGGTGTATGGGGCCTTGTATGGCATTGGCTTGAACAACTTCTTCGCCCGTTTGATAACGAAATAAATCAACGGTATGCGCTGCATGATGCCATAACAGGTGGTCGGTCCAGGACCGTGGTTCACCTAATGCGTTCATGTTAGAGCGTCTAAAGAAGTAAGTCTGCACATCCATTTGTTGAATCTTGATATCGCCGGCCTGGATTTTATTATGCACCCACTGGTGAGAAGGGTTGAATCGACGTGTATGTCCAACCATGCAAATAAGTCCGGTTTCTTTCTGAACACGCTGGACGCCTTCAGCTTCCTTCCAGCTATCCGCCAGTGGGATTTCCACCTGAACATTAACCCCTGCTTCCATGCATTGGATAGCTTGAGAAGCATGCTGCTGAGTTGGGGTGCAAAGAATGACTGCATCTAAATCAGGCAGTTTAAGTGCCTCAGCCAAATCCGTACAAACATGTGGAACATTATATTTGTCAGCGACGGCCTGGGTTTTCTCAAGACTACGCCCAATCAATGAAACGACATTGATGCCGTCGATATTTGCGATGCCATCCAGATGTTTAATACCAAAGGCTCCAGGTCCTGCTATTGCAACATTCATTAATACTTAACTCCCATTCTTTTATAGTCTTACTAAATTCTATGCTTATTTTGTGTAACTGAAAAATAAGCCAGTAACCGCCTATTTATTTTCCAGAATCAAATGCCCCACCGCAGTGTTAGATGCCGGGACATGATAAAAACGATGCTTTTGCGTGACTTTATCATTTAAGGCTCCGCGCATAATTAACCACATCACTAACTCTACGCCTTCGGAGCCCGCTTCACGTACATAGTTTATATGTGGTACTTTGGCCAGAGCTTCTGGGTCGCTCACAATCTTGTCCAGAAAATTATTATCAAATTCCTTATTGATTAAACCCGCTCTGGGGCCTTGTAATTGGTGGCTCATGCCACCAGTCCCCCAAATCTGTACATTCAGATCCTCATCAAAACTTTCAACGGCTCTGCGCAAGGCTTTACCAAGGTCATAACAGCGTTGTCCTGATGGTGGTGGGTATAATACGACATTCACTGCCAGAGGGATTACCTTGCAGGGCCAGGCATCGGTTTGCCCAAACATCAGTGACAGTGGCACGGTCAGTCCATGATCCACGTCCATGGTATTAACGACAGTTAAGTCAAAATCATCAGTAATCACGGACTGGGCGATATGTGAAGCCAGTTCCTGATGAGAATAGACATCAGGAACAGGTCTTGGCCCCCAGCCTTCATCTGCCGGTTTGTATTTTTCACCGCAGCCCAAGGCAAATGTAGGAATTAAATCCAGGCTGAACGCCGAAGCGTGATCGTTATAAACAAGAATAATGACATCGGGCTTTTGCTCCGCTATCCATTTCTTTGAATAATCATAGCCAGCAAAGACGGGTTTCCAATATTCTTCATTTGCTTTGCCATTATCCAGGGCAGCACCAATAGCAGGGACGTGTGATGTAGTGACTCCAGCAGTAATTTTAGCCATTATGATGCTCCTTTATTGGGTTCATTTTTATAAAGATTGCCTTCTGGAGATCTGCCTCCATCCAGCATCATTTGAGCATATTCCGGCTGAGTCATTCCTGTCATTGTTGCGGCCGCAAACTGAAAGCTGAGCCCGTCTGTCGAAAATATTTTGGCTAGAAAATACACATTACCGCCTAGCGACATCATCCGGTTGTAGTCTCGATCAAGCACAGCCTGTTTTTGCTCTTCAGTCATCGACCATTCATCCAGATAAGCACGTTCGTCAGCTTTGAAACGCTCACGGTTTTGGGCTTTCATAAGAGACATGGCGAATTGATTTAAATGAAAACCGATACGGGCCATATCTGCATCAAAGATGGTGGTTCCAGGTATATCTGAGTAAGGTTTATTTAGTGCCATTGGAATTCCCTCTAATTGTCTTCTTTTAAGTCGCTTCATCTGGCCAATAAAGGCGCATGGGGTTATCAATCAATAGTTTTTGCTGTAATTCACTTGTTGGCGCTATATGCGGGATGACATCGACTAAATGCCCGTCATCTGGCATATGATTTTTCATGTTGGGGTGTGGCCAGTCGGTGCCCCATAAAACCCTGTCTGGAAATGATTCGACTATGTGTCGGGCAAAAGGAATCACATCACTGTAAAAAGGAGGACCTTCCAGGGATAAACGTTCCGGACAACTCACTTTGGACCAGAAGTTGGTATTTTCTGACATTAATTTGACGAACAGTTCAAACTCAGCACCCCCAACAGGCTTGCTAACATCAGGCCTTCCCATATGATCGACGACAACAGTCGTTGGTAACCCGGTAAAAAAATCGTAAAGTTCAGGTAGCTCAGCGGCTTCAAAATAAATCACGATATGCCAGCCCAAGGGTTTTATGCGGCTCGCAATTTCATGCAAGCTGTCAAACGGCAAAGCATCGACCAGCCGTTTTACAAAATTGAATCTGACGCCACGAACGCCAGCTTCACTCAGGCTGTGAAGCTCTTCATCAGTGACGTCCTGGTAAACTGTCGCTACGCCTCGTGCCTTCCCATCTGAATGCAGCAGGGCATCGACGAGCGCTCTGTTATCGGCACCATGACAGGTGGCCTGTACGATAATATTGCGGGTAAACCCCAAATGATCGCGCAATTCCCATAGCTTTTCTTTGGGGGCATCGCAAGGGGTGTACTTGCGTTTCGGGGCATAGGGAAATATGTCGCCGGGACCAAATACATGGCAATGCGCATCGACTGCTCCAGCAGGAGGTACAAAAGCTGGTTTACTCGGACTTGGATGAAAAGGTAACCAATCCGGGTCTGGCGTAAATTGACTCATTTTTTATACAACTTCTTATAGTCCTTAAATGGTATTAAGCCGAAAGTTATGGGCGCCTTGATTTGAAATAAATTATTCTTTTTTTTATGGTTACTTGCCTTGCTCCTTCAATAAGGCATCTAGACGAGGGTAGACCCGCCTTGCATTGCCCTCGAATACTTTGTGCCGATATTCTGTTGAAAGATCAAGCGCTTCAATATAGCGCTTGGTGTCATCAAAATAATGACCGGTTTCCGGATCAATGCCTCGAACAGCACCGACCATTTCAGAACCAAAAAGAATGTTGTCGATATCGATAACCTGGAATAGCAAATCAATACCAGGCTGATGGTAAACACAGGTATCGAAATAAACGTTTTTCATGACATGTTCTTTCAGTCTGGGTTTTTCCAACATATCGGCCAAACCTCTATAGCGACCCCAGTGGTAGGGCACCGCGCCACCACCATGCGGAATAATGAAGCGCAAGTCAGGAAAATCTGTAAATAAATCTCCCTGCAGGAATTGCATAAATGCGGTGGTGTCGGCATTGATATAATGGGCGCCTGTTGCATGGAAGTTGGGATTACAGGAGCCGGATACATGAATCATTGCAGGTACATCCAGTTCAATCATTTTTTCAAAAAAAGGATACCAGCTTGGGTCCGTTAGGGGTTTTGATGTCCAGTTACCACCAGAAGGGTCAGGATTAAGATTGCAGCCAATAAACCCCAGCTCATTAACACAGCGCTCCAGTTCGCCAATCGAATGATCAATCGACACGCCGGGAGATTGTGGGAGTTGGCAGACGCCGGCAAAATAATCCGGATAAAGATCCACAACGCGTTTGATTAAATTATTGCAGGCCTCCGTCCATTGCTGTGAAACAGCATTGTCACCTAGATGGTGAGCCATCGCTGAGGCGCGAGGTGAAAAAATGGTCATATCCGCGCCACGTTCCCGTAAAAGTTTCAGTTGGTTAAGTTCAATACTTTCACGTATCTCATCGTCGCTGATTTTAGGCACTTCAGGCAAAGCTTTACCAGACGCAAATGCCTCTAGCTGGGATTCACGAAATGCTTGGTGGGGTGGTGGTGCAGTTGTGTAGTGGCCGTGGCAATCAATAATTAGTGTCATAGTGCTAATCTCATTTTATATTCTGCTTAAGGTCTTCAGGAATAAGAACTTCTCCACGCATGAGTAGACGGGCTGTCCGTAGAAGGGCCACGCGCTTTATTTCTGCTTGGGGTGAACTCTTATCAAGCTCAATCTCTACACTGAAAAAACCTGTTGGGTGCTCGACATCAATTAAGTGAATTGAATTATCAGGCTTGATCCTGGCAAGAGATTCAGTAACAGTGCCAGGTAAAATACATGCTGTTGCAACACTGGCTGCTCCAAGCACACCTATGGCCTCATGGACTCTGTGAGGGATAAAGGTTCGTGTTGTGATGGTGCCATTGTTTTGCGGTTCAGCTATTAATGAAATTTTTGGAACTGTTTTCTGGCTGACATCGCCAAGATTCATAGCTTTGCCAAGCTTTAGACGAATATTCTCAATAACTTGCTTAAGCTGCTCATCGTCCTCTAGTTCTTTAGGTGACTCATAGCCTGTTTTACCGAGATCTTTTGCTCTGATTAATACGACGGGCATGCCATTGTCGATGCAAGTCACCTCTAGCCCGTCTATATGGTCAATTAAATTTCCTGTTGGCAATAACTGACCACAGCTGGATCCGGCGATATCAAGAAATTCGAGTAAAACTGGAGCTGCGTTACCAGGGACTCCATCAATGCGGGCAGCACCGCCGTATTCAACTCTGCCATCGGGTGTTTGTACTTCAGCAACGGCAATACCACCGGTATTTACCATATGAATACGTACTTTGGTTTTACCCTGAGAAGCCTTGATAAGTCCCTGGTCGATGGCAAAAGGACCGACACCAGCCAGCATGTTGCCGCAATTTTGAGAATCACTGACTAAGGGTTTATCGACAGATACTTGCAGAAAAAGGTAATCAACGTCAGCCTCTGGGTGGGTAGACGCTTTGACAATAGCGACTTTGCTGGTTAAGGGGTGTGCTCCTCCCACGCCATCTATTTGTCTGTCATCAGGAGAGCCCATCGCCGCAAGTAATATGTTGTCACGCGCTGCCGGGTCGTCAGGGAGATTGTTGGCTAAAAAGAATAAGCCTTTGGAGGTGCCTCCGCGCATTAATGAACAGGGGATGGCTGATTGCATTGTTATTGTGAATCCTTCCAAGTTTTGTAATCGACGTAGCTTAAACCTTTATCAGCTAGTCGTTCGCGCATATTGTAGATATCCAGACCAAGTTCTCCTCTGGCAAGGCGTTCACGTTTAGCTGTTTCATTAGTTTCTCGTGCCTGTGCACTCTTCAAGGTACTTTGGGCATCGGCTTGGTGAACAACCACGACACCGTCATCATCTGCCACAATAAGATCGCCTGGATTTACCAGGGCGCCACCACAAACGATAGGGGTGTTTACGTTTGCGGTTGTTTCTTTCACGGTGCCCTGCGCATAGACTGTTTTTGACCAAACCGGGAATTGCATTTCAGTCAGGGTGGCAATATCACGCACGCCGGCGTTCATAATGAGCCCGCGGACTCCTTGGGCACGTAAAGACTCTGCGAGTAAATCACCGAAGTAACCATCTGAACAGGGGCTGGTAGGTGTGACTACTAATATGTCGCCTTCACGACATTGCTCGACGGCCACGTGAATCATCCAGTTATCGCCTGGCGCTACTTCACAGGTAACTGCTGTCCCGACAATTTCTGCTGGTCTGAATATGGGTTTGATGTCGGCTGACATCAGGCCTTTACGGCCTTGAGCTTCGTGTACGGTTGCAACACCAAGCTTGGCGAATTGGTCCACTAGTAATCTATCTACACGAGGTGGGTTAGTAACGACTATTGACATGTTCAGTCTCTAAATAAGGGTTTAGTTTTTAAATAAACTTATAAGTAAATAAGTCTGTCAGGTATTTAGTAAAAATGATCAGGCTTTAGCTTTTTCTCATTCAAACCAGGCAGGCCAATATAGTTTGCAGGTCAGGACAATTCAAATAAAATTTAAGCGTCTGTTATTAATTTTTGATATAGACTACATAATTTATAAAAACAGAGGGGAAGTTTCTTGTCGACAGATATGTTGAATTTGAGACATTTAAGAGTTTTTCTTGAGGTTCTTGATTCAGGAAGTATTAGTAAAGCAGCAGATAAAGTCTATCTTTCCCAATCGGCTATTACCCAGGCAATCGCCAAACTGGATGATGAATTAAATACAGTATTGTTTAACCGCCGAAGCGATGGAATGCTGCCTACCGAGACGGGATTAATTTTTGAATTCAGGGTGCGTAGGGCATTGGGTTTGATTTTATCAGGCCTACAAGGAATATCGCGTATCAGCGACGGTAAAGTGATGAAACCTTCACAATTGATTCATGCCATCACTACCACGCAGCTAAGAAACTTAATTAGTATCACCCAATCACAGAATTTCAGTATAGCCAGTCGTGCACTCCATGTTTCGCAATCTTCACTGCATCGCGCAGCACGGGGCATGGAAAATCAACTGGGAACTATTCTGTTTGAAAAAACCACCAATGGTATTACGTCGAGCAAAGCGGCTCTAAAATTGGCAAGATTATCAAAATTGGCATTTAATGAAATTACTCAAGCCAGAGAAGAGATTAATGCTTTTCATAACCGTGAATTGGGTAAAATTACTATTGGCAGCATGCCTTTGGCCAGGGCGTCGATATTACCAACAACTATTATTGATATTAATAAGCGTTTTCCAAACTTTAAGATCAGTGTCATCGATGGCATATATGATGATTTACTGAACCATTTAAGAAATGGCGATATTGATTTGTTAATAGGTGCTTTACGATTCCCAAATCCCAGTGAAGATATCAAGCAGGAAAAACTGTTTGTTTCTTCAATCGAAATTTTAGCCAGATCTGGCCATCCTCTAGTCACTGAACGTACAGTGACACTCAAAAAGCTTTCTGTCTATCCATGGGTTATTTTAAGACCAGGGACACCGACAAGGGCTTTGTTTGATAAGGTTTTCACATCTGAAGGTGTTGAAATGCCTGAAAGAATCGTGGAGTCAGGCTCCCAAGGCCTGGTGCGTTCACTCTTGTTAGGGGAAGATTGGTTGACGATGAGTTCAGAGCACCAGTTTCAGCATGAGCTGGAGAATGGCAGTCTTGTCAAAATTAAATTTGAATTAATCCAAACGCCTAGACCTATCGGTATTACTATGCGCAAGAGCTGGAATCCTACCGGTACTCAGCTTGCCTTTGTCCAATTATTAAAAGAAAAGGCACAGCTTTTAAACCCTCAACGAACATAATTAAGTATTGTGTTGGCAAGTACCTTTTAAAAATGAATAAAGTCTTTGTTTAATTGGATCAATTCACCCACAGGATTGGCTTGCTTCGCAAAGAATGAATAGGGTAGTCTCACGACTTGCTATTTATTCTCATAGGGGGAAATAACATTGGCTAATAAAAATAAAAATACTTCAGTAAACAGACGATCTTTTCTGGGCTCCACAGCACTTGGAACAGCCGGGTTCTATCTTGCTTCGCAAGCTCCTTTTTCAATGGCTCAAGACTTGCGAATAAGCGAAGTTGGACAAACGGCTTCCACTCGAAGTGGTCGTGTAAGAGGCCTAATGCGAGAAGGTGTTCAGCAGTTTTGGGGAGTTCCATATGGTGCGCCAACTGATGGCGCCAACCGCTTTATGCCACCCAAGGCGCCTACAGCGTGGTCAGGCGTTAGAGATGCGTTCCAAATTGGGAATCGTTGCTATCAGGGGCCGAATGCATTTGAACCTTCTCCAGTTGTGCTGGCAATGAATCGACAGGAACAAGAAGGTGAAGATTGTCTTAATTTGAATGTTTTCACCCCTGCAGCTGACAACCGCTCTCGTCCGGTTATGGTCTGGATGCATGGTGGTGGTCATCGTTACGGTTCGGGTAATTACTTGATGTATGACGGCACCTTACTGGCTAAAAAAGAAGATGTTGTGGTTGTGTCGGTCAGTCATCGTTTGAATATCTTCGGATATATGCATTTGGCGGATATTGGCGGAGAAAAATGGGCAGAATCCACGAATTTGGGTACTCAAGATCTGGTGGCGGCCCTGCAATGGGTGCATGACAATATAGCAGAATTTGGCGGCGATCCTGATCGGGTCACTATTTTTGGCCAATCAGGAGGCGGGGGTAAAACTTCTTCACTGATGGGAGTGCCAACTGCATCAACTTTATTCCATCGTGCTATCGCTCAAAGTGGCTCCACAATAAGAGGCATGACGGCTGATGATGCCAATGAGGGTGTTAGCAGATACTTAAACAAACTGGGTATTAATGCTAATCAGCTGGATCGTTTGCAAGCACTGTCACCCCAGCAGATTGAGGATGCCTTATATGGTGATCCGGACCTTAACAGCTTCCCAATGGGGCCAGTAATAGACGGTAATTTTATTCCGCGCCACCCATGGGATCCTTCGGCACCAGCGTATACTGCAGATGTGCCTTTCATGGCAGGGTCTGTCGAAACAGAAAATGGCTGGATAGGACCGCCTCCTTATGAGTTGTCAGATGGCGATATGCTGAATTTATTCAAAAATCGCATTAGTAATGGCAATGAACAGCAGGCCAGAGAGCTGATTTCGCTTTATCAGGGTAAATTCCCTGGCAGAAGAAACAGGATGTTGTGGTTGACTGCTGAATCCGATAACACTCGACGTTGGAGTGCCCAGTACTTAAATAGAATGAAATATGAGCAGGGTTCAGCGCCGTCTTATTTATATCTTTTTGACTGGCATTCGCCTGTGCATGACAATCGTATGGGGTCCTATCACACGCTGGAAATTCCTTTCGTTTTCAATAATGTCGATGTTGCCGCTTCCATGACAGGAGCCGACAGCTCTCGTTATGAGCTGGCTCATGTGATGAGTGCTGCCTGGGCCGCTTTTGCCAGAACTGGAGATCCTAACCACGCTGATATGCCAACCTGGGCACCTTTCACGACTGAAAATTATCCAACCATGATGTTTGGGGATGAAGTTCGGGCCGAGAATGATCCTAACAAGGATGCAAGGCTGGCTTTAGCCGCCATCAGACAAGAAGCCTGATTTAACTATCTTGCCAAGGCAGGGATGCCTTTGTTTGATGAGCAGGATAGGCCCTGATCTATCTTGTCGGCAAAGGCTTAACCAAAAGTATTAGGGTATGCTTAATAATCTCATCGATATTCTTATCGCTCCTAATCAAGTGTTTGGCCGCTTAAAAGAGAAACCTGCCTGGTTCTTACCCTGGTTGCTGGTTTTTTTAATGACAGCATCAGTGCAGTTAGGTTTTTTCAGTCTTGTGGATTCAGAGTATTTACTGAACCAGTTGGTAGAACAGAGTCTTCAACCTGGTATTGCAGAAAGAGACTTACGTGCCACTCTGCAAGTTCAGGTAGATAACAAGAGCCTGTTAATAGTTTCTTCTGTGGTGGGGGTATTTATCGGTTTGTTGCTTATTATGGCAATTAAAGCCGCCTATTTCCTTTTGGTTTCCAAATTAACCGATAAGACCATTAGCTACAAAAGTTGGTATTCATTAGTGGCCTGGTGCAGTGTGCCAGGCATTTTTACAGCATTAGCCGCCTGGTTGGTCATTCTTAGCTCTGGCGGAATGATAGATATAACTGCGCTCAATCCACTAAACCTGGATTACTTGACAGCAAATAGAGAAGGCGTTTTTTCAAGTTGGTTAAGGGCCATAGATTTAATGGCTATTTGGGCTCTGGTCCTGGCTATTCTGGGTTACCAGAGTTTTACTTCCTGCAGCACAACAAAAGCCTCAATTATTGTGCTTACTCCTTATGTTCTTGTTTTTGGGATTTGGGCAATAATCATAGTGTTTTAAAATATGAGTGAACTAGAAGTACGCAAACTAAACAAGACTTTTGGCCAGTTGCACGCCGTAAAAGACGTGTCTTTTAAAATCCCTGAAGGTGCCATTTTTGGTTTGATCGGCAGGAACGGAGCGGGGAAGACTACTACTATAAGAATGATGATGGATATCATTGGTCCGGATAGTGGTGAGATATTAGTTGACGGTAAAGCTGTCGAAAATGATTTCAGACGTCGAATTTCCTACCTGCCTGAAGAGCGCGGTCTTTATAAAAAAATGAAAGTAATGGAAGTGCTGAATTTTTTTATGGAAATAAAAGGTATCAAGCCATCAGCAGTTAAAAACAAGGCCCTGGATTATCTGGATAAGTTTCAGCTACTTGATCGGCAGGACGCAAAAATTGAAGACTTGTCCAAAGGCAATCAACAAAAAGTTCAGTTTATAAGTGCCATTCTGTCAGACCCTGAGTTCATAATACTGGATGAGCCCTTTAGCGGACTTGATCCGGTTAACACCGATATACTCAAAGAAATTATTATAGATTTAAAACAGCAAGGGAAGATGATTATTTTCTCAACTCACTTGATGGACTTTGCTGACAGGATGTGTGACCAGATAGCATTAATTCATAAAGGTGAGCTAATTCTTAATGGTCCTTTGCAAGATATAAAAAAGCAGTTTTCAGGACGCAATATAAGTCTGGTTTATGAAGGTGATATCAGTTTTTTATCATCCAGCCCGATGGTAGAAACGGTTAACGATTATGGAAATGCTACTGGCATCACTCTTTATAAAGCTGAGGATATTCAAAAAGTCCTTAGACTTTTAATTGAGCGCCAGATTGTCATTAAGAAATTTGATGCTAATGAAATTTCGCTGCAGGAAATATTCCTGAAAGTAGCAGGTGGCGATGATTAATTATCGTACCAAAGCAATTATTAAACGAGAGGTAATACAGCAAATATTCAGCAAGCGCTTTATATTTGCGACCTTGTCTCTTCCTGTTTTTATGCTGATTGTTTTTGGCTTGCAGTTTTTATTCATGAGCTTTGAAGGTGGTGGAGATTCGCTCAGGATATTCGCAGAAGAACAAAGCACTCTTGACCTTTTGCGAAACCAGTTGAATGAAATGGAAAACAATAATCCTGCCGATTTACAGCTTACATACCAACGTTCGAGCAAAGATGAGCTTGAGGTTTTCATTGAAGAAAACAGGGAGGCTATATTAGAAGGAAATATTAATGGTGTTTTGTTTGTGCCAGCAACAGCTTTAGAAGACAAACAAGTCCTTTTTTACTCAAATAACGCTGGTAACCAGATTTTACTTAATCGTATCAGAACCCTTGTCAATAATGTCGTAATCAATGCCTATATTGACAGCAGGAATATAGATGATGAGATTATCGAATTTGTCAGAATGAATGTTTCAATTCAAAGTTTGAGGATTACTGATACGGGTACTGCTGAGGGGGATGCGAGCGGACAACAGGCTGTAGCCATATTTTTTAACATACTGCTCTATATCAGTCTGCTTATGGTTGCTGCACCTGCCATGGCGGCAGTTAATGAAGAAAAAGTAAGTCGTATAGTGGAAGTTTTTTTATCCTCGGTCACTCCCTCAGAACTTATGGCTGGAAAAATAGTTGGTAGCGCCATAGCCGGGTTTACTCAAATGTTTATTTGGTTGATTCCGGTAGTGCTAGTGGCATCCGGCTCAGTGCCTTTATTGTTAGCTTTTAGTGATTTAGATATCCAGCTTGGTTTTTTTATGTTGCTTTACTTTTTGCTGAATTATCTTATTGGGGTGCTGACATTTCTAAGTATATTTTCTGCTTTCGGCGCCATGTTTGATAATCCGCAGGATGCACAATCAAGTATGTTTCCGGTCATGCTTTTAATTATTGTGCCATTTTTTCTGGCATTTTCTGTTGTGAATAACCCAACGAGTATATTAGGTGTCGCGGGTTCCTTGTTACCGTTTTTTTCCATATTAGTCATGCCAGCTCGTATGGTTCTCATAGACGTGCCTCTTTGGCAATTTGCTATGGCGGCTTTAATCAATCTTATTACTCTTTATTTTGTAGTTGTTTTATGTGGCAAAATATATCGCTTTACAATTCTTATGACAGGTAAGCGTCCCTCATGGAAAGAAATCTACAAGTGGATGAGATACAGCTAAAAATCGCTTTTTAAAATACAAAAAAAGCCGGATTTTTAGTCCGGCTAAGCATTGCTCTCAGGGTTTAAAGCGTTAAGCTGTTTGTTCCCAGTCAATAACTTTCAATTCTTTTGTGATTTCTGATTCAGCTTGTTCTAACCACCATTCTAGGTTTGGGTTGCTTAACAGAGTCTGAATATAGGCTTTGCTTTGTTGACACAAAATTGCGCCATATGCATTTAAGGCAATGGCCATAGGTGCTAATAGGCAATCAACAATTGAAAATTGGCCAAAGAGATAAGCGCCACCATCACCAAAGTTGTTTCGACAGCAATATATGATTGCATCTAATCGAGCTATTTCTTTTTCAATCACTGCAGAAACGTTTACTTTGGCTTTTAATTGGCAATTCATAGGCCAGTCTTTTTTAAAGTGCTGGAAATCGGCGTGGATTTCATTCGCGATAGATCTCGCAGCCGCTCTCTTTTTGGCATGCTGTGGCCAGGCCAGTCCTTCTAAAAAGGTTTCATTTATATATTCGCAAATAGCCAGTGAATCCCAGACCTTAATAGAATCGTGAATGAGTACTGGCAACTGCAGGCTAGGTGAAAACATCGCAATCTTTTCGACAGAATCACTTTGAAAAAGCTTAATAATCGTTTCATCAAAAGGGATTTCAAACTCATTTAGCAAAAGCCAAACGCGTAGAGAACTGGAAGAATAATTACGATCACCACTTATCAGTCTGGGTTTATTAGTATTCATTAGCAGTTCCCCTTGAATAGATTGCTGGTTATTCACTTAAGGTAAATAGTTCGTTATTCTTGGATCGAAGCATAACGTTCACGCGTCGGTCGTAAAATAATGACTCAGGATTGTCGCTTCTACCTATAGTTCTGGACTCGCCAAAAGCATTCGACTGAATATTGTCAGGGCTTATCCCCAGTGCCTTAAGGGCTCTTACAACCGAATCAACTCTTCCTTCTGAAAGTCTCTGGTTATCTGCGCTGGTTCCGCGTTCATCTGCATATCCATTAACCATAACAATGATGTTTTCATGACCATTGGCTATTTGCGCTAATTCTCCAAGCTCTTGTATATAGTGTTGTTCAATACTGGTTGAGTTAGTCCTGAAGTGCATGGATAGAGCTGTATCAGTGCAGCAGGCCATCGTGTCATCCATGTTTAAATTTTGATCAGTCAGACTGACACGTTGCAGCCTGAAATTTTCAATTTCTTGCATGGCAATTTGATAACGACTTTCCAAATCTCTTTGCTGGCTTTGTAATGCTATTAATTCCTCTTGAGTTTGGTCTAGGTGGTTCGCCAATATTTGTTTTTCAGCTTGAGTGCTTTTAGTGCTGGTTGAAATCAGGCCAAGCATGGCGGCACCAATAGCACCAGGAGGACCTGCAACCAAGCCTCCCAAAATTGCGCCGCCAAAAAAGCCAAGGGCTTCATGGCGAGTTCCCGTTTTTTCAAGTGCAGCGATTTCTTCTGCTGGGCTGGCTATAGCGGTGTTAACTGCTGTAAACACCAGGGAAGCCAGAATTAAAGGTAACAGTATGTTTTTATGCGTCATTGTTTTTCTCCTATTAAATGTGTTGATGCACTGTTTGTCCTGGCTGTGTATTTAAAGCTGAGTCTAGTCCTTTTTGCGGGAATAAAAGGGGCAGTCCACTGATCAAATATGGCAAGATTATGGCAATTAGCTATAGCGATTCCGCCTTGCTGCCTTTAGTGAAAAGTTTCGGGTATAGTTTAGGCAAATCAATTAGTTGTGTAGGAAAAATATGAGCCGTCGAATTGCGATTGTAGAAGACGAAGCAGCTTTGCGCGAAAACTATACAGATGTATTTCGTAAGCAGGGTTATGAAGTATTAGCTTATCCTAACCGCCAAAAGGCCATGGCGGCTTTTGAATTGCGGCTACCTGATTTAGCCGTGATTGATATAGGCCTTGAGGATGAAATTGATGGTGGCTTTAAATTGTGCCAGTCGCTGCGTTCCATGTCAGAGACTTTACCAATTATTTTTTTGACTGCCCGTGACAATGATTTTGATACTGTCAGCGGTTTGCGTATGGGGGCTGATGATTATTTAAGCAAGGATATCAGTTTGCCACATCTTAGCGCTCGCATAGCAGCATTATTCAGGCGTCTCGATGTTCAGGACAAACCAACTGAACCTGAAAATTTATTGGAACGAGGCGATCTGTTAATGGATTTAAGTCGTCTTTCTGTTACCTGGAAAAAACAAACAATTACCTTAACCATAACAGAGTTCTGGATGTTACATGCCATGGTTAAATTTCCAGGCCATGTTAAAAGCCGCGATGCATTGATGCAGGAATCAAAAATATTTGTTGATAACAGTACCATTACTTCCCATGTAAAAAGGATTCGAAAAAAATTCATACAAGCAGATCCAGATTTTGATTGTATAGACACCGTTTACGGTATGGGTTATCGCTGGACTATAGGTACCAAGGGTTAAATGGTCGCATTTACAAAAAAAATATTTGGCATAAGAACAAAACTGGTTTTTGCCTCGAGTTTTTTGCTGGTTATTCCCTGGCTGGGTTATCTCTATATTCTGGAAATGGAAGAATATTTAAGTCGTGCACAGGAGCAGACAGTTTTGGGAACGGCTCGTGCGCTTGCAGCGGCCCTTAGTGAACGGCCCGAATTGTTTAATGATAGCAGTTATAGTCGTGCTACCGAGGGCAGAGACCTTTATGTTTATCCTGTGTTTTATCCCCTGGCAATAGATGACGGTAATATTCTGGATTGGCGGGATTATCAGCAGTATGAACAGCATTACCAGGAAGGTAGTGCTAGTCCCAATCCGGCTAATCAGTTTAGTAGTTTTCGTAATGCTAATTTATCGGGAGACCCTTTAAGTTTTCGCTTAATGTTAGGTGAGTATAATCGCTCACTCTATGCCTATCTGAGAGTAATTGATGAAAACGTGGTGCTGCGAAATCGTGACAGTTTGCGTATTGATCGTAGTGATAATTTGCGTCTGGCGTTGCTTAATAAAGAAGGGGTGTTTGAAAACTATGTCATCGCGCCTTATGAAGATGAATTTATTTACCCTTATCGTATAGATGGCGATATTAATGACATTTCTTCCTTGCAATATGAGCCGCGTATTACAGGTCGCTGGAATCAAACACCAGAAGGTTATGAAGTTGAACTGCGGCTTCCTCTGGAAATGCTGGGTGACAGGCTGGCGCTCTCTATTTTTGATATTGATGATGTTGAGGAGCGTCGGCTTGCTGCAATAGTCTCGACCTCAAGTATCAATAGTCCTGAGCTGCTTGGGACCTTGCGTCGCCCAACCCCTGAAATAGATCGTATCGTTGCAGGAATGGGGCAGAGCAATTCCCGTGTACAGGTGGTTGATCGTAGTCAGCGTATTTTGCTCAGTGAAGGAGATATACAAAGCGCCACCGGCTTAATGTTGGAAGGCGATCAACAAGAGCGGCAGGGTTTATGGTATGAACTCAAAAACACCTTACTAAGGCCGCTTTATAATCAGGTGCTAAGTCAGCCAATTAACAATTTTTTTGATGAGCTTTATCAGGAAGGTACAGTAGAAGGTGAGCATATTATTTCAGCACTAAGCGGCGTTCCTAACACTAATTTCAGAACCCTGGAAAATGGTGAAACAAGAATTCTGGAAGCAGCATTTCCAATAATGGCAAATGGCCAGGTTTTGGGAGTAGTAGTCGTTGATCAAAATATGAACGGGATTAGAACATTCCGCAATCAGGCCCTGGAGTCATTGTTCGATACCATGTTGGGGATCATGCTGCTGGTGATAACGGTTTTGTTTTTATTTGCTTCAGGTCTTTCTACACGTATTCGTTCCTTGCGTAATCAGGCTGAAAAAATTATTGATGACAGTGGACGTATACATAACACTATCACACCGTCTCGTAGTAATGACGAAATTGGCGACTTGAGTCGTTCATTTTCAAATATTCTTGACCGCCTGACACAGTATACGCATTACCTTGAAAACATGTCTTCGCGACTGTCGCATGAGTTAAGAACACCTGTGACAGTGGTTCGTTCTTCTCTTGAAAACTTGCGTATGGCTGGAGATGACAAGGAGGCCGACACGTACATTCAACGTGCGGAAGAAGGTATAGCACGATTAAATCTTATTCTTACTAATATGAGTGAAGCTTCACGAATGGAGCAAATACTCAAAACATCGGATAAAGAAACTTTCGATCTGGCAAAAGTTATTGCAGCCTGTTCCAAGGGCTACACACAAATTTATCCTCACGTTAATTTCAATCTAAATATCACCAATGAACCTGTCATGATAAAAGGCAGCGCTGATTATATTGTGCAATTAATGGATAAGCTGATTGCCAATGCTGTTGAATTTTCTTATGAAGGAAAGCCTATTCAAATCAAATGTAATAGTGAAGATAATGAAGCCGTCATTTCAGTTGCGAATTCTGGCCCATATTTGGCAGAAGAAATGAAAGATAGAATATTTGATTCAATGGTTTCTGTACGTCCAGAAAGCAAAAAGCGACAACCACATCTTGGTATGGGTTTGCATATCGCCAGAATGATTAGTGAATATCATGAGGGTTATATCTATGCGGATAACTTGCTGGAAGAAGAAGGTGTAATAGTGGTTTTGAGAATTCCATTGTTGCGCTGATTTTTTCAAGAAGAGAAAAAAATATTCATAAAATATTTCATTCAAAAAAAAACCCCTGGGATAAGGGGCTTTTTTATTTCTATCTGATGAGAAATATTTTAAGAGCTTCTCTCAAATTAGTTATTAATCTAGTTGCAAGTTACATTGCTGGTTTTCTGACTACAAAGAGGAAGCGGTCTGTATTTCGACCCAAAATAGCATCACGATCACCCATATTGGCAGAAAGAGTATGGTCGTCGGCATTATTTCTCATTAGGTTGGACTCTTCTACGACTTCCAGACCGGCTGCCTCAATCCATTCCCTGACATCAGCTGGTGATACTCTATGCAAACGTGAATTGTCTATGCTGGGATCGCCCACATGATCAATTACAGCCAGTACACCACCAACTTTTAATGCATTTTTAAGTTGTTCAAAATAAGGTACAAATCTTTCCGCATTGCCGTGATGGGTGTTCAGTGCGGTAACAGCGACATCGACAGAACCAGCTTCAATATCAGCAATCCCGTCTACTAAAACAATATTGTTCATGCTGACCATGTCTGCAGGAGGCGGACCGCCACGGACTCCTCCGTCAGCTCCCTGAGCAATGATGGTTCCTGTTGGCCCAACAGCCGCATCAAACACCCGGGTCCACCAGCCTGTTTGTGAGCCAACATCAAGGACGGTCATGCCTTCCTTAACGCCCAGCAGGTTCATTACCTGATAAGGATGTCGAGCGCCATCTCTGGCACGATCTGCCTCAGGGCGAGCATTAAGTTTGTCGACAAAGTCTGGCGCCTGAGCATATGCTCCGGAAACCATTGCCAGAGTGGCAAGCATACAAAGTGTAAAATTGATTTTCTTAATTATGGTTTTCATTGTTATTCCAATTATTAAATAGATGGTTTTATATAAAGAACACTTAAAATAGTCTTCAACTCATTATAGTTCAAGCGATTACTTCGATTAGAAGGCTGAAGAAAGAAAAATCATATTTTTTGCAATGTTTATTGAGTCTCTTCCAGATAAGAAGAGCCCGCCTGAATTACCATACCATCAGCTAAAGTGACTATTTTGGCGTTCGCAAGGTTGGCGCCACTTCTGGCAAGATAGCCATCAACGGTGATTGCATCACCTTCTTTAAGAGTGTCTCGGTACCAACCATAGCGGATCAAGGTGTTAGGGCTACCTAATTCAAAGGCCCATAATTCTTCTTCACCTTTTTCATTAGTAATGACTACATCAAAAAATGCGTGAGGGTTGGTCCATCGAACTCGAGCAACCATGCCGCTCATTATCACTTCTTTTGCAGGGTCGAACTGGCTGACAAAGGAGTGGTGTGTGAAGCCGCTTAAAGGGACAAAGGATAGCAGTAATAAAAATAAAAGATTGCTTATTTTTTTCATGAGCATGTTCCTCGGAAAGTTTAATTAGCTACCGTTGAATGATCAAAATATATCAGGGTCGGCCACGCCAAACGGGTTGAGCAAAGAGTGATGTATCGTTGCCTTCTGCACAGACAAATTCAAGTATTTCCTGACCTTTCACAAGCCGAGCCTCATAATTACGAGTCCAGGTCTCAGTATAGGCCTCAGGGTCTTCAGCAGTAATTTCGATAAGCAATACATTATTTTGCGGGCGTGTATAGCGTTCGGTAATGGTTAATGCTTCAGTATGGATGCCGAAACCAGTGGTGATTTCGTTAAAACCGGTTGATTCGACAACCAGAGTATCGCCTTCCCAATGACCAACGGAATGGCCATACCAGGAAGGGTTCCATATGTCTGGTCTGCTCCTGCCGTCAAGAAAGATTTGCCTAAAGCCCGGTGTCACAAATTCAATCAGCTGCACAATCAGATCATCAGTCTGTATAAATTTATAGGGAAATATGAGAGTGCTCAACACGGCACTTTGTGGCAGACAGTAAGATGCTGAGCCTTGTTGCCCCAGGTCATTTAATTGCTCCTGAATATCTGCTGCCCAGGGCTGCAAGGGAGCCCGGCTGGCTCCAAAACCACGCGTATCGGGAAGGTTGTACCAAAGCCCGGAGAAGTCTGGTTTGCCATCCGGCATTCTGGGTGTTGGCCCCGAAAGATCCCCGGATTGGTTGATCATATCTTCTGCCAACATGCCTGGATCATCTCCGATGGTGCCTAGATTAATATGCCAGCCCAGGTTTAGATCTAGTCGAACTGCCTGACCTTCAGGAATTTCTACGCTTTCCTGGCTATATGTCATGTACATACAGCAGGAACTGGGGAAAATCAGGTCATAGGTACCTGCTGGCAGGCCTGAAATTTCATACTGACCTTCTAATGAAACATTAGACTGAAAGTTTTCGCCGCTTTCAGTGTGGGTCATAAAAACAGGGGTGCTCAGACCGGTAATGACAGATCCGTTTGGGTCAATGAGATTGCCTGTGATGGAGGCAGTATCGTTTTGTGACAAGGCCGATTGAGAACAAAGGGTCGCGAAAAATAGGAGTGCAGAGGCAATGAACTTGATATTTTTTTTATTTTGCAACATTAGAAAGAAACCTGATTTTTATTATTTTATTTTGTATGGGTAGTGATTCTTTTACTGCTAGGGCTTTATCTTATGTATTTAATAAAAACTAGTACAGCATATTAGCTAAAGAATTTATGGTAATTGTGACTTATCGAGCTAGCGATCTACCAATAGGGGACTATGATTAGTTTGATGTCAATGTGTCATGGCATAGATGACAGCATTTGCACCCAGTCTGAAGGCATCTGTTGAAGGAAGCAGAGGCATGGTGCCATCTGAATACCAGTCCCAGAAATTTGCCAGATCATTATTGTGTCCTGCCAGAATGCCGAGATTGCCATCAGGATTATATAAGCCATAGTAAGTAATTGTACCGCCAGGCACATAATTCGCCATATCCTGGAAATCATCCATGGAGTTTACTATCTGGAAAACGTGCTCGTTTATTGAGAGTGGAACAAAACTGTTTTCAGGGAATGCCCGTCTTACCTGAGAAGCCATTTGTGCCCATTGCCAGGGGCCGTCGAAATCATCCATTAATACAAACCCGCCCTTAAGTATAAACTCTCGCAGATTGATCACTTCCTGATCGGTCAGTTCCATTTCTCCCGGTTCTGACACATAGGCAAAAGGGTAGTCAAAAACTTCATCACTTTCCAGTTCTACTATTCGAAAGGAGGTATCCTCAAGGTCTATGCGTGTGGTGCGTTCCAGAAAATCATTTAAATGCAGATCAGATTCAGGATAGTTATGAGACCAGCCCATATGGCCAATATCACCATTGGTGCCGAAGTGCCAACGGGCTGCGATAAATTCAGTCTGCGGCGGCTCAGGTTGATTGCTGATGCTTCTACTACGAAATATTTGAGAATAAGCGTAGCTGGAAGCGAAAGCCGCAATGCACAAAATGAAGACCGGGATATATTTGCTCATACAGGCGACATTGTCATTGGTTTAAATTGTCTGAACTTATTGCAACATAAGACTGTAATATGCTGACTCAATCATGCTGTTTAGTTGGTTATCATAACCTGCCCAGCCAGAATACTGGTCGAGCTTTGCTGATGCTTGAATTTCCGCCAGTGATAAACCATTCGCGATCCCTGTTGAAACTTCGTTTGCTAGATCCTCTAGCCAGTGACGAAAAGCGATTAAATCCTGTTTGTTGCCCGAATCAAAATGTGAATTGACAAGAATATCAAAGTCCAAGGCCTCCAGATTTTTGATGGATTCTATCCAGACACGCATAGGTCTTTCATCAAATTGAAAGTTGCAGCACATGCGGTTTATCCATACATAATCGCTGGCAAGCAGGACGCCATGATCCGGGAAATACACATCAATCAAGTCATCAGTATGGCGATTTTGTGACCATAACAAAACGACTCGCTTACCCCCAAGGTTCAATTCAAGTCTGTCTGAAAATACAATATCGGGCCTGACGGTATCAGCGGTTAATTCCGCCTGGCTTAAATAGTTATCGGCATTGCTATCCATGGCATCGAAATTAGCCAATGTGCCGGTCTGAGCTTCTTCTCTGGATAACAAACCATCATTATTGCTATCGCGGGTGTTGCCTGGAGGTGGGGCTTCGGCAATCGATGCGTTCAGATTTTTTAACAGGTTTTCATGGCCTATAAAGCTGGCAATATCAGCAAATGTTTTTGCACCACGAGTGTGGTCCCAGTGGTAGTGGCTTTCGACAACGTAAACAACATCCTGGTCAGGAAAGCGGGAAGAGAGTTGATCCTGCAACCATTCAGCAATAGCCGGGTTAGGTGGGTCAACAATAAGAATGCCGGCATCCGTCACCAGAAAAACAAAAACTGCTGAAACACCCGCTCCTGTATTGACCTGATATAGGCCATCACCGAGATCAGTAATGCTTCTTTGCGCAGGGCCCCCTCTAGCGGGGGCTTGGGCCAGCGTATTGGCGATAAATGCAAAATAGAATACTAATAAGGTTAAATATTTAATTCCTCTCTGCATGGTGAACCCCATTGGATTAAGTCAAGATAGTGCTAGCCGTTTGATAAGTGCCCATAGACGCTTTCGCCGTAATCAATTACTTAAGATAGAGCAGCTAAGGCCTATAATCAAAGACTTCTTCTGCATGCGATAAACTAAGCTTGTTACCATCAGAACTGGATTCAGTGCGGCCAATTAGCTGCGCGTCTATATTAAAACTGCTGGCTATCGTCATGACCACTTCAGCATGCTCCGGTTTGCAAAACACTTCCATACGATGCCCCATGTTAAAGACCTTATACATTTCCTTCCAAGGCGTATTCGATGCCTTCTGTATTGCCTTGAATACTGGAGGAGTAGGGAATAAGTTGTCTTTTATAAAGTGAACATTGTCAGCAAACTTTAAACATTTTGTCTGTGCCCCGCCGGAGCAATGAATCAAACCCTGAATAAGACCGGGATGCTGTTCAAGAATTTTGTATATTACCGGGGCATAGGTTCTGGTTGGACTTAAAATCGCATCACCGACAGTGAAATCTGATTCAGGGAGGGGGTCTTCCAATTTGTAGGGGCCGCAATAAACCAGATCACTTGATACGTTAGCATCGAAAGTCTCCGGATATTTTTCTGCATAATATTTGCTTAGCATATCATGCCTTGCACTGGTCAATCCGTTGCTGCCAATACCGCTATTGGCTTTGTTTTCGTAGGAACTTTGACCGGTTGAAGAGAGACCGACAATACTTAAACCAGGCTTTATTAAATCACCAGTGATGATGTCTTTCTTCTTCATCACTGCAACAGCGCAGCTATCAACCACTATAGTCCCGGTTAAGTCCCCGACATCTGCCGTTTCACCACCACCGCTATAAATTTTCACACCGAATTCGCGTAGCTTGCTAAGAAAATTTTCACTGCCTTGAATAAGTGCTCCTACCACTTCACCGGGGCAGTTAAGGGCATTGCGATTAACCGTATTGGAAAGCAGAATGCGGCCATTGACGCCAATGCAGAGTAAATCATCCAGATTCATCACAATGGAATCCTGTGAAATACCGTGAAATACACTGGTATCATTGCTTTCTTTATAGGCCAGGTAGGCAATAATTGATTTGGTCCCACTGCCATCTGCATGGATGACATTGCATTGCTCGGGATTGCCGGTGAGATAGTCTTCGGTTATTTTGCAAAAGGCATTGGAGAAAAGGCCGTGATCCAGGCCGTCGACTACCTGGTGCACTTCATTTTTGTCTGATGAAACGCCTCTGGCCTGATAACGACCTATGCTCTCATCCGGTTTGGCAACAATATACCCACTGCGGTCCATTGCTTGAATCAGGCCCCGAAATTCGAGTTGACGGAAGGCCTTAACCACGGTGTTGGCCGCGAGACTGTGCTCTTCTGCCAGACTGCGTATGCTGGGTAATTTATCTCCAGGCTGAAGTTCCCCTGTGTTAACCTTAAAATGGATCTGATCAACTATTTGTTGGAAAATTGGGGTGGAGAGGGTGCTATCAAGTTCAAGCTTCATCGCTGACCTATGTGTTGTTTATCTTGGAAATGCAAATTATCTGTATCATGCGCATGATACAGATTACAGGTGCTTAGCTCAATGAAAATAGCCTTAGTTTTTGAGGGCGACCTTGATTCTGCTTATTGTGAAAGCATCAAGCAAGTCACCCAATTGCCTTTAGTCGATTCAAGTCAGAACGCTGAATTTACCCATATATTAAAACTTGATGAAGCAGGGTTATCCCTGAGTGCTCTGGAGTTAAGAGCAGGTGAGATTCATAAACAGCCGACCTGTGTAAATTTTCAGGATGCCTCACTACTATATCGCAAAGCCAGCTTTGGTAAACATCAGGGCCTGGCCAAAGCTGTTGGTCTTAACAAGCATGAACCCATGTATGTTCTGGATGCGACAGCTGGTCTGGGCCGTGATGCCTTTATACTTGCCAGTATGGGCTGCGAGATAAGGATGATTGAACAATCTCCTGTCATTTACAGTCTGATTTTTGATGGTTTAAAAAGAGCTGCTGAGACAGGTGAACAGGCTTTAAATGATATATTGCAAAAGATGTCTTTACATCATGCTAAAGCTCAGGATTGGTTCGAGGAAATTAGACAGGGCAAGCAGGCAAAACCCGATGTGATCTATTTGGACCCGATGTTCCCGCCACGTAGTAAAAACGCCAGTGTAAAAAAGGATATCGCTCTTTTGCAGGAAGTTCTTGGCTTTGATGAAGACAGTGATAGTTTACTTGAGGCAGCCAGAGGCTGTGCTAAACACAGGATTGTGGTCAAGCGGCCAGGTAGTAGGGTTAGAAAAGGTAGCATAAAACCCAGCTTTGTGGTGCCAGGTAAGACGGCTCATTTTGAAGTGTTTGTTTAAAGCAGTATCTTTTTAAGAATTTCTTCATAAATAAGTGCAAGTTGATCAAGATCAGCAATCGAAACATGCTCATTGTTTTTATGAATACTGGCATTAACGGGACCTAATTCAACTAACTGAGCGCCTGTCGGGGCGATAAAGCGGCCATCACTGGTGCCCCCGCCTGTGGATAAGCTGCAATTAAGGCCAGTCACCGTTTTTACACTTTTTGTGACAGCATCTGTTAGTACCCCGACCTCGGTAATAAAAGGATTGCCGGACAGCTGCCATTCAAGCTCGTAATCCTCGTAATGGTGATCAAATATTGAGTGCACTTGCGCTTTCAAGCCTTCCGCTGTTACTTCGGTTGAGAATCTGAAATTAAACAACAAGGACATTTCAGCTGGAATAACATTATTGGTGCCTTGGCCGGCAGATATGTTCGATATCTGAAAGCTGGTAGCCGGAAAATAATCATTGCCTTGATCCCATTCAATTTGACTTAGTTCAGCCAGTGCCGGTAAAAAAACGTGAATGGGATTTATCGCCAGTTCAGGATAGGCGACATGACCTTCCTTGCCTTTAACTTTCAAGCGTCCATTTAAGGAACCCCGTCTTCCATTTCTGGCAATATCGCCAAGTTTTTTGTTACTGGAAGGCTCGCCGATGACGCAATAATCTATTTGTTCATTTCTTTTTTGCAGCTCTTCGATGACTTTAACAGTGCCATGAGTGGCAACACTTTCTTCATCACTGGTAATCAGGAAAGCTATTGAGCCGTTAAATTGAGAATTCTGTTCCAGAAAACTCTCACAGGCTGTGATCATTGCGGCAAGGCTACCTTTCATATCAGCACTACCACGCCCGTAAAGTAAACCGTCTCTTATTGTCGGGCTGAAGGGGTCAGACTGCCAGTCAGCTATATTGCCTGCGGGTACAACATCGGTATGCCCGGCAAAACAAAATAACGGTGCTGCTTCACCACGCCTGGCCCATAGATTTTTAACATCAGCAAAGGGCAGGTGTTCAATGTTAAATCCGAGTTTTTCAAGACGCACAGCTAGTATTTCCTGACAGCCCTGATCATCAGGACTAACAGATGGTCGAGAGATTAGTTCACTGCATAAGTCGCTTGTTGATGACATGGCAGACCTCAGGTTTGTTTAGTAGGCAGTTTGCTTGGTTTATTAATTATGAGAATGCAATTCTGCATTTAGCTCAATACTACTCTGGTTGGTGAGGCATTCTACAGTTCCGGATGTTGAATTCCGTCTATATAAAAGATTGTTTTTGCCCGTCAGCTCACTGGCTTTAATGATTTCAACGGGGTTCTTGTCAATATCCAGAACCGTTACTTTAGTGCCGGCTGTTAGGTAAAGGCCAGCTTCAATTGTGCAGCCATTGCCAAGCGAAATGCCGAGACCGGCATTAGCGCCAATCAAGCAGTTTTCTCCAATAGAAATAACTTCTTTATTGCCCCCGGATAGGGTGCCCAATATGCTGCAGCCGCCTCCGAGATCGCTGCCTCTGCCGACAAAAACACCGGCGCTGATACGGCCTTCAATCATGGCTTCACCTTCAGTACCAGCATTAAAGTTTACAAAGCCTTCATGCATGATGGTGGTGCCTTCACCAATATAGGCCCCAAGCCTCACTCTCGAGGTGTCGGCAATTCGCACACCTGAGGGGACAACGTAATCGGTCATTTTTGGGAATTTGTCGACCGAATTTACTGATAAAGTTTGATTGCTGAGTTTGGCTTCCAGTTGATGCTGAGGGAGTTCATTAATAGCGATTGCACCTTGGCTGGTCCATGCAACATTTGGCAAAAGCCCAAACATTCCGTCAAGATTTAGACCGTGAGGTTTTACCAGGCGATGGGATAGCAAATGCAATTTAAGATAAACCTCCGGGACAGAGCTGGGAGCAGAGTCTGATTCAAGCAAACAAATCACAAGTGGTTTTTTACTTAGCGTGAGGCTTGAAAGTAATTTAATTTGTGCCTGGTTTTGTAAAGCACCAAAGTTATCCAGTATCTGATTGATCTGTTGCTGGTCAAGTTCAATTGCCTGATTGCCCGCAGTGTATTCAAGCACAGGCAATATAGCTTTTTGAGTGTTTAAATCTGGATTTAATAGGGGATCTGGGTAATAGCATTCAAGCCAATTACCCGCAGAGTCTTTGCTGCCGACCCCAAAAGCGAGGCTAAATAAGTTCATTGTAGTTCCGAATTGAGTCCGAATTGAGTTCCGAGTTGAAAAAAACAGGCCCTATTATAGCAGGCTTTCATATTCACTTTTATCAAATCCGAGAACAAGTTTTTTACCAGTGTCCAGGAGAGGGCGTTTTATTAAAGAGGGAAACTCCTGCATCAGTAAAATGGCTGTTTCTTCATTGACCTTGGATTTCGTGTCTTCATCAAGTTTGCGCCAGGTGGTACCTCGGCGATTTAACAGATTTTCATAACCAAGCTTATTGCACCAACTTTTCAGTGAATCAGAATCAACACCACGCTTTTTATAATCATGAAATTCATAGCTTATGTTATTGCTGTCCAGAAATGCCTTTGCTTTCTTTATAGTGTCGCAATTAGGGATGCCATATATAATCATAATAATTCTCAAGCCCCATTCAAACTTGCGTTCAACCTCTCTTTAATAAGCGCTTGTAATTCCTCTGAATTTTTTTTACTGATTGGCTTGTTATTCTTGTTGGTGATAAAAAAAACGTCTTCTACATTTTCACCCAATGTTGTGATTTTTGCGTTATGTAAAATAATGTTTTTTTCAACAAATATATTAGCAACTTTGGCTAAAAGTCCAGGTCTGTCCGGGCAAAGAACTTCTAATATTGAGTAAGGAAATTTTTCTGGATTGGCAAAGCTGGTTTCTGTCGCCCGACTAAAATGTCTTAACTGTCTTGGTGTGTGCTGCTTGTTTTTAGAGGGTTTTTCTACTGGCAGAGCATATTCCTTAAGTAAAGTAACAATTTCATACATTCGTTGTGAATTCTTCTTAATCAGGGTTCCATTGGTCTCTAATATCATGAAGGTCAATAAGGCTTTGTTGGATGCGGTATTGAAAAGTCGGGCATTCTGGATATTGAGATTTAACCTGTCAAAAGCATTGGCTATATTTGCAAACAGGAAATGAGAGTTCTGAGTATAAATAAAAACCTGAGTGGCGCCTTCTGATTGATGCTCAGTGCTGTTTTTTATGAGTATTAATGGTGATTCAGGCTCCTTATGCTTGGATATTGCCAGCGTTTGCCATGCGATATCTTCAGGGCTTTCTCGAAGAAAATAATCTTCTGTAGGTTTGTCCCAGATCGCCAAAGCTTCTTTTTTACTCATGTCTTTCTCTTTGAGTAAAGCAAGTGCCAGATTTTGATTTTCTTTGATGCGTGAGCTTTTGCCGACCACTTTTTCCAAGCCGAGACTGAGTGCGCGTTTGGTTGACTGGTACAATTGTCTTAGCAGGGATGCTTTCCATGCATTCCAGAGTTTGGGGTTAGTGGCGTTAATATCAGCTACTGTCAATGTATAGAGATAATCCAGGCGGGTCTGATCGCCTACGATTAAAGCAAAACTTTTCACAACATCGGGGTCTTGAATATCCTGTCGTTGAGCAATGCTGGACATAAACAAATGGTTTTTTACCAGCCATCCAACTAATGCGGTATCCCATTTCCCCAAATGATGCCTGACACAAAAATCCTCTGCATCTTTTACACCTAGTACAGAGTGATCGCCACCACGACCCTTGGCAATATCATGGTAGAGTCCAGCGATATAAAGCAATTCGATTTTAGGTAAGGTTTTTATAATGGTGGCAGCGAGTGGATATTTTTCGAGAGCTTCAGGATGGTGCAGGCGTCGCATATTTTCGACAACTTGCAAGGTGTGGTCGTCAACAGAATAAATATGGAAAAGGTCATGCTGCATTTGTCCGATAATGTTTCCGAACTCGGGTAAATAAGCCCCAAGAACACCGTATCGTTTCATCTGTCTTAAGTGAGCAACCATTTTATAAGGTGAGCGCAATAGCTCCATGAATAAAGTGGTGTTACGAATGTCTTTTCTAAAATTGTCATCTATTAACTGACGTCCATTCCTGATCAGGCGAATTGTCGTTGCTCTGATCCCAGCAATTTTCTCATCCTGGGCAAGTAATACAAAAATCTCTATAAGAGCAAAGGGGGTTTGCCTGAAAACCCTTGAATGCATGGCTTCGATATAGTTGTTGCGGATTTGAAAGCGTGCATTCAATGTAAGAATTTTCACTTTTTCTTTGGAGCGAATAATTTCCTCGTCAAAAAGTTGCAGCAGCACATCATTTAACTCTCGAAGAGTCTGCACATTGCGATAATATTCTTTCATTAATTTTTCAATACCAAGACTGTTTTTATCATCTTCGTAGGAGAATATTTCGCTTAGTTTTCTTTGGTGCTCAAACAGCAGGCGGTCTTCTCTTCGTTCGGCTAGCATATGCAAGCCGTAGCGTAAGGACCATAGAAAATTCCGGCTTTTTATCAAATCCTGGTATTCATTTTTTTGGAGGAATCCACGATCAACCAGTTCCTGAAAGTCTGATGCGCCAAAATAACGTTTTGAAATCCAGCCGATGGTTTGAATATCTCTAAGCCCGCCAGGCGATACTTTTAAATTGGGTTCAAGTGCATATTCGATATCTTCATATTTGGCGTGACGTGAAATTTGTTCATTTCGTTTGGCGGTGAAAAACCTTTTGGCTTCCCATATTTTTTTCTTGCTGACCGCAAGAATAAGTTTTTTGTGTAGTTCTGGATTGCCGTAAACCGTTCTTGATTCCATTAATGCGGTTGCAATGGTGATGTCATTAGCCGCTTGCTTTTTGTTTTCGTCAATAGTTCGAACACTCTGGCCTATTTCAAGATTAATATCCCAAAGAAAAGTCAGGAATGACTCTATATTTGCTTTGTACTTTTTCTGATTATTTCTGGCCAGTAATATTTGAATATCTATATCGGAATAGAGATGTAATTCGCCGCGGCCATATCCGCCTACGGCCAATAAACTGATGTCTTTCTCATCTTTCCAATCGTATTGTTTCCATGCGGCTATTAATATTTGATCAATAAACCAGGTTAGATCTGAAATGATGACTTCAATATTGGCTTTTGATTTAAAGCGTTCGTCGAGTAAGGCTCTATTATTACTTATCGCATCACGAAAGCAGTTTATAGGGGATTTGCTTTTAGCTAATTGTCGGTTGAATGCTTTTACGTCAAAAAAGTTAGAACTTGAGGGTTCCATAAGCATTTAAAACCTTTCTTCGGAGCGTTTAGTCAGTACTTCGCAGCCATCATCAAGAACAGCCAGGGTATGCTCCCACTGCGCAGAAAGGCGTCGATCTTTGGTGGTTACAGTCCAGCCATCAGACTTGGATAAGCGCGTGTAACGAGACCCTGCGTTAATCATTGGTTCGATGGTAAACGTCATGCCGGTTTTAAGTTCCAGTCCGGTATTGGGTTTGCCATAATGCAGAACCTGTGGTTCTTCATGGAAAATTCGTCCGATGCCATGTCCGCAATATTCTCTGACGACAGAATAATGCCTGCTTTCAGCATATTGCTGTATTGCATGACCGATATCACCCAAACGGACACCAGGTTTAACCATGTCAATTGCAAGATATAAAGCCTCCTGAGTAGTCTTCACAAGGCGTTGAGCATGAATGGGCGCATTACCAAGCAGGAACATCTTACTGGTGTCACCATGAAAGCCATTTTTAATAACAGTTATATCAATATTGATAATGTCACCATCTTTTAAAATTTTAGTGTCGCTAGGAATGCCATGGCAAATGACGTGGTTGACCGAGGTGCAGATAGACTTTGGAAATCCATTGTAATTTAGAGGGGCAGGGATGGCTTTTTGAGTGTTAACAATATAATCATGGCATATGCGATCTAGTTCACCTGTACTGACACCGACCTGTACATGAGGCTCTATCATTTCAAGCACTTCAGAGGCAAGACGGCCTGCTTCGCGCATTAAAGCGATTTCTTCAGTAGTTTTGATTGTTACAGCCATAAATCTGGTGGAAGGTCCAAAGGGGTTGATTTTAGTGCATCTGCGGCTTCAAAGTATAGGTAAGTATGGCTTTTTATTATTACTTTAAGTTGCCTGTAAATTATGGTATAAAGCCGCACGTTTTAAGGGCTAAGGCTCTAAAAAAACGTAAAAATTCAGGCAAAATAGTTTGCCTGCATTAATTAAAACTAACGTCACACATATGTCGACACATGTTTCCGGGTGCTTTTAGGGTAAAACCTTTAGGTTGGAGTCATGGGATGTATGGAGGCTTAACCCAAAGGAAAATCTATGAGTACTGCAAGCATGAAAGACATGCTGAAGGCTGGTGTGCACTTCGGTCATCAATGTCGCTACTGGAACCCGAAAATGGATCAATATATTTTCGGAGCCCGCAATAAAATCCATATTATAAATCTTGAACATACCGTTCCCGCATTTAATCAAGCACTGGCACAAATTAAACAAATGGCTGAGCGTCGCCAGAAGGTTTTATTTGTAGGCACTAAGCGTGCCGCCAGTAAAATTATCAAAGAAGAAGCAAGTCGTGCCGGAATGCCTTACGTTGACCAACGCTGGCTTGGCGGTATGCTAACAAATTACAAGACTATTCGCGCTTCTATAAAACGTCTGAAAGACCTCGAAACACAGGCGTCTGATGGTACCTTTGAAAAGTTAACCAAAAAAGAAGCTCTTATGCGCAGAAGAGACCTCGAGAAATTAGACAAGGGTATCGGTGGTATTAAAAATATGGGCGGCTTACCAGATGCTCTTTTTGTGATTGATGTAGATCATGAGCGCATTGCTGTAACCGAGGCTAATAAAATCGGTATCCCAGTCATCGGTATCGTTGATACAAACAGCGATCCGGATGGTGTAGACATAGTGATTCCAGGCAATGATGATGCAATTAGAGCCATACATCTTTATGTTTCTTCAGCCGCAGACGCCTGCATAGAAGGCCGTGGTGATTCTGACATAGAAGCAGCTGCCAAAAATGAATTTGTTGAAGAAACAGACTCAAGCACCACTAAAAGTGGAGCAAAAGTGACAGTTAAGGCCAAAGCCAAAGCTAAAGTCGAAATAGAACCAGAAGACGCAACTGAATCACAAGAAACTTCAGCTGCAGCTGAAACCAGCGCTTCAGAAGATGTTGCGGAAACTGCTGATACAGATTCCGTTAAAGAAGAGGTCAAACCAAAAGCAAAAGCTAAAGCTAAAGCAGCACCAAAAGCCAAGGCAAAAGCTAAAGCAGCACCAAAAGCTAAAGCAGCGCCAAAAGCCAAGGCAAAAGCCAAAGCCAAAGCAGCGCCAAAAGCTAAAGCAAGCGATAAATAAGCTTAATTTTGCTTAAGTGATCAATCAAAAGGGGCTATGTAGCCCATTTAATTAACCGCCTAAACTTTTTTCACTCTTCGCAATCTAAGAGGAGAGTGAAAAAAGATGAGACATAATAATTGTAGTAGAGGAGCCGAAAAGCATGGCTAACATTTCAGCAGCATTAGTTAAAGAATTACGGGAAAGAACCAGCCTAGGTATGATGGAGTGCAAGAATGCGCTGGTAGAGTCCAATGGGGATATTGACCAAGCCATTGAATTATTAAGAAAAGCCAGTGGAATGAAGGCGGCCAAAAAAGCCGGTCGCACCGCAGCAGAAGGCGTAGTTCTGGTAAAAACGGCCAGTGATAATAGTTATGGGGTCATGGTTGAAGTCAACAGTGAAACAGATTTTGCGGCCAAAGAAGAAAATTTTGGAAAATTTGCTAATCATGTACTGGAGACCGTATTTGATACAAAAGAGTCTGATTTAAGCAAGTTGATGGATTCTGAACTTGAGACCGCAAGGCTTGGACTGGTCCAAAAGATTGGCGAGAATATCACGGTAAGACGAGCTGCCGTTGCTGCTGAAGAAGGGCAGACTGTCGGTTCGTATGTCCATTCAAATAATAAAATAGCTGTTTTAGTGAGTCTGCGTGGTGGCGATGAAGCTCTAGCGAAAGATGTAGCCATGCATGTTGCTGCAGCCAGCCCAATGGTTGTTAATGCCGAAGAAGTTCCAACTGAGGTCTTGAGCAAGGAAAGCGAAATTTATACAGCTCAGGCAGCAGAAAGCAGCAAACCAGCTGACATCGTGGAAAAAATGGTTAGTGGCCGCCTCAGAAAGTTTATTGAGGAAGTCTCTTTGACAGAACAAGCCTTCGTCAAAGATCCCGATATAAAAGTAGGTAAAATGGTCAAGGACGCAAATGCCGAGATTATAAGTTTTACCCGCTTTGAAGTAGGTGAGGGAATTGAAGTTGCTGAAGTAGATTTTGCGGCTGAAGTTGCTGAACAGCTAAAGCAATCAGGTAAGGATAAATAAAAATAGATTCGAATAAAGAATTAAAACCACAAAATGAGCACTAAAATTAGGAAATACGACAGAATCTTACTCAAGTTGAGTGGTGAAGCTCTGACTGGCAGTGCTGACTTTGGTATTGATCCTAAAGTACTAGATCGGATGGCGCTAGAAATAGGGCAACTCGTTGAAATCGGTGTTCAGGTTGGTGTGGTTATAGGCGGCGGCAACCTTTTTAGAGGCGCCGCCTTGCATGAAGCTGGTATGGAAAGAGTCACTGGCGACCATATGGGAATGCTAGCGACAGTTATGAATGCACTTGCCATGCGTGATGCACTGGAAAGAGCGAACATCCCAAGCCGGGTTATGTCCGCCATACCTATGAGCGGGGTCGTAGAGCATTATGATCGCCGCACGGCAATCAGACATTTAAAAGCGGGAGACGTTGTTATTTTTTCTGCTGGAACAGGGAACCCATTTTTTACTACAGATTCAGCTGCCTGCTTGCGGGGTATTGAGATCGATGCAGATTTGGTGCTCAAGGCAACGAAGGTTGATGGTGTCTACTCTGCGGATCCGATTAAATATCCTGATGCGGTTAAATATGACAGGCTGACCTTTGATGAGATTCTTGATAAGAAATTGGGTGTGATGGATTTAACAGCCATTTGTTTGAGTCGCGATCATAATTTACCCGTCAGAGTGTTTAATATGAACAAGACAAAAGCGCTCTTCAATATTATGGTTGGAGAAGAAGAAGGCACACTAATCGAGTCTGGTTCCTAGAAATTTAAGCTCACTTAAAATATTGTTGTTGAAATATTGATGAAGGAGGAAGCTGGTGATTGATGAAATATTGTTAGACGCAGAAGAACGAATGGAAAAAAGCCTAAATAGTCTTGATTCTGCATTTAATAAAATAAGGACCGGTAGGGCTCATCCTAATATCCTTGATAATATTTTTGTTGATTATTACGGATCGCCAACACCCATACAGCAAGTTTCCAATGTGACTGTAGAGGACGGCCGTTCATTACTGATAACGCCCTGGGAAAAAAACATGTTGGGCGCTATAGAAAAAGCAATCATGAGCTCAGACTTGGGCATAAACCCTTCCAATAATGGTGATGTCATCAGGGTGCCGATGCCTGCCTTGACTGAAGAAACCCGTAAAGAATATACCAAACAAGCTAAGCACGAAGCTGAAAATGCTCGTGTTGCATTGAGAAATATCAGGCGTGACGCTAACCAGCATGTGAAGGACCTGCTTAAAGAAAAAGAGATTAGTGAAGACGACGAAAGAAAAGCCGAACAGGATATACAAAAACTCACAGATAGCTATATTGCTAAAGTAGAAGAGAAATATAACGCTAAAGAAACTGATTTGTTGGCAATCTGATTTAAGTTTTAAGGTGGAACCTTAGTGTCAGCAGACAATAAAAAATTACCCCGTCATATCGCGATTATCATGGATGGTAATAATCGCTGGTCCAAGCAGCATAATAATTCTCAATTATCCGGACATCGCAAAGGTGCACTGCAGTCCAGAACTATTACTAATTATTGTGCAGATCTTGGGATTGAATATTTAACTTTATTTGTTTTCAGCAGTGAAAACTGGCTACGACCTAAAAAAGAAGTCAGCAGTTTGATGGCGCTTTTTTTAAGTGTATTGCAGCAACGAGAAGTTAATAAACTCCATGATCGCAATATAAAAATTAATTTTATTGGTGACAGCAGCCGTTTTCCAAAAAAATTGCAAGAGAAAATGCACATAGTAAAAGAGTTGACGAAAAATAATACAGGCTTAACGGTTAATGTTGCTGCAAATTACGGCGGGCGCTGGGATATTGCTAATGCAGCAAAAGATATCGCTGAGAAAGTAAAACAAGGAAGTCTGGAGCCTGATGGTATAAACCAGGAGTTGTTGCAAAAACACATTTCAATTGGAGATATTCCCGAACCTGATTTATGCATAAGAACTGGAGGTGAGAAACGCATTTCCAATTTTTTGCTTTGGCAATTTGCTTATACGGAGTTGTATTTCACTGACACATTCTGGCCTGATTTTTCGGAAAATGAATTTGATCTTGCCCTGGAAAATTATGCCAAAAGACAAAGACGTTTTGGTATGGTTAGTGAACAGGTCGAATCCTGATATGGTAGCTTTCTGAAATGTTAGGTCAAAGAATCATTACCGCCATTGTGCTTCTTTCAGCACTTTTGCTGATAGTTTTTTTTACTAACGCATTAATTTTTTCATTGGTTTTAACTCTGGTCACTCTCATGGGCGCCTGGGAATGGAGCAGGCTTGCAGACATCAGGAGTATATTTGGTCGAAGTTTATACTGTTTCGCATTCTTAATTATTTGTGCATTGGTTTATATAAGCTTGGATGACAGTATTCTGCTTGTCTTGACCATAAGTGTGCTTTTCTGGTTGTTGGCATTCTTTTTGATTTGCACATACCCGCGCTATAACAATTATTGGAAAAAATTAAGTATTTTGAGTCTTATGGGCTTCCTGGTTTTAATTCCTTGCTGGATTGTGATGCTTCATCTTAGAACTCAGGATGATTTTGCATTTAATTTTTTAAGTTTAATTGTCCTGGTAGCTGCAGCTGATGTGGGTGCTTATTTTTCTGGCAGGAAGTTTGGTAAGAACAAGCTCGCAGTATTAGTCAGCCCAAATAAAACCTGGGAAGGAGTGCTCGGCGGTCTGGCTGCCTCTTTCTTGATTGCGATCATTATTTTTGTACTGAAGAGTTTTTTACAGGATGAGCCAATTAGTGGGTTCTTGCTCGTCATCCTGCCCTTACTCGTCTCCTCATTTAGTGTGGTGGGTGATTTGTTTGAAAGTATGTTAAAGCGTGTGAAAGGCTTGAAAGATAGCGGGAATATATTGCCAGGACACGGAGGGATTCTCGATAGAATTGATGGGATTGTCTCTACAGCACCAATATACATGTTACTGCTGATTTATTTGAATTAGATTTCTATGGCGCCTGAAAAAAATAAACAGAAAGTATGCATCCTGGGTTCCACGGGCTCAATAGGTGTCAATACACTTAATGTCATCAGGGGAAATGCTGAGCAATATGAAGCGTTTGCACTTACGGCTAAATCCCAGGTGGATTTGTTATTCAAACAGTGTATGGAATTTCGTCCAAGCTACGCAGTTATGCTTGATAGCGAAGCTGCTGAAGAATTACGGACTAAACTATCTCTTGCTGAATCTTCCACTGAAGTGCTGGATGGAATGAGTGGTCTTAATTTTGTTGCTGGCCATGATGATGTCGATTGTGTGATGGCAGCAATTGTCGGAGGTGCGGGTCTACTGCCCACTCTTCGAGCAGCTGAAACAGGTAAAAAGTTGCTGCTGGCTAATAAAGAAGCACTGGTGATGGCTGGAAAATTGTTTATGCGACTGGTTAAACAATCCGGGGCAAAAGTGATTCCGATCGATAGTGAACATAATGCAATTTTTCAGTGTTTACCTATTGATGATCATGCAAGGTTCACAAGTCATTCAGGGCAAGGGGTAAAGAAGATTGTCTTAACCGCTTCTGGCGGACCCTTCCTGAATAATACTTTATCTGAATTAAAGGAAGTCAGCCCGGAACAGGCATGCAATCATCCTAATTGGAGCATGGGCCCAAAAATATCAGTCGATTCCGCTACGATGTTAAATAAGGCGCTGGAATTGATTGAAGCCAGTATCTTATTTGATCTGCCTGCAGAGCAGATCGATGTGTTAATTCACCCTCAAAGCATCATACATTCCATGGTGTATTATTTGGATGGTTCTGTATTAGCTCAATTGGGTAATCCTGATATGAGAACGCCAATTGCACATGGACTAGCCTGGCCGAACAGGATAGTAGCTGGCGTAGAATCATTGAATCTTGCTGAAATAGGACAATTAAATTTCCAGCAGCCGGATGAGGAACGTTTCCCGTGTTTACGTCTTGGTCGAGAATCAGCCTTATCGGGAGATTCTGCCCCCATAATTCTGAATGCGGCGAACGAAATTGCCGTTGCAGCATTTCTGCAAAGAGAGATCAGATTCATGCAAATTCCTGTTATTATAGAAGAGGTTTTGAATAAACAGGAACGCCGGACAGTTAAGAGTATTGAAGAGATACTGGAAGAAGATAGCAAGGCTAGATCTTTAGCTAAAAAGTTAACGAATGAAAAGTGATTTTTTCACTTTGCTAATACCTTGCATAAAATGAAATACGACAACGACACAACGGTCTTAATGCAATACTAATGGAAATGTTACAGACAGTTTCAATAAACCTTTTGGCCATGCTGGTTACTTTAGGCATTCTGGTGACTATTCATGAATTTGGTCATTATTGGGTTGCTAAACGTTGTGGCGTAAAAATAGAATGTTTTTCTATTGGTTTTGGAAAATCGCTTTATAGCTGGTACAGAGGGGATACTGAATATCGTATTGCCATGTTGCCTCTGGGCGGTTATGTGAAAATGTTTGGTGAGCGGGATGTCGAAATTAGTGAGAGTGAAAAATCCCTGGCGTTTAATCATAAATCTTTAGCTCAAAAAACGGCAATAGTCTCTGCCGGCCCAATAGCTAATTTGATGCTGGCAGTTCTGCTTTACTGGTTAATGTTTATGACAGGCGTAAGTGGTATTGCACCGGTTATTGGCAATATTGAAGCAGATTCTTCTGTGGCTTTAGTTGGATTGCAACGTGGCGATGAGATTGTCAGTGTCGATGGTGATCAAACCAGAACCTGGCAGGAAGTAAGAATAGCCTTACTTGAACGGTTGGGAGAAAGTGGAAATGTTGACTTGAGCTATCTTTCTCCTGGTAGTGATTTAATTAATAATGCCAGCATTCCTATTGAGCGCTGGTTAATTAATGAAGCTGAACCTGATGTGTTGGGAGCCTTGGGTATTATTCCCTATCGTTTGGATATTCCGGCGGTGATTGGGGAGCTTGTTTCTGAAGGCAAGGCTGAACAAGCTGGTCTGTTATCTCAAGACGAAATTCTTAAAGTTAACCAAATTGAAGTTACAGGCTGGTTACACTGGGTGGACATCGTTAGAAATAACCCGGAGCAGGATTTGTTCATTCAGGTTCGCAGGCAAGGTCAATTATTGGATTTGACTCTAAGGCCAGAGCTAGGTGTTGATAACAATGGCGATCAAATAGGCTATATTGGTGCAGGAGTTGCTGTGCCAGAAGTGATGCCAACCTTGCCTGAGGATATGAATAGAGCAGTAAGTTATTCTGCTTTTGTGGCTTTGCCTTATGCTTTTGCAGAAACATGGGATAACGGCATCTTCATTCTTGATTCAATCAAAAAAATGATTGTCGGCTTGATTTCGGTAGAAAATTTAAGTGGCCCAATCACAATTGCACAAGTTGCAGGGCAAACTGCAACTTTTGGGCTTGAATACTATCTAAGCTTTCTTGCGGTTTTGAGTATTAGTTTGGGTATTTTGAATTTGTTGCCAATTCCTGTCTTAGATGGAGGGCATTTATTGTACTACTTGATTGAGGCTGTAATACGCCGTCCTGTTCCTGAAAAAGTTCAAGCAATGGGAATGCAATTAGGAATATTTTTAATTGTTTCTGTCATGTTTATCGCATTCTACAACGATATAAATCGGTTGCTTTAATAGTAGTTATCTGGATATTGAATTTTTAATTATGCTTAGATTTGTTCGCCATTTTTTATTCTGTGTATTGTTCCTTTGTACTTTACCCATATCCGTTTTTGCACAAAGCTTTACAGTTTCAGAAATATATCTGGAAAACCTTCAGCGTGTTTCTTCTACCACTATTTTTAGTGTTTTAGACGTAAATATAGGTGATGAAATTACTCAAGCTGATATAGCAGAGATAATTCGTAACCTGATGGCAACAAGCTCTTTTGAAGATGTTGAAGTGAGACAAGGTGCAAATAACGAATTAATCATCAGCGTTACTGAAAGACCATCCATTAGTAGTGTGGTGATTGAAGGTAGTAAAGCCATTCCTGAAGATATCCTAATGGAGAACATTGAAACCCTTGGCTTATCTGTGGGTGAATTATTTGATCCATCAGTGCTGGAAGGATTGCAAATAGCAATGGAGGGGCAATATGTCGCCCAAGGACTTTACGGTGCTGTAGTTGAACTTCAGGTTGAAGAGCAGGAACGGAATCGAGTTGCACTGCAAATAAATATTACAGAGGGTGATCCATCCAAAATCATACACATCAACATCGTAGGAAATGAAGCCTTCAGTGATGAAGAGTTACTAGATTTATTTGAGTTAAAGGAGACGCACTTTATTTCTTTCATTACGAGTGATGACCGTTATTCCCGCGAAGCCATTACGGGGGATCTCGAGAACTTGCAGTCGTTTTATATGGATCAGGGCTATGTCAACTTTGCTGTCACTTTACCTGTGGTTTCACTTTCACCTAATCGAGATCAAGTTTATATCACTATCAATGTTGATGAGGGTGAAATATACAGAATTAACGATGTTTCTCTTGCGGGTGATTTGGTTGGTACAGAAATATTTTTAAATCAATTAATGGGTTTTATACAGCCAGGGCAAGTCTTTTCTCAAATCCTTATCACGCAAATAGCCGAAGCCATGACCACGACATTAAGCAATAGAGGATACTTTTTTGCAGAAGTTAATGGTGTGCCGATTGTTAATGAAGATGATGGAACAGTTGATGTGACATTTTTTGTTGTTCCAGGCAACAGAACCTATGTAAACAGAGTTAGCTTTAATGGAAATACCAGAACAACAGATGAAGTATTAAGGCAGGAAATGCGGCAAATGGAAGGCGCTCCAGCTTCTGCAAATGCAATAGAACAATCCAAGGTAAGGCTGGAAAGGTTAGGTTATTTTTCATCAGTTGAATATGAAACTTCAGAGGTTGGAGGTGTTACAGACCAGATTAATGTGGATTTTTCTGTCGAAGAACAGCTCTCAGGGTCAATTAACTTTTCTATTGGTTATGCACAAGTACAGGGTTTGAGTCTAAGTGCCGATCTGCAGGAAAGAAACTTCCTTGGTACCGGAAAGCAAGTGAGTGTTGGTGTGAATACTAATGCGTTTTCGACAAGATATGCATTCAACTATCTGGATCCATTTTATACAGTAGATGGCGTCAGTCGAGGGTTTGGATTGTCTTATGTTACATCCGATTACGCAGAGCTTAATCTTGCCGCTTATAGTACTAATCAGACTAATGCCAACGTAAATTTTGGTTATCCTATTGGTGAAAGTCAATTTTTGAATTTTTCTTTGTCTATGACTAATACTGAAATTGAAACTGGTTTTGGTCCGGTTCAGGAGATAGCTGGCAGCCCTAGATTAGATTCAACTATTAAAAGTTATTTGGTGCAACCAGCTCGCTTAAGAGAGTTTACTGATCCTGGTACTGGGACTGTATTTCCAATTTCTGCTGCCGTGATTGCACCGCTTTCATCGCTTCCTTCGACTGCATTCAGGGAAATAACACCCGGTTTTATCGACCGTGAAGGCAATTCATTTATTGACGTTACATTAACAGCTGACTGGAGAAGGAATAATTTGCTTCAGCCAGGTATTTTCGCCACTGGAGGCAGTCAACAATCGCTTTCTGTTGAGTTTGCTGTGCCAGGAAGCCAATTGTCTTTTTATAAGCTGCGTTTGTTTGGTGAATCCTATACTCCTCTGAATAGATTTTTGTCATTTTTATCTCCGTCCTGGATTCTGCATTTTGAAGGTACTTTAGGCTATGGAGATGGTTATGGCGGAACAGAACAGCTGCCTTTTTTCAGGAACTTCTATGCCGGTGGGCAAGGCACGATTCGGGGTTTTGAAAGAAACACCTTGGGCCCAAGAAGTACAGATGCTCTGCTGTATCGTGACGAGCCAAGTGAATTATTACGTGACATTAATGGGAATCTGATATTGGATTTTTTTGGCAATGCACAATTTAAATTTGACTCGGAAAGAGCATACAAACTTGCTCAGGCTAGAGATGCCGATGGGAATCTGGTTTTTGATGCTGCTGGTCAGCCAGTTTATGAGAACGAACTGGCAGTACAGCCCCTGTTTTTTGGTCGCCCCCAGCCCTTTGGTGGCAATGTTCAGGCGACTGGTACGGCAGAACTCATATTTCCATTAGGGCCCTTGGAAGCTAGAAACACACTTAGATCAAGTGTATTTATCGATGCGGGTAATGTGTTTTCAAGTTATTGTACCGACAGGCAAATAGCCAATAATAATTGTTCTAATTTTGCCTTCGATGAGGTTAGATATTCAGCAGGGATATCGGTCAGCTGGTTCACAGGGTATTTGGGTCTCATGACCTTTAGTCTTGCTAAACCTTTTAATAGCAGTATCATTGACGAGCGGGAAGCATTCCAGTTTGATATTGGTGGAACTTTCTAGAACAAGGGAATAAAGATTCATTGATGTACACGTTTAGTGTATTTATTTTAGGTGTGATGAAAATGAAGAAAAGTATTATATTTTTTATAGCAGCGTTTGGTTTTAGTGTTTCCGGTAATGTATTTGCACAGGCGGATTCGGCAGGTGGTCCAAAGATCGCCATCCTGGACATGGCAGCTGCTTTATATAATTCTGAATTAGCCGCCGCTGTGCAGGATCAGTTGTCTTTAGAAACAGAAGATGATTCGGTCAGGATCAGAGAATTGGCACAAGAGGGTTCAGCTCTTCAACAGCGTTTGTCTGTGGATGCAGAGGTTCTAAGTGATGCCGAGCAAAGAGAGATCATAGAAGAGCTTGAAGAGATTGGCGTGCAATATCAATATCTGGAGCAGCGTGTAGAATCAATCGTTCAACAAAGGCGTGAAATCTTCGAACAAACTTATTCTTCTGACTTGATTCAGGCGATTAGTGATGTTGTAGAAGAAGAAGATTATGACGTCGTGCTAAGAGCCGAAGTAGCACTGTTTTTTAAAGGAGCCTTGGATATCACAGCAAAGGTGACTGCAAAACTAAATGAACAGCAATAGCTTTTCTATAACAGCCTTTAATGAAAAAGTGTGTCTAATTTCCCGCCTTATGAACTAGCTACTCTGGCCTCTTTGCTTAATGCAGAGATGATTGGAGATCCAAGTACTGAAATACATGCTTTAGCTACATTGAAATCAGCCGGTGCTGGGGATTTAAGTTTTTATCATAATCCTCGCTATTTTAACGATTTCCTCAATACCAAGGCCTCTGCATTGATCCTGTCAAAAAAAATGGCTGAAGGTTATTCCGGGAATATGCTTATCTCAGATAATCCTTACGTTTGTTATGCGCGTGCGTCTCACTTATTTAAAATGGACTCATTCCGGCAAAAAGGAATTTCAGGCACTGCGAAAATTGATTCTTCTGCAAAATTGGGTAGTAATGTAAGTATTGGTGACAATGTTGTCATTGCGGCTAATGTAATCATCGCGAATGATGTGTGTATTGCGGCGAATACTATTATAGAAGCCGGTGTGGAAATAGGAGAAGCCTGTCGAATTGATACTAATGTAAACATCGCCCACGATACAATAATAGGCAAACGTGCTCATATTTATCCAGGTGTTGTTATTGGTAGCGACGGTTTTGGTTTTGCACAGGAAGGCGGCAAGTACATAAAAATTGCCCAGCTTGGCAAGGTTATAATTGGGGATGATGTTGATATAGGGGCAAATACCTGTATCGATAGAGGGGCGCTTGAAGATACTCTCATTGGTAATGGGGTAAAGATAGATAATCAGGTACAGATAGCTCACAATGTCATCATCGGAGATGACACTGTTATTTGTGGCTGTAGCGCCATAGCCGGCAGTGTAAAGATTGGTAAAAATTGCGTGATTGCAGGCGCTGTTGGGATTATCAACCATGTAGAGATCGTTGACGGTGTGACGGTGACAGCGATGTCATTAGTTAATCAATCCATAAGAGAAGCTGGTAGCTACTCTTCAGGTACCGGTCTATCCAGCACCGATTTATGGAAAAAAAATATAGTGCGTTTTCGTCAACTTGATAAACTGACCAAGCGTTTCATAAAGACAAAAAATGGAAGCGAATAATTCGCTCGTTCAGGTAGTAATATTATGATGTTTATTGAAGATGTAAAAGAATACTTGCCACAGCGCTATCCTTTCTTGCTGGTGGATAGAGTCTTGGAATTAGAGCCTAATAAATATATCAAGGCCTACAAGAATGTCACGACTAATGAAGAGTTCTTCCTGGGGCATTTCCCCAGTAAACCCATTATGCCCGGTGTCTTAATAATCGAAGCCATGGCTCAGGCTTCTGGTGTCCTCGGCTTTAAAAGCCAGGAGAAAAAACCCCGAGATGGCTATCTTTACTATTTTGTGGGCGCAGACGCAGTGCGCTTTAAAAGGCCAGTCGTACCAGGAGATCAGTTGATTCTTGAAGCCGAGATTTTAACGGTGAAAAGAGGTATATATAAGTTTCAGTGCAAGGCAAGTGTGGATGGTAAAATTGCCAGTGAAGCTGTAATACTTTGTGCTGAACGACAAGAATAATTTTTATCGGTATAACTATGAGTGCTAATGCAGGATCTAATGACCCGATCATTCATCCGACAGCTACCATAGGTAGTAATGTTGAAATTGGTCCCTGGAGCATTATTGGTCCAGAAGTCGTTATAGGCGATGATTGTAAAATTGGCTCCCACGTAGTCATCAGATCTCACACTAAGTTAGGCAAGGGAAATCAGATTTTTCAATTTTCTTCTGTTGGTGAAGACCCCTCTGATTTGAAATATAAAGGTGAGGCAAGTCTCTTGGAGATAGGTGATAACAACACTATTCGAGAAGGCGCTACTATCCATCGTGGTACAGAAGTCGGCGGCGGGATAACACGTATTGGCTCCGATAATTTATTTATGCCCTATACCCATGTGGCGCATGATTGCATCATTGGGAATCACATTATTTTTTCTAACAATGCTGCTGTCAGCGGCCATGTAGAGGTCGATGACTGGGCAATTCTTGCAGGGTTTTCCGGTGTCTATCAGTTCCTCAAAATAGGGGCTCACAGCTTCATTGGAGGCTTAACGCATGTCAACATGGATGTTCCAGCTTACGTCATTGTTAATGGAACACCACCTACTGCAAGAGGCGTAAATAGTACCGGACTAGAGCGTAGAGGCTTCAGCAAAGAAGCAATCAGGGCTATTCGCCAAGCCTATAAAGTTCTTTATCGCGATGGAAAGACAACTGACCAGGCTTTATCAGAAATGCAACAGATGGTTGAGGAGCATCCTGAAATACAGTTGATGGTTGATTCCGTGCGAGTATCTACCAAAGGCATCACTCGATAAGATTGCACATGAGTAAAACTCTCTGCATTGGAATATTAGCTGGAGAAAGTTCCGGCGATATACTGGGTGCCGGGCTTATGCAAGCACTTAAATCCCAACACCCCCAGCTAACTTTTGAAGGTATTGGTGGTCCCCTTATGATGGCTCAAGGTTTGCATTCCATGGTGCCTATGGAGCGTTTGTCAGTAATGGGGTTAATTGAGCCACTCAAGCGTTTACCAGAATTGCTAAGGATCAGAAGGGGCGTGGTAGATCATTTTTTGAGACAAAAGCCGGATGTTTTCATCGGTATCGATTCACCGGATTTTAATTTAAACATCGAAAAAAAATTAAAGCAGGCTGGTATCCATACCATACATTATGTCAGCCCTTCGGTCTGGGCCTGGCGTAGCAAGCGCATCCATAAAATTGCACGCTCTGTCGACTTAATGCTGACGCTATTTCCTTTTGAAGTCCCTTTTTATGAGAAGCACAATGTTGCTGTTCGATGCGTGGGACATCCTCTTGCCGATCTTATTCCTATGGAAGTCGATAAAGCATCAGCCAGACTAGAGCTAGGGCTAAATACTGCCGGGCCAATATTGGCTCTGCTCCCAGGGAGCAGACAAGGTGAAGTAAGCAGGTTGGCCCCGGAATTTCTGAAATGTGCTGATCTATGTTTAAAGCATTGGCCAGAATTACAAGTACTTATTCCCTGCGCCAATGCGGCAAGGTGGGTCCAGATCGAAACCTTGCTTAAAGACCAGTTTCCTGGCCTGGATGTCACCTTAACTGATGGTTACGCTCGAGAGGTGATGGCAGCTGCCGATGTGCTGTTAATTGCTTCGGGCACAGCGACTCTGGAGGCAGCGCTATTGAAAAAGCCCATGCTGGTTTGTTACAAAATGTCTGCTTTGTCCTATGCACTTATTTCCAGAATGCTTAAAGTGCCTTATTTTTCTTTACCCAATTTGTTAGCCGGGAAACCTCTAGTGGAAGAAAGAGTGCAAAATGAAGTCAATGCCTCAGCACTATTTCAAAGTATTAAACTGTTATTGGAAGATAAAGAAAAGCAGGAACAATTGAACGCTGATTTTCATAAAATTCATCAGGTACTACGTAAAAATGCGAATGCAACAGCGGCTGAGTCGGTATTAAAATTAATTAGCCAGCAGGAGTAAAAAGGCTTTGTTGTTCTGTGAAGAAGATGAATCAAAATATCGTTTGGTCGCTGGTGTAGATGAGGCGGGCAGGGGTCCTCTAGCTGGCAATGTGGTTGCAGCTGTAGTCATTCTGGATAAGGAAAAAAATATTCCCGGCCTCAATGATTCAAAAAAATTAAGTGCTAACACTCGAGAATCCCTGAGTGTTCAAATTAGACAGGAGGCCTTGGCTTACGCCATCGCAGAAGCCGATGTAAGGGAGATTGATAGCATCAACATTCTGCAGGCCACGATGCTGGCTATGCAACGCGCTGTTAGTGCCTTAACGCTGGAGCCAGAGTTTATTTATGTTGATGGCAATTGCATGCCTGTCTGGAATTACCTGAGTAAAGCGCTTATAAAGGGTGATCAGCGTATACAATCGATTGCAGCGGCTTCAATTCTGGCCAAAGTCCATCGGGATCAGTGTTTGCTGAGATTACATGAACAATTTCCTGCTTACGGCTTTGCCAAGCACAAAGGGTATCCGACGTCTGAACATTTAGCTGTTTTAAGAGAGCTGGGCCCTTGCCCTGAACATCGGTTGAGTTATGGACCGGTAAAAGCCGTGTTGGATATTAAATAATATAGATAATAGCTTTACACTCAATTTATTAAATGCAGCATTGGATATGACAGATACACCCTCATTCATACACTTAAAAGTTCATTCTGAATACTCGCTAGTCGATGGGCTGACCAAAATCCCTGATTTAGTGAACAAAGCACTGGAACTTGGACAGCCTGCAATTGCTCTGACAGACCTTTCTAATTTTTATGCCTTAATTAAATTTTACTCGAGTGCCATTGCTAAAGGTGTAAAACCGCTATGTGGTTGTGACTTGCTGGTAGCAGATGAAAGAGGCGATGAAAACGCGACAATTTTAACTTTTTTAATAAAAAATAGTAAAGGATATCAAAATCTTATAAAGTTAATCTCGAAATCATATAAAGAAGGTCAGCGTCGTGGAAAGGTCTTTACACAAGAGCATTGGATCGAGCAGTACAGTGCTGGGCTGATTGTGCTTTCCGGCGCAAGAGAAGGCACTATAGGACAAGCTTTATTAAATCAGGATTTGGATCTCGCAAAATCCAAACTAAAGCATTGGATGAAAATATTTCCAGATAGCTTTTATCTGGAATTGCAACGTACTGGGCGTCCCAGAGAAGAAGAATATATACATGGCGCAATCGATCTTGGACTGGAGTTTGATTGCCCAGTGGTGGCAACCAATGATGTGAGGTTTTTAAGGCCTGACGAATTTGAAGCCCATGAAGCCAGAGTGTGTATTAATGATCGAAGAACTCTGGATGATCCCAGACGGCCAAGACTTTACTTAGAGACTCAATATTTACGTAGTACCGAAGAAATGCAGGACCTCTTCAGGGATATCCCGGAGGCGCTGCAGAATACTGTTGAGATTGCCAAACGCTGTAATCTTGAATTATCTCTGGGAACACCATGTCTGCCTGATTATCCGGTTCCCGAAAATTTGAGTGTTGATGTTTATCTACGATGCCTGAGTGAGGAAGGTTTAAATAAGCGTTTAATGGATTTGGGTGAAAATGTTAGCCCAGAAAAGCGTCAGCTGTATCAGGATCGTCTCAATTTTGAGCTGGATATCATTATTCAGATGGGTTTTCCCGGTTATTTTTTAATTGTGATGGAATTCATTCAATGGGCAAAAGACAACGGTGTGCCTGTTGGCCCAGGCAGGGGCTCTGGAGCGGGCTCACTGGTTGCCTATTCACTTAAAATTACGGATCTGGATCCGCTTCAGTACGATCTCCTATTTGAAAGATTTCTGAACCCGGAACGTATATCCATGCCTGACTTTGACGTGGATTTTTGTATGGATGGCCGTGACAGGGTTATAGAACATGTTGCAGAGTTATATGGACGGGATGCGGTGTCCCAGATTATTACGTTTGGCACCATGGCAGCAAAGGGTGTGATCAGAGACGTTGCACGAGTTCAGGGAAAGTCTTATGCCCTGGCCGACAAACTATCCAAGCTCGTTCCATTTGAGATAGGGATGACTCTGGAAAAAGCCATGAGCGAAGAGCCTCAGTTAGCCTCTCTTGTCGCAAATGATGAAGAAGCTGAAGAAATCATGGAAATGGCATTTAAACTGGAGGGCATTGTACGTAATGTCGGAAAGCATGCCGGCGGAGTTGTCATTGCACCTGGAAAATTGACTGATTTTACCCCGCTTTACTGTGATGAAACGGGATCTAATCTGGTCACTCAGTATGATATGAGTGATGTCGAGAAAGCAGGTCTGGTCAAATTTGATTTCCTTGGTCTACGCACGCTTACCATTATCAATGGCGCAGTCAGGATGATCAATGCTGAGCGCAACGCTGCTTCAAAAGGCTCTAAACAACTGGATATTAGTCATATCCCCCTGGATGACATGTCGGTCTACCAGCTGTTAATCAGCGGAGAGACAACGGCAATATTTCAGCTTGAATCAAAAGGAATGAAGGAATTAATCAAGCGGCTTAAACCCAATACCTTTGAAGATATTGTTGCTCTGGTTGCTTTGTACCGGCCAGGTCCACTTGGTTCGGGCATGGTAGATGACTTTATCAATCGAAAACATGGTGCTGAAGTCGCCTATGCCCATCCTTTACTTGAGCCCATTTTAAAAAATACCTATGGCGTTATTCTGTACCAGGAGCAGGTTATGAAAATAGCCCAGGTGCTAGCGGACTATAGTCTGGGTGGTGCAGATATGTTGCGCCGCGCAATGGGCAAGAAAAAACCGGAAGAGATGCAGAAACAGAGTGAAATATTTTTAGCGGGAGCCGCTAAAAATAATATCGATCAAAAAACAGCTGAATCTATCTTTAATCTGATGGAAAAATTCGCAGGATACGGCTTTAACAAGTCTCACTCTGCGGCTTATGCTTTGGTTTCCTACCAAACAGCCTGGTTGAAAAAGCATTATCCTGCGCACTTTATGGCTTCAGTATTGTCGGCGGACATGCAGAATACTGACAAAATTGTGATACTTGCGGATGAATGCCGCCGAATGAATCTTCCGCTTAACCCTCCGGATGTCAATATAGGAAGTTACGGTTTTACTGTTGACTATAACGATGCGGGTGAAGCCCATGTTATTTATGGACTTGGTGCGATAAAAGGTCTGGGCGAAGGCCCAATAGAAAATATTATCAAAACCCGTCAAGCAAGTGGCCCGTTTCGTAATTTGTTTGATTTTTGTCAGCGTGTTGATTTAACCATTATCAATAAACGTTCCTTAGAAGCCTTAATCCGTTCTGGCGCTTTCGACTCTATCAGTCGGGATGTTGATCGAGCTATATTGCTGGCTAGTATGGGTGAAGCAATACAAACAGCTGCCCAGACTGCCCGTATTCAGGAAAGCGGTGTCGATGATCTTTTTGGTGAATTGGTTCCGACGGATGAAACGGAAGTGGATGTTTATGCGAATTTTCGACATGTCCGATCATGGAGCGAAAAAAGAAGGCTGCAAGAAGAAAAGGATAGTCTTGGGCTGTATTTATCGGGCCATCCTATTGAAGCCTATTTACCGGAAATTGCCAGAATTACCAAAAATCGCATTGTTAATTTAAGGCCCAATAATGCACCACAAATCCTCATTGGACTGGTGCATGATATGCGTGTCATAAAAAGTAAACGTGGTGATAATATTGCGATTCTAACCCTCGACGATCAAAGCGGTCGCATAGAGGTATCATTATTTGGCGAAGTCTACGAATCAGTCAGGGAAGTGCTGACCAAGGACGAGATTGTACTGGTGGAAGGATCGGTCAGCCAAAATGAATACGCGGGTGATGGTAGTCTGCAGGTGCGTGCAAAAAGTATCATGAGTTTTCAAGAGGCCAGGGAAGCCTATCTGCGTCATATAAGCCTAAACCTCCAGCAGGAATCACTTTGTGCCGATGCTTTACAAGAACTAGAACATATACTGGCGGATTATGTTTCTTCTCCGGAGACGGCAAGTGATGCCGGTAAGGTATGTAAAGTCGTTGTTAACTATGCAAGAGAAGGCGTGCAGGGTAAAATCGCATTCGGTAAGTCCTGGCAGGTTAAACCTGATGATGAATTGCTACATCGTTTAAAGGAGCATTACGGTGAGCAAGGTGTTAGTCTCAGTTATTAAGCCTGGTCAGGGAACTCTATAGGCCCTATAGACCCTATAAATCGAACAAACTGTTACGGAATTTATTAAATAAGTTATGAATCCTGATTATCTTGATTTTGAACAGCCAATTGCAGATCTGGAAGTAAAGATTAACGAGCTGCGTCTGGTTGGTGCTGATAATAATATGAATATCTCTGAAGAAATCGATAATCTTCAGGAGAAAAGCCACAAACTGACTACCAAGATTTTCTCTTCTTTAAGTCCTTGGCAAATTTCCATGTTGGCTAGGCACCCATTAAGACCTCAGACTGAAGACTATATTCGTTACATGTGCACTGAGTTTGAGGAGTTGCATGGTGACCGCATGTTTGCAGATGATCAGTCTATTTTAGGTGGCGTTGCCTATCTCGACGATATCCCGGTGATGATAATCGGCCATCAAAAAGGACGTAGTACCGAGGAAAAAGTCAGACGAAATTTTGGCATGCCCAAACCCGAAGGATATCGCAAAGCACGTCGGCTGATGCTGCTGGCAGAACGCTATAAAATGCCTGTGCTGACATTTATTGATACTCTGGGAGCCTACCCTGGCGTTGACTCAGAAGCACGTGGTATTAATGAAGCCATTGCTGAAAATATGGCAATCATGTCGCGCTTGAAAGTGCCTATTATTGCAACTGTCACGGGGGAAGGAAATTCAGGCGGGGCTATTGCGATCGGTGTGTGTGATTATCTGAATATGCTTGAATATTCCACTTACTATGTGATTTCACCAGAGGGTTGCGCCACCATTCTCTGGAAATCGGCAGACTACAAAGCCGATGCTGCTGAAGCGATGGGCGTAACCTCCAGTCGACTGGAAGAATTAGGTATTGTCGACAGAACCGTTCCAGAGCCATTGGGTGGTGCACACCGCGACATGCAATTAACAGCCACTCGTTTAAAAGAGACCTTGCTCGAACAAATTAGGCAGCTCAAAAATATGGATGTTGATGCTTTACTAGAAAGACGTTACAAGCGTTTGATGAGGCATGGCTCGTCTAGCTGAGCAGGCTATTCTGCGACAGTTAGCTGATTTATCCGCCTCTGCTAAGGGCTTATTCTGGGTAGCCTATAGTGGTGGTCTGGACTCTCAGCTTTTACTTCACTTCTGTCAAAAAGCGCTTCCCTCAGCACGATTGCGTGCGATTCATATCAATCATGCCTTAAGTCCAAAAGCCGATGCCTGGCAAAAGCATTGTCAGGACTATTGCACGCTGCATAATATTGAGTTCGAAACCAGAAAAGTCAAGATAAGCCATTCTGACGGCAATCTGGAATTACAGGCAAGACAGGCCCGTTATGAGGTGTTCTCATCCTTGGTCAGGGAAGGCGATTGTATTTTAATGGCTCACCATCAGGATGATCAGATGGAAACGGTCCTTTACCGTCTGTTGCGTGGCAGTGGTCCAAAAGGACTTGCAGGCATTCCTGCCAAGCGAGCTCTGGTGAAGGGAACTTTGTTAAGACCCTTGCTGGCCTATACTAAAGTTGAATTAACGGAATATGCCAAACAGGCAGGTCTCTTTTGGGTTGAAGATGAAAGCAACAGCGATATTAGTTTTGATAGAAATTTGTTAAGACAGGTAATTATCCCAAGTATAAAAACGCGTTGGCCGTCGGCTGGTAAAAGTATTCAACGCAGTGCCGAGCTTCTGGCAGAGTCCGAACAGCTTTTACATGCTTTGGCAATGATGGATGCCGGTGATTTTATCGCGACACAGAAGACGGATTTCCCTCTGGAGCTGATGGCAGGTAAAGACCTTCCTCGGCAGCGAAACGTGTTGCGATTCTGGTTTCAAAGTCTTTTGGAAGCCTATGCTATTCCGATGCCTGGCTTTGAAGAGCTCAGGTGCATTGTAGAAGAAATGATTCCGGCGCCTGCAGATGCCAAACCTTTAATCAGCTGGAGACAGGATGAAACGACCATTGATCTGAGACGTTTTGCGAATAAACTGTTTGTGCTTAAAAACTTCCCAAGAGACTTCAAGCCGACTCTTCATCCTGTAATACCGGGCATGGCCATTGAATTGGGCTTCAATCTTGGCAAGGTCACATTGGAAGAAACCAGCACTGGTGGAGTTCTATATCAAGAAGGAGATGAGCTTGAAATCCGTTTTGACTGCACCCAGTCTGAGGCTAAACCAGCGGGCAGAAAAACACGCAGCTTTAAGAAAATATTCCAGGATTATGGCGTGCCGCCCTGGCTGCGAGATCGTATTCCTTTGCTTTTTGTCAATCAAAAATTGGCGGCTGTCGGCGATTTGTTTGTTTGTCAAAATCTGGCAGCAAAAAGTGGACAAACACAACTGAAAATTAACTGGCAAAGAGCAGATGTTTATTGTGGTTACTAGAGTGTTCTGGTAACCTGTAACTCCATCTGTATTCCTCCAAGATGGGCTGTAAATGACGAGATATATTTTTATTACCGGTGGTGTGGTTTCTTCACTTGGTAAAGGCATAACCTCTGCATCATTGGCAGCAATCCTCGAAGCTCGTGGTCTTAATGTGACCATGCTCAAACTAGATCCCTATATCAATGTTGACCCCGGAACCATGAGTCCGTTTCAGCATGGAGAGGTTTTTGTGACCAATGATGGTGCAGAAACTGATCTTGATCTTGGGCATTACGAGCGGTTTATTCGTACTACCATGAGTCAGGCAAACAATTTCACCGCTGGGCGTGTCTATGAAGAAGTTATCAAGAAAGAACGCCGGGGTGAATATTTAGGGGCTACCATACAGGTTATTCCGCACATTACCGATGAAATTAAACTGCGCATAGAACAGGGGGCTGGTGATGCCGATATAGCGCTGGTAGAGATTGGTGGCACAGTCGGTGACATTGAATCACAGCCTTTCCTTGAAGCCATCAGGCAAATGAAGGTTGAGCTGGGTTCGTCAAGAGCATTGTTTTTGCATCTTACGCTGGTTCCCTATATTCGCACTGCGGGTGAAACCAAGACTAAACCAACACAGCATTCAGTTCGTGATTTAAGGTCAATCGGTATTCAGCCCGATGTATTGGTCTGTCGTTCAGAAGATGAAATTCCAGAATCGGCACTTAAAAAAATCGCTCTGTTCACCAACGTTGAATCACGTGCTGTAGTTTCCCTGCGAGACACTGAAACTATTTATTCTGCGCCATTGCTGTTGCATGCCACAGGTCTTGATCAATTCGTCGTTGAAAAATTTAATATTGATTGCCCTCCTGCAGATCTATCTGAATGGCAGGAAGTTGTAAATCTTGTGCAATCACCGAAACAGGAAATAACCATTGCCATGGTGGGTAAATACATGGATTTGCTGGATGCCTATAAATCCTTGATTGAAGCCATAAAACATGCGGGACTACATACATCAACGGAAATTAATACGCGCTACATTGATGCAGAGACCATTGAGAAAGAAGGCACTGATATTTTAGATGGCGTTGACGCGATAGTCGTGCCTGGTGGCTTTGGCCAACGTGGTATTGAAGGCATGATTGAGACCGTAAAGTATGCCAGGGAAAAGCAAATACCCTATTTGGGCATTTGTCTGGGATTACATATTGCCGTCATTGAATTTGCCAGAAATGTGCTTGGCTTGAAAGGCGCACACAGTTCGGAGTTTGATAAAGACTGCTCGGATCATGTTATAGGTTTGATCACTGAATGGACGACTGCCAGTGGCGAAACAGAAATCCGGGATGAGAATTCTGATCTCGGCGGCACTATGCGTTTAGGTGGGCAAGAATGTCGATTGCAGGATAATTCGCTGGCCAAGAGCTGTTATCAAAAAGATGTGATTAAAGAAAGACATCGTCATCGTTATGAAGTCAACAATAATTACGTAGAGGCACTTGAAGCCAAAGGCTTGAAAGTTTCCGGAAAGTCCATGGACGGGAATTTAATGGAGATCATGGAGTATCCTGATCATCCATGGTTCCTTGGCTGTCAGTTCCATCCCGAGTTTACCTCCTCGCCACGTGACGGACATCCTCTATTTACGGGCTTCATTAAGGCTGCTGTAAAAAGAAGCAAGTTGATTTAATTAGTCATTTATTGGTAATACAGATGCAAAAGGTTATGCAAAAAGCATTACAGCTAGGTGAAATTACCATTTCAAATGCGGCGCCCATGATTTTGGTGGGTGGATTAAATGTGCTGGAATCAGAGGCTTTGGCCATGGAAACCGCAGATGCTTTCTCTAGCTGCTGTGCGAGTTTGGGTATCCCTTATATCTTCAAGGCCTCTTTTGATAAAGCCAATCGATCGTCAAAAGATTCCTATCGTGGCCCGGGCCTTGAGAAGGGGCTTAAAATACTTGATGCGGTCAAACAAAAGTACAAGGTGCCGCTATTAACTGATGTGCATGAACCTGCTCAGGCTGCTCCTGTTGCTGAGGTAGTCGATATTATTCAACTACCCGCTTTTCTTTCCCGCCAAACTGATTTGGTTGTGGCGATGGCTGAGACCCGCGCCTATATCAACATTAAGAAAGCACAATTTCTTGCCCCTGCAGAAATGAAACACATCATCAATAAATTCCTGGAGGCAGGTAATGAAAAACTGATGCTATGTGAGCGTGGCAGCAGTTTTGGGTATAACAATCTGGTGGTAGACATGCTTGGTTTTCCGATCCTGAAAAGCTTTTCTTATCCGGTTTTATTTGATGTGACCCATGCATTACAGATGCCTGGTGGGCGTGCTGATAGCGCCGATGGTCGACGCAAGGATGTGACAGCACTGGCCAAATCGGGCATTGCACAGGGCATCGCCGGTTTGTTTCTGGAAGCCCATCCAGATCCCAGTAAAGCCTTATGTGATGGCCCCTGTGCTTTGCGATTGGATAAACTAGAGCCATTTTTAAGGCAAGTAAAGGCACTGGACGATCTGATAAAGTCTCAACAGGAGATCGATACGGCTTAATCAGCCGGATTCTAAATTGCTGAAACAGACAAAAATTTAACAAGAAGTAGAGGAACTAGTGTGACAATTATTAAAGACATTAAAGCCAGAGAAGTGCTGGACTCACGTGGTAACCCGACGGTACAAGCAGATGTTATTCTGGAGTCCGGGCATATAGGCACAGCCTGTGCCCCATCAGGTGCCTCAACCGGCTCGAGAGAAGCGCTGGAACTTCGAGATAAAGACCCTTCTCGTTATGGTGGTAAAGGGGTATTAAAAGCGGTTAAAGCGGCTAATGAAGATATCAAAAAAATCCTGCTGGGCCGTGATGCCGTAGCGCAAAGCAGTCTGGATCAGGCGATGATTGAACTTGATGGTACTGATAATAAAGCCAAGCTGGGGGCTAATTCTATTCTTGCTGTTTCATTGGCCGCAGCCAGAGCCGCCGCTGCTGCAAAGGGCCAAAGCTTATATGCGCATATTGCAGAGTTGGATGGTGGTAATTCAGCCTATACCTTGCCTGTGCCAATGATGAATATTATTAATGGCGGTGAGCACGCTGATAACAACGTGGACATTCAGGAATTCATGATTCAGCCTGTTGGGGCACCAAATTTTGCTGAAGCATTGCGCTACGGTGCTGAAATATTTCATGCTCTAAGATCGGTGCTAAGTGCTCAGGGTCTGAATACCGCGGTAGGTGACGAGGGAGGTTTTGCGCCTAATTTGCCGTCTAATGCTGCAGCACTGGAAGCTATTCTGACGGCGATTGAAAAAGCAGGGTTTAAAGCTGGCGAGGATATTTGTCTGGCCCTGGATTGTGCTGCTTCCGAATTTTATAAAAACGGACAGTATGAACTGAAGGGCGAAGGTAAGTCCTATAGCAGTGAAGCCTTTGTGGATTATCTGGCAGAACTTTGCAGGCAATATCCTATACTGTCTATTGAAGATGGGCTGGATGAAAGTGACTGGGATGGCTGGAGTATTTTAACAAGTAAACTGGGCGATAAAATTCAACTGGTAGGCGATGATTTGTTTGTTACCAATACCAAAATTCTTGAAAAAGGCATCAGTACCAAGGTGGCCAATTCCATTTTGATTAAGTTTAATCAGATTGGTACTTTAACGGAGACTCTGGCGGCCATAAATATGGCCAAACAGGCCGGCTATACGGCAGTTATTTCACACCGTTCTGGAGAAACCGAAGATACAACCATAGCGGATCTGGCGGTCGCAACGTCTGCCGGGCAAATCAAAACCGGTTCATTATGTCGTTCCGACAGGGTAGCAAAATATAATCGTTTACTGGTTATTGAAGAAGAACTTGCAGGTGCATCTAGTTACCGTGGTATCAAGGAGTTTTCCAGAGCTCTTTAGCATAAAGATCAACTGAGATTGAGTTGAGCGTTTGATGACAGTCTGGCCAGCAGAGGCCAAGGTGATAGGGGACAGCTTTGAAAATACTGATAGCTGTACTGATACTGATTTTTATCGGTTTGCAATATCGCTTATGGGTAGGCGATGGCAGCTTTGCAGATATTAATCGCTTAGAACAGCAGGTCAGTGTGCAAGAAAGTGAAAATGCGGAGCTCGAACAACGGAATGATGCATTGGTCCGTGAGGTTGAAGAATTGCAGACGGGTATGGATGCCATAGAAGAGCATGCCCGTAACGAGTTGGGCTTAATAAAAGAAGGTGAAACCTTTTTTCTGATTATTGAAGAAGATCAAGCCACTGAGAATGCCAACTTGTCACCAGATATTAATTATTCTGAACAAACAGAATGACTGAAAAAAGATTGACCTGTAGCCCCATCATCTAATAACAATATTGAGAATAACTTGCCAGATTTGCCCACCCAATCAGAACAAACAATCAATAAATATTGGGCGCTTGTTCCAGCAGCAGGTATCGGCAAACGTCTAGGCTCTAAAATACCCAAGCAATATTTAAAACTACATGGTCAGGAAGTGCTGGCCTGGACGCTTCAAACTTTAGCAGCGGCAGATTTTATAGAAAAAATTGTGCTTGTATTGCATCCGGATGATAACTACTTTGCCGGCCATCTTGCGCAAAAATTTCCTGATGTTCTGGTGGTCCCGGGAGGCGAGGAGCGTCAGGATTCAGTGGCTAATGGTCTGGCATTTTTAAAAGGCCTTGCGAAGAATGATGACTGGGTGCTAGTGCATGATGCTGCTCGACCTTGCCTCTTGCTTGAGGATCTAACCAAGCTGGTCAATCACTTAAAAGAAGATGCAGTCGGAGGGATTCTTGCTAGTCAGGTTAAGGATACGCTGAAACATTCTGACGAATCTTGCAAAGTGCTGGATACCCTGAAACGCAATGAATATTGGCTCGCAGCAACGCCACAAATGTTCCGCTTCAGTTTATTATGCGAAGCCTTAAATAGCGCGAAGGAAGCCGGCTTTATTGCGACCGATGAAGCTGCCGCGATTGAAGCCATGGGTTTGCCGGTTACAATTGTTGAAGGCCGGAGTGATAATTTAAAAATAACGTCTCAAGAAGATTTAGCGCTTGCAGAATTCTTATTACAGAAGTTAGGGAAAATACATGCTTAGAATAGGCAGTGGTTTTGATGTGCATCGTTTTTCCAGTGAGACTGAAGACGATGCAAGTATTATTCTTGCAGGTATAGAGATTCCCCACACTCATACCCTGCAAGCACATTCCGATGGAGACGTGTTAAGCCATGCACTTTGCGATGCCTTACTGGGGTCGCTGGCTCTGGGTGATATAGGCCAGCATTTTCCCGATACCGATTCGCAATTTAAAAACATCAGCAGTTTGTTGTTATTGCAACAAAGCTATCAGTTAATCCTTAATGAACATTGGCATCTGCTAAATGCTGATATCACGATAATAGCCGAGAAGCCCAGGATATTGCCCTATCAGCAACAGATGCGTCAGTCTCTGGCCGATACGTTGGGGCTTGCAATCAATCAATTCAGCATCAAGGCGACAACCAGTGAAGGCCTGGGTTTTACCGGGCGTGGTGAGGGGATTGCAGTACAGGCAGTTGTATTAATTGAACAGGACGCATAAGCATGACTTTGCCTTATCTTGCTTATGCATACTTCGAGCCTGATATTTTAGCCAGTTACAAAGTAAGCAATGAAGATTTCCAGGTCCAGGAAGTTTTAAGTTTTGAACCCGACGGGAAAGGTGACCATCTGTTTTTATATCTGGAAAAAAACGGCCTGACAACACAGGACGTTCAAGCGCAACTTATGCAATATTTTAATCTGCCAGCCAAAGATGTTTCTTTTTCAGGCATGAAAGATAAACAGGCACTTACCCAACAATGGTTTAGTGTTAAGCAGGAGAGTAAAGAAGTCCCAGAAACTCGCGAATTGAATTCAAAGCAATTAACGGTTCAGCGTGCTATTCGAAACAAGCGAAAACTGAAACGTGGCAGCCATCGCAGCAATCAATTTTCAATTCGACTGCGAGATTTAAGCGCCAATCCTAGTGGGCTAATTGAGCGCATAAACCGGATAAGCCAGGAAGGCTTTCCAAATTACTTTGGTGAGCAGCGTTTTGGCAAAAATCAGGATAATGTAGAGAAAGCAATACAGCTTTTTGATGGAACACTGAAATTTAAAAGTCGCTATCAGCAGGGTATTTATATTTCTGCTGCTCGTGCCTATTTGTTTAACCAGGTACTATCACGACGTGTTGAGGATGGAAGCTGGAATACTTATTTGTCAGGAGATCTTATGAGCCTTGATGGGACTTCATCCAGTTTTAAACCGGATAAATGGGATCAGGTACTGGCAGCCAGGCTGGATAAAAAAGATATACACCCCAGTGGCCCAATGTGGGGATCTGGCGTCTTGTTGTCAGAAGATTTATGTGCGGCGCTGGAAATGGATGTTGTGAAAAATGAGAAAGCATTGAAATCGGGTCTGGAGCAAATAGGGCTCGATCAGGAGAGAAGGGCCTTACGCAGTATGCCACGAGATCTTAGCTATACTATTGAGGATGCTTCGACCATTTTGATTGAGTTCAGTTTGTCCAAAGGCGCTTATGCTACGGCTCTATTGCGAGAATTGGTCAAGTTAAGGCCTTTAAACAATGATGCGGCCAAGTCAGCCGGAGGCCTTTGAATGAATAGCAGTATTCGGCAAGAAGGCATTGGCATGACATCCCTGCGTACCAGAGAGCGTTTAGTGCAACGCTTGATAGATCAGGGCATTCAACAAATAGCGGTGCTTGATGCCATACGAACAACACCGCGACATCTTTTTATAGAAGAAGCCTTGTCCCATCGGGCCTATGAAGATGTATCTCTGCCAATAGGTTTTGATCAAACAATTTCCCAGCCCTATATTGTCGCCAGAATGACAGAGATCGTAATGAGCGCATTGGCAAAGGGAGGCTCTTTGGATAATGCCAGAGTGCTGGAACTTGGAACAGGCTGTGGTTATCAGACAACAATTCTGGCCCAGTTGGTCAAAAGGGTGTATAGCATTGAACGCATTAGTGCTTTATTACAAAAAACCAAAGAGCGACTCTTACAGCTGGGTATCAATAATATTCAATTAAAATGTGCCGACGGACGTTATGGTTGGCCACAGCATGCGCCATTCGATGCCATCATTACAACTGCGGTGGCACCTGCTATACCCAAAGCATTAGTCGAACAGCTTGCTGAAGGTGGCGTGATCGTTATCCCCGTTGGCGATTCCCGCCAGCAAGAACTGCAAGTTTGCAGAAAAATAAATGGGGAAGTGGAAGTTGAGAGTATTGAGCCCGTTGTGTTTGTTCCTTTATTGGAAGGAGTTGTGCGCTAGCATGCCAAAAGATGGGGCAAAAAGGGAAAGTGAAAAATTCTTCAACCGCAAGAGTTTGATGCTGTTTTTAAAAGGCATGGCAATGGGGGCCGCGGATACAGTGCCCGGCATTTCTGGTGGCACGATAGCGTTTATTACGAATATCTATGAAGAGCTTATTTTTTCTATTCAGGCCTGCAACCTGAATGCTTTAAAAATTTTATTTAAAGAAGGAATAAAAGCTGCGTGGAAAAAAATCAATGGCACTTTCTTATTAACACTCTTAATTGGAATAATCAGTAGTGCCATTCTTTTTGCCAACATCGTGGTTTTTTTGCTGGAAAATTATGAAGGCTATGTTATGTCTTTTTTTGTTGGTTTGATTTTGGCTTCAAGTTTGTATATCTGGAAACAAATTCATGCCAGTGGCTGGCTAAGTTATTTACTTTTTCTTGGTGGAGTTCTGTTAGCAGTCTTGTTAAATTTTATTCCCCAAGGACAAAGTCAGGAGAGTATTTTTTATATCTTTTTTAGCGGGGCCATAGCCATTTGCGCAATGATTCTGCCGGGTATTTCAGGGGCCTTTATTTTATTATTGTTAGGTGCTTATGAGACTGTTCTGGAAGCGGTGAGAACCTTCGATATCACAATACTATTAGCTTTTATTACAGGCTGCATAGCGGGCTTGATCAGTTTTTCAAATTTTCTGGCCTACATGCTGGCTCATTGGCGACAACAAACCCTTACTTTTTTATTAGGTGTGTTACTTGGATCTCTTTATACGATTTGGCCTACTCAGCTGAACACTGAAGATTTTTCATTCGCATTTTTTGGCGCTTTTATTTTGTTAGCGCTTTTTGGGTTTTTACTGGTATATGTGCTTGAGCAAAAAGTTAAACCTGCAGAATAGTTAGAAAGGCTATACTGTTTTGCTAACCATTAAATTATTTATATTTTCTTATATCAACAGTCATGAAAAGCACGATGATAAGCGTCATTAAAACTAACACAAAATATGCTCTGATAAAGTCAGGGCGCTTGAAAGTTTTTTTGATCGGCATATTGTTTTTGCTAATCACTGCTTGTTCAAGTGGAAGCGGAACCTATCGTGCTCCTGTCGTGGAAATTGGACAGCAAGCTGTCGTGTCAGAAAGAACAACCGTCGTGCTAGGAAATGGCAGGCAACATCGTGTTAATGAAGGCGAAAGTTTGTATGCCATTGCCTGGATGTATAACCTGGATTACAAGGCTCTCGCGCTTGCTAATAATATTCAGGATCCTTATGTGATTTTCCCCGGACAGGAATTAACATTAAATGTTAACAATATTCCGGCTAGTCCACGGCCTACAGCTTCCGGAAACCCAACGCAAACAACTCCTGTTGTTACCAGCAATACCAGTGGCAATGCACAGACAAGACCTGCAGGTCCAAATAATTCACTGCTGCGATGGGTTTGGCCTGCACAAGGCAATGTTATTGCAGGTTTTTCCAGTGCGGAAAACGAAAATAAAGGAGTTGATATCGCGGGGAACTCTGGTGATCCCGTTGTCGCCGCAGAAGCAGGTGAGGTGGTTTATGCGGGTAATGGTTTGTTACGCTATGGGGAGTTGGTGATTATTAAACATAACGACCAGTTTCTAAGTGCCTATGCGCACAATAATTCAATTATTGTCAGTGAGGGAGATGTTGTTCGCCGAGGTCAGCAAATAGCCAGTCTAGGCTCTACAGGTATTGATAGAAACATGCTGCACTTTGAAATAAGACTGGCTGGGCAACCAGTCGATCCAACAAGTTATTTGCCGCCACGCTAAGTTTTTAATAATTTATTCCAAATCTTGTAAAATTACTAGCAGCTGAAAAAAGCTGTACTATACTTAAAGGTAGCCAGATGTGATTACGCTTTCTGCTAAACAATAAATAAAATAGCAAATAAAATAATCAATAAAAAAGAGCACGAAAAAAATAAAAGGAATTTCGATATGGATAAAACGGAAGATCCCCAATCAACTCCTTCTAAAAGCAAAGAAAAACGGCATTTCCCGATTGATAACCTTTCAAAAGCGCCATCATCTAAGAATAAAACTAAAAGAATTAATGAAAAGTTCAATTTCGAGGGCGCTTGCTATGAGAGTGCTTATAGCGAAGATGGCTCACAGTCCTCGCGTGATCCAACGACAATGTACCTTAACGAGATAGGGCATACACCCTTGCTTTCAGCCAATGAAGAAATCCGCTTGGCAAGAGAAATAGCCCAGGGTAACGATAATTCCAGAAAACAAATGATCGAGTCGAATTTACGTTTGGTAGTGACCTTGGCCAAGCGCTGTTTAAATCGTGGCTTGTCTTTTTTAGATCTTATTGAAGAGGGTAATTTAGGTTTGATGCGAGCCGTAGAGAAATTTGATCCGGAGTTGGGTTTTCGATTTTCAACCTACGCAACCTGGTGGATTAAGCAGAGTATTGATCGCGCCATCATGAATAATGGGCAGACTATTCGTATGCCGATTCATGTGATTAAAGACATTAATGCCTGTACTCGTGCACTCCGACGTTTGGCTGCCGAGTTAGGCAGGATACTAAGTGATGAAGAGCTGGCTGAACGAATGCAATTATCGGTTAAACAAATCACAAAATTGACGAAAAGGGAGATTAAAGTCTGTTCCACAGATGTTCCTCTGCCTAATGATAGTGAAAGTAGTTTGCTGGATGTGTTTCCTGACGATGCAGATGCAGATCCTGAGCGGATTCTGGAAAAAGAAGATCTGAGGCAAAAACTTGAGAAATGGGTTGATCAGCTTTCTGCACGGGAGTCTGAAATAGTCGCTCGACGTTTCTGTTTATATGGCTATGAATCCAGCACGCTTGATGAAGTAGGCTTACAGGTTGGCCTGACCCGTGAACGGGTCAGACAGATACAGATAGACGCCTTATCCCATCTGCGTCGTTACCTGAAGCGGGAAAGGCTTAGTATTGACTATTTTAGTGAAGAAAATTACTAGCAACGAACTTAGCGTTCCAGGTATTTTTTCTTGCCGGTCTTATCGGCCCATTCCTCAGCATCAGGTAAGGCATCTTTCATTTCCGAGATGTTAGGCCACTGCTCACTAAGCTCGGCATTAAGCTCCAGAAATTCAGCCTGATCCTCGGGGAGTTCATCTTCAGCATAAATAGCATCGACAGGACATTCAGGTTCGCAGAGTGCACAGTCAATACATTCGTCAGGATTGATGACCAACATATTAGGCCCTTCATAAAAGCAATCTACAGGGCAAACTTCCACACAGTCAGTATGTTTGCAACGGATACAGTTCTCACCAACTACAAAGGTCATCCTAAATCTCCCAAATACAATTTAAGTGCAGCATTTTAACAAGAATTACTTATCACGCACTAGTTTATTCAATTGATATAACAAGTCCTGCGCCTGTTTAGGGCTCAACTCATCAGGATCAATTTCCAGCAGCTTATCAATAGCCGGATGGGGTTCACTGATCGTAAACAAGTCTGCCTGATTAGCGGAAGGGGGTTTGTGTTTATATTCTTCACTTTCCAGTTGCTTTAATTTTGATTTGGCCTGTTGCACGACACTTTTAGGGATGCCTGCTAACTGAGCAACCTGTAAGCCATAGCTCTGACTGGCGGGTCCGTCTTCGACACTGTGTAAAAACACAATGCCATTATCATGCTCGGTGGCATTGAGATGTACGTTCTTAACGGAGGGAAAGAGCTCGGCCAAGCCCGTTAATTCAAAATAGTGTGTGGCAAACAGGGTCGGCGCTTTTATGTCGGAAGCAATGTTGACCGCACAAGCCCAGGCTAAGGATAAACCGTCAAAGGTGCTGGTGCCGCGACCAATTTCATCCATCAAGACCAGGCTTGAAGAAGTTGCATTATTCAGAATATTGGCTGTTTCGGTCATTTCCACCATAAAGGTAGAGCGACCACCGGCCAGGTCATCTGACGAGCCGATGCGGGTAAATATACGATCAACCGGCCCGATAACGGCTTGCTCTGCAGGCACAAAACAGCCGGTATAGGCCAATAAGACAATGATGGCGGTTTGGCGCATATAGGTGGATTTACCACCCATGTTTGGCCCGGTAATGATCAGCATGTTAGCTTCCGGGCTTAATAGCAGATCATTGGCAACAAAGGCCTCATCCATGACCTGTTCAACCACCGGGTGACGGCCTTGTTTAATGCATATGCCCGGTTCGTTAGTCAATTCCGGGCAGCAAAGATTCAAAGCTTGAGCGCGCTCTGCAAAATTAGTTAATACGTCGAGTTCTGCTAGGCTATAGGCGTTTTCCTGTAAGGCTTTTATCTGTTCACCCAGGTGATCCAGTAACTCATCATAAAGCTGTTTTTCCCGGGCCAGCGATTTGCTCTTGGCGCTCAGCACCTTGTCTTCAAATTCTTTCAGCTGAGGGGTGATAAAGCGCTCAGCATTTTTCAAGGTTTGGCGGCGTATGTAATCAGCGGGGGCCTGATCAGATTGCAGCCTGCTGATTTCAATATAGTAGCCGTGCACGCGGTTATAGCCGACTTTTAAAGTACTGATGCCGGAGCGCGCTTTTTCATCCTGCTCAAGTTTGGTTAGATAATCCCCGGCAGTGCCGCTTAAACTTCTGAGTTCATCCAGCTCAGCATCATAACCAGTGGCAATGACACCACCCTCGCGGATTACCACTGGTGGATTTTCTTCAATGGCGTGTGCCAATTTTTCATGCAATGTGGGGTGCTCGCTGATGCCTTGGGCCAGTGTTTGCAGTTGGGGTGAATCGATTTTTTTCAAAATAGCTTGTAAGGCGGGCAGCTGGCCAAGTGCTTCTCGCAGCTTAACCAAGTCACGAGGTCTGGCGGAGCGCAGGCCGATGCGAGCAACGATGCGTTCTATATCGCCTATTGGCTCAAGGATGGCTTGCAGGCTTTCATAGTGATAGTCATCAATCAGGTTGGTGATAGCGTGCTGGCGCAGCTTTAGTTGCTGGATGTCGCAGATAGGGCGGTGTAACCATCGCCTTAATAAACGCGAGCCCATGGCCGTGGAGCACTGATCAAATACGGCGCTTAAGGTATTGGTTTTGCCCCCGTTCAGGTTACTGTCAATTTCCAGGTTGCGGCGGCTAATGCTATCCAGAATCAGGCTGTCTTCGTTTTGTTCTACCCGCAAGCTCTGGCAGTGAGGCAGCTCTGAAAATTGGGTTTCCTTGGCGTAGTGCAGCAAGCAACCGGCTGCACGTATCGCGCTGCTGAGGTTTTGGCAGCCAAAGCCGTCGAGGCTATCGGTTTGCAGTTGCTGTTTTAATGAGCGCAGGGCGCTGTCCAGGTCGAAGTCCCAGTCAGGGCGTTTACGAATGCCGGCACGCTCGCTAATCGCTTTGGGCCAGTGACTGCTCTCACTGATGAGCAGCTCGGCGCAATTAACCCTGTCTATTTCGGTTTGCAGGGCATCTTCTGAGTCGACTTCCAAAATTGAGAATCTGCCCGCGCTTAAATCCAGAGATGCCAGGCCATATTTAGCGCCATCAAAATACAAGGCTGACAGGAGTCGGTCCTGGGTGTCTTCCAGCAAGGCTTCATCGCTAAGGGTTCCAGGGGTGATCAACTTGACGACCTTGCGTTCAACCGGACCCTTGCTGGTCGCGGGGTCACCAATTTGCTCGCATATCGCGACTGAAATGCCATGATCAACCAGCTTGGCCAGATAACGGTCTGCGGCGTGATAGGGGATGCCGCACATTGGAATAGGGTTGCCGCCAGACTTGCCACGCGCTGTCAGGGTAATGTCGAGTAATTTTGCTGCTTTTTCAGCGTCCGAGTAGAAGAGCTCATAGAAGTCCCCCATGCGATAAAAAAGCAGTTCGTCATGGTGCTCTGCCTTTACTTTCAGGTATTGCTGCATCATGGGGGTGTGGACTGAGGCTGGGTTGTTCATCTTACCTGCTAGTTAGCTCTTAAGTGCTTGCTAATAATCTGCAAAGGTTGCTTGTTGGGTGTTTTTTTGACGCTGAAAACACCCAAAATTGAGTGGCAAAGATTCTACGTGATTCATTCTTATCATACAAAAATCTCTTTTGAATAAGTACACTTTATCTGCTTTAATAATTACTCATCAGCAGCGTGTTTTTTTCTCAAAAAATTGCTGCTTTCTTCTGTATTGAGAACGTAAAATCAATAAGCATCTTAATAGTACAAATAACCCTAAATCGTAGTGTTATGAGTAGTTTTATAGATAGTTATATACATAGCTAAATCAATAGGTAATTAAATGGCAGATCAGGACAACAACAGAGAAAAAGCGCTCAGTGCTGCGTTAGCACAAATTGAAAGACAGTTTGGTAAAGGCTCGATGATGCGCATGGGGGACACCGAGCGAATTGCGATTCCTGCCATTTCGACAGGCTCTTTAGGGCTGGATATTGCCTTGGGGATAGGTGGTCTGCCAAAAGGACGGGTGGTGGAAGTGTATGGCCCGGAATCATCCGGTAAAACCACGCTTGCCCTACAGGTGATCGCGGAATCCCAAAAAGCCGGCGGTACCTGTGCATTCATCGATGCAGAGCATGCGCTTGATCCTATTTATGCCGGGAACCTCGGTGTGGATGTTGATAATCTATTGGTGAGTCAGCCGGATACCGGCGAACAGGCCTTGGAGATTTGCGACATGGTAGTGCGTTCAGGGGCTGTCGACGTTGTCGTCATCGACTCGGTCGCCGCATTGACGCCACGCGCAGAGATAGAAGGGGATATGGGTGACAGTCACATGGGCCTTCAGGCTCGCTTGATGTCGCAAGCCCTGCGCAAAATGACCGGTAACATCAAAAACTCCAATACCCTGGTGATTTTCATTAACCAGATCCGCATGAAGATTGGTGTCATGTTTGGTTCTCCGGAAACAACCACTGGTGGCAACGCGCTGAAATTCTACGCCTCAGTGCGTCTGGATATTCGCCGTATCGGTGCCATCAAGGATGGTGATGAGGTGGTCGGTAATGAGACTCGCGTTAAGGTGGTGAAGAACAAGGTCGCACCACCATTCAAGCAGGTCGAATTCCAGATTTATTACGGCAAGGGTATTTCGCGTCTAGGTGAAGTGATTGATTTGGGCGTAAAACATGACCTGGTCGAAAAATCCGGCGCCTGGTATGCCTACAAAGGCGAGAAGATTGGCCAGGGCAAGAAGAACGCCATCCAATATCTGGAAGAAAACCCGGATATCGCTAATGAGATTGAGGCAACCCTGCGTGAGCAGCTGCTTGGCAAGTCTGGCCAGCCAACCAGTAATGAAGAAGTAATTGAAAGTGATAGTGATGAGGCTCTGGTCGCCGACGAATAAATACGCAGGCTTTATGTATGGAACACACCGAAAAGCCTGAGATCGCCATCCGTCGTGCCGCAATGGATCTGCTGGCACGGCGGGAACACTCCTTCAAAGAGCTAACACAGAAATTATCATCCAGGTTCCCGGATGAGGATATTCAGTCTCCCCTTGAGCGATTAAGGGATGAAAACCTGCAGTCGGATCAGCGCTATCTCGAAGCGTATATTCGCTTTCGGCGCAACAAGGGTTTTGGGCCCCTAAAGATCGAGGCGGAGCTTTATCCCAAAGGTCTCGATTCAGAGCAAATAAGACGCTGTCTCTATGATGAGGAGAATGGCTGGCTTGATCTATGCCGACAGGCCCTGGAAAAACGATTTCCAGCACTCAATAAGACTAACCCCAAAGAAAAGGCGAAATGTGAGCGTTTTCTGATGCAAAGAGGCTTTTCTCATGAGCTGATAAGGGCCGCAATTAATCTAGATTAAAATTTAAGATTATAATATAACTAACTGAAATATATATAAATTAAATTTTTATAATTTTCTGATCTATTCAGATAGCGCCTGCCGATGTTGACTCCGCCAGACACCGAACTTAGGTATACAGACGGGGTGATTTCTACTGCTTGTTGCGTTATTAAGCGCTATTCTCTGACAAAGTCTCTCCAAATAACGTACAATTCGCCGTTCTTTTTTATAGCCAGTCACCAGATATGTCTAAATGGTACTTGATTCATAGTAAGCCCAAGCAAGAATACAGGGCCTTTGAGCATCTGGGTAATCAGGGCTTTGAGGTTTACCTTCCGCAATTACAGATTTTCAAGTTAAAAAAGGGTAAGCAGGAGAAGGCAATAGAACCATTATTCCCCAGATACCTATTCATACAGCTTAATGAAACCTCTAGTGCCTGGCATAAAATCCATTCAACTCGTGGCGTCAGTGGCTTGGTGCGTTTTTCAGAGTTCCCTGCTGAAGTGCCTGAAGAACTGATCAATCAGTTAAAGAATCAAGGTAACCTAGACGGCATCATCGATAAGACAGGGGAGTTCAAAACGATTTTCAAGGCCGGCGACCTGGTGACTATTACTGAGGGCAGCTTTGTTGGTCTAGAGGCTATCGTTAAGGAGCAGGATGGCGAGCAGCGGGTTAAAATATTAATCAGCATGCTGGGCCGACAACAAAGCATAAAGCTACCCCTATCGGCGGTAGCGCCAATCTAATCCCGTTTATTTCTGGGACCGGAAATTAAATAACTTATTTATTCTCTTGGCTTCTTTCATGCCAATGATAATGATATTATCGTTCATCGAATGAACGCCTTGTTCATCTGCCGTATATCTATGCTCTCCAGAGTAGGGCGGTAGCGTCTTTAACGTTTAATAAACCCTCTTTTATGTTAATTCTAAGCGATGAAAATCGCTATCAAATTTTAAAATTACTTGAAGAAAACCCGGAGCTGAGCCAGCGCCAGATAGCGGCTGCTTTGGGTGTCAGCTTGGGTAAGGTGAACTTCTGCTTGCGTGCCCTAATCGAAGTTGGCTCAGTCAAGCTAGCTAACTTTAGCCATAGCCCCAATAAAAAGGGCTACGTTTATCTTTTAACCCCAAAAGGGATTGAAGAAAAGGCGAGGGTAACCCTACGCTTTTTGGCTAAAAAGCAAAAGGAATACGACGCTTTAAAACAAGAGATTAGTGAACTAAAAAGGGAAGCTAGGGCCCTTAAATAAGTCAATTACGCCAAGGCATTAAAAGTGGATGATTTAAACGCGCTCATGTATCATTCCGCCATTGCTGATTGCAAGTAAAATTAAGTACTTAGACCTCACTTATACCTTGGTCTTGAAAATAAGAAAAAGAATCGTCAGCCATTAAATAAAGCAAAACATCCTGAGTAGAAACATGAAAGAAAATTTCCATCAAACACACCCTTTTTCGATACTAAATCTTATAGACATTAAGATAGTGGTGAGAGCGTTTTTACTGCTGGCAACAGTTACGATGGCCGGGCTTGCTTTTCAGCCGGTCGCCTTTGCTCAGGCGGATATATTAAGTAACCTCACACCCGAACAGCTGGCCCAATTTAATCAGCTCCCTCCCGCACAACGCCAGGCACTGTTAAGTCAACTGCAACTGGGATCCACCTCTGGATTCGAACAGCCAGTTACCCAGCCTCAGACTGTTACCACAAGGGAGACGCAATCAGGAACTTCTAGACCTCAAGAAGATTTGAATCAGCTGCAATCAGATATAGACGCCAGGAGTAGCAGAAGAAATAACTCTCAAGGTAGAGAAGAGACCGATAGAGATAGAATTAAGAGAAAAGCGCAGGAATTATTTAACTTAGGGATAAATTTGACGGAGTTGGATGTTTATGGCGAGCTTGCTCAAATGGGAATTTTAGAGGAATTAGTAACTCCAGCCGAATATGCTGCGAGCCTGGCTACACAAGAGCAAAGGCAAGAACAAATTAGGCTAATGGCACAATACCCGAATAACTTTTCCAATTTTGTATCTTCACCTCAGGAGCAGTTTAGCTCTTCACCTCAGTGGCAGTTTGGCTCTTCACCTCAGGGGCAGTTTGGATTTGGCAGCCTAGTCGGCTTAGAAGGTTTTGAAAATGAAGAAGAAGAAGAAGAAGAAGATCAATTAAGGCCATTTGGATACAACCTGTTTTCAGGAAGCCCATCTACTTTTGCGCCAGCTACTGATATACCTGTTCCAGCAAACTATGTGGTTGGTCCTGGCGATACGATTGTATTGCAACTATATGGTCAACAGAATGATCGTTATGAGTTGGCTGTGTCTCGTGAAGGGATAATTCAGTTTCCTGAAGTTGGTCCCTTGAGTGTTTCAGGGTTAAGTTTTGAAGATATGCGAGAGCTCGTTCAGGCAACAGTGCAAGCTTCTTTAATCGGCCAGGAAGTCAGTGTAACCATGGGCGCATTAAGATCTATTCAGATTTTTGTCTTGGGGGAAGCATACAGGCCAGGTGTTTACACGGTCAGTTCTTTGTCAACCATGACGAATGCTTTATTTTTCAGCGGAGGAATTTCTAATTTAGGTTCTTTGAGAAATATTCAGTTGCTCAGAGATGGAGATATCGTCAATGAGCTGGATCTTTATGATCTTCTATTAAGAGGAGACATCAGTAATGATGGCCGCTTACAGCCTAACGATGTGATTTTTATTGATACAGTCGGCAGCACAATAGGAGTATCTGGACAAGTCCGCAGGCCCGGATTATTCGAGCTAAAGGAAGAACAAAATATTTCAGATATATTATCGCTTGCTGGTGGGCTACTCCCAACAGCGTATCCTCTAGTTGCTCATCTCGAAAGAATTAACAACCTGGGCCAGCGAACAATTATAGATCTAAATCTTGCTGAAGATGAAAGTCTGAGTGTAACTGTCAGTGATGGCGATTTGCTTTACGTTGACACCGTATTGGATCAAATTGAATCTGGCATCAATATAGAAGGGCACGTCAACCGTCCAGGAAATTTTGCCTGGTTTGAAGGTGTGCGGATTTCGGATTTATTAAGATACGAAGATTTTTTACCCAATCCAGATTTCAATTATGTAATGCTGGTGAGGGAAGTATTGCCATCAAGAAATATTCAAGTACATCAAGTTAAGTTGGGCGAGGCATTAAATGCGCCTGGATCTATGGATGACCTTGTTTTGCAACCTAGAGATCGCTTGCTTATTTTTGGAGAGAATACCCTGGAAAACAGACTTGATCGGCGTTTATTAATCCATCCTGTTGTGCAGAATTTGCGCTACCAATCTAATCTAGGCGGTTTACGTAAAGTTGTAAGTATTAGTGGTGAAGTGACCGCGCCTGGAGATTATCCATTAGTTGATAACATGACCATCAGCGACTTACTGTTGGCTGCCGGCGGTGCCGCTGAAAGTGCTGATTTCAAGCAGTCAGAATTATTCAGAAGAGTTAATACACCCGAAGTTGGCATGGTCACGCAAAACTTGCAGTTGGATTTAACCAATAGTCTAGATATGAACGCAGCTCTGGAGCCAACTGACCGGGTGACTATCAGGAAACTTCCAAATTGGAGTGAGATTGAAACCGTATCAATTAATGGCGAAGTTCGTTCTCCCGGTATTTATGTGATTGGGAGGGATGACACGCTTGGTGATTTAATTGCTCGCGCCGGTGGTTTAACGGAATATGCTGATCCCAAGGCTGGCATTTTCCTCAGAGAGGAATTAAGAAGAAATGAGCAAAGACTATTGGATGATTTTAATGAGCGCTTAACCCGTGATTTGCTCAATCAAAGTCTTACCCAAGGAGGAGGTCAAATTCAGCAGCCTCAGGTTAACGTTGAAGTGATGAATGCCTTGCTGGCTCAAATTGAATCAGCAGTCCCGACTGGGCGATTAGTCATAGATTTACCGGCCCTTCTAAGTGGCCTGGACCCAAGCGAAGATGTGATACTGAGAGATGGAGATGAGTTGGTGATACCAAGGACTCGGCAAGAAATTGGTGTAGTAGGAGAGGTGCAACTACCAACATCGCATCTATACAATCCTGAAGACACTGTAAGTGATTATATTAATCGTAGTGGTGGTTTCACTAGAAATGCTGATGAAGATAATATTTTTGTTATCAAGTCTAATGGGGCAGTTATTCCATATTCTCGAAATCAATCACTTTTCTCTTTTGCTCAAGATTCATCTTCTCAGCTAGAACCAGGTGATAGTATTGTTATTCCATATTTTGCACGACTAAATAACCCGCTCGTCACCTGGATGAATATTTCAACCGTTTTATTCAATCTAGCGACCACTGTTTTAGCCATAGAAAGCGTGGGTAATTGATTGATGGAAAATAATAATTCTCCGCAAAGACAGGTCATGGATGATGAAATTGATCTTTTAGAGTTATGGAATGTACTCTGGAACGGTAAGTGGCTTATTATTGCTATCACTACTGTGTTTGCTATTGGCTCAGTAGCGTATGCTTTGTGGCTGCCGGATATTTATCGAACCGAAGTGTTGCTTTCGCCGGCTAGTGATGAGGGCTCAGCCGGTGGAGGTCTTGCTGCGGGATTAAGTCAATTAGGGGGCTTGGCTGGCTTAGCAGGCATTGACCTAGGAAGTTCCACTAGTGTTTCACAAAAAGACCGTGCCTTGGCTATTATGCAGTCACGTTTTTTCATTAAAGACTTTTTTGATCGACACCAATTAGTCGTCCCCTTTATGGGGTCAAAGCCGGGGGCAGTGACAGGCACCGTAGAGATCGACCCTAAATTGTATGATGTGGCTAACCAGCGATGGGTGAGAGAAATGTCGCCACCGAAAACAGCAACTCCCTCAGATGAGGAAGTGTATGAAGCGTTTTCTATGCTTTTGGAAGTCACAGAGGATGATTTAACGGGATTAATAAGGATTTCCCTGGAATGGTATGACCCAATCCAAATAAAAACCTGGATGGAGTGGTTAGTCGATGATCTCAACAGCTATATGCGAGAAGATGATTTATTGGAATCGCAGAACTCAATTAACTACTTAACGGAACAACTTCAGAAAACCTCATTAGTTGACATGCGGAATGTGTTTTTTAATCTCATCGAACAGCAGACACAAAAGGTGATGCTGGCTGATGTGCGAGAAGAGTATGCGTTTGAGATACTGGATCCTGCCGTTGTTCCAGAGAAAAAATCAGCGCCTAGTCGCGCCCTCATCTGCATCCTTGGGACACTATTAGGTGGCATGCTAGTGGTGCTTTTTGTATTGCTAAAGCATTATGCTTCTAAAGAAAAAGAAGAATTAGCTTAATGTTGCATTAATTTAAAACCTATAGGAATCATCAGAATAACAACTAACAATATTCCAATTTAATATTGATTCTTTGTGAATATGTATTTTTTATTAAAATAGTTTTAGTCCCTTTATTATTGAAATGATGCTTTATCTGATCGCCGATAAGAGCCCTTATCGATTGTTAGGGATTAGTTAGAAATTAATTTTCAAGAGTTTTCTTAGTTACTACCCTCTATTAAAAAAATAATTGTCTCAAAGTAACAGGCTTTATCTTTTCTGGTTGGGAAAATACCCTAGTCTTGCATCAATAAACACCTGTTATGGTTTGTTAAGGTT
>JAURLP010000020.1 GCA_030831165.1 Gammaproteobacteria bacterium | reverse complement strand
GAATTTCTCATATGCTTTCGACAGGAAAGCCCTTACGTAATTAATCAGGACTCAACTAATCATAAAATGAAGAGAGTACCAACATGACCTCACTTTTAATCATATTAGCTATCGCTGGTTTTGCTGGTGAAGACCGTATACAAAGTAAGCATTTACTCGAGGCAATTGCTTATCGGCAAAAGAGTCATCAGTGTTGAGCGGCTTTTTCAAGCGCTGCTATTTTTGCTTCCAGCTCAGCAATGGTCTTCTCAGCCCGTTTGAGCACCTTAAGTTGAGTGTCAAACTCTTCTCTGGTCACCAGGTTTAATTTTCCTAGACTGTTTTGCAATAAAGTGAAGAATTGTTTTTCTATATCTTCCTTTATTAATCCTGGATTGGGGAGTGTTTCACTTAAGCGGGCGCTTAGCTTTTCCAAAAATTCTTTATCTATCATATTTGCGGTCTTCTTAGTTTAGTATTTTTTGGTATAGTCCCATTCTAGCATTGAGCGTGGGCTCAGTTAGTCTGGAATCATCGTTTTTTTGTTAAAGGTAGCATATACTTTAGCGGGCCCGTGAAAAGTCTCAAAGGGTTATGTGAGGAGAATACAATGAAAATGATCACAGCTATAATTAAGCCTTTCAAGCTTGACGACGTGAGAGAAGCGTTATCGGAAGTTGGGGTACAGGGCATTACTGCTACGGAAGTAAAGGGCTTTGGCCGCCAGAAAGGGCATACAGAACTCTATAGAGGTGCAGAATATGTAGTCGATTTTCTGCCAAAAGTTAGATTGGAAATTGCATGTGATGACTCAGCAGTCGAACAGATTATTGAAGTATTATCTAAAGCTGCATCAACGGGCAAAATCGGCGATGGCAAGATTTTTGTCAGTGATCTGGAGCAGGTAATTCGGATTCGAACTGGGGAGTCAGGGCCAGACGCCTTATAAAATAAGAGGTGGGTTCTTGCCTGACTTAAAGCTGCCCTCACCAATTAAAATTAAATTGAGAAATCGCCCCAAAGAAGCTGCAAAGAAGTTAAGGCTGCAATTGGGGCTGTTTCAGTTCTTAGAATCCTGGGGCCCAGGCCCACCGCGTTAAAACCATTATTAGCTGCAATATCAAGCTCTTGTTTTGAAAAGCCCCCTTCAGGGCCAACCAGCAGAGCGACCTGGGCAATCTTTTTCTCTCTGGGTAATGTTTGATCAGCGCCTGGTTCAAAAATAATTTTAAGCTCGCAATCCAGTGCGCTACACCAGTTTGAGAAAGTCAGCGGTGAGTGTACTTTTGGTGGCTGATTGCGGCCACTTTGCTCACAGGCACTGATGGCTATCTGCTGCCAGTGCAATAATTTTTTTTGCAAGCGTTCTCCTTGCAGCTTTACTTCTGAAAACTCGGTAAACAGGGGAACAATTTCAGTGACCCCCAATTCCGTGCTCTTTTGGATAGCAATATCCATGCGTTCGCCGCGAGATAGTCCCAAGCCGAGTATGCTATGCAAGGGCGATTCAGAATTGGCAAGGCTAGCGTTCTGGATTTCAAGCGTAATGCTATGTTTATCGATTTGTGTAATAAGTGACTTATATTCGTTACCATCACCATTAAACAAAATCAGCTCAGCATTTGCTTTCAGACGTAGCACCTTGCTGAGATAATGAGCCTGTTGGCCGTCCAATTTTATTTGGCTTTCTTGTTTAAGTGGTTGTTCTGTATAAATTCTGGAAATACGCATGCGACAAGGATACAGCCACTTATTAAAACTGCAAGAACCAGGCGTTTTATTAAGGTAGAAATGACTAAAGCAGAAAACCAGTTTGATGTAATCGTTGTAGGCGGCGGCATGGTTGGCCTAAGCATAGCGCTGCTACTTGCTCGTGATTTGGATAAAGCCAGCCCTATAAAACTAGCCTTGGTTGATGGTCAGGAAAGAGCTCAGCAGAAAGGGCAAAAAGACGAGCTGGCGTTAGCAAAAAGCACGAAGAAACCGCACAAATCGCAAGAAGCAGATTCAAAAGTTCATAGTTTCAACACTCGTGTGTCAGCACTGACCTTGGCTAGTCAATCCTTATTTGATTCCCTTGGTTTATGGCAGAAAGATATTGCTCCCCATGCCTGCCCCTATGAAAATATGTACGTATGGGATGCTGAAGGTACCGGAAATATCAATTTTTCAGCACTGGATATTCAGCAAGAAGCGTTGGGGCATATAGTTGAGAACAGCGTTATTACAAGTTCCCTGCAGGCGGCATTGGATGGGAGTGTAAATTTAAAGCAATTTCAGGGAAGTCAGGTTAAGCGATATCAAGCGGGTGAAGAATATCAGACCTTAAGTCTGGCTGATGGCACAAAACTCCAGGCAAAACTCATAATTGCAGCTGATGGTGCCAATTCATTTATCAGAAAGGAAGCCGCATTTGATGTCAAAGCCTGGTCATATCAGCACCAGGCTATTGTTACGACGGTGCGTACTGAAAAATCACATAATTTCACCGCATCTCAATGCTTTTTACCCAGCGGCCCTCTTGCCTTTTTGCCTTTGCTGGATGTTGATAGTGAAAATAATGCCCAGTTTTACTCATCTATTGTCTGGTCATGCGATCCTGATAAAGCGTCTTTGCTGTTAGATATGGATGACTCAGCCTTTCATGTCGCATTGGAAGAAGCCTTTGAGAATAGATTAGGCCATATTAGTGAATCTGCAAAGCGTATTGCCTTCCCTCTATTGCAGCGCCATGCAACAGCCTATGTGAAGCCGGGTCTTGCTTTGATTGGCGATGCAGCACATACAATTCACCCATTAGCAGGGCAAGGAGTCAACCTGGGTCTGGCAGACGCTGAGTGTCTGCACAGGGTTATCAGTCAGGCCAGGCAAAAAGGAGAAGACTTTAGTTCGGAACAGGTACTTAGCCGTTATCAACGACAACGCAAAGGCCAAAACCTGGGAATGATGGCTTTAATGGAAGTCTTTAAAAGAAGCTTTGCTTCGGATGATCTGGGCATGCGCTGGCTGCGAAATCTTGGACTCGATCTTGTCGACAAAACCTCACCCATCAAGCATCAGTTAATGAAAAAAGCGATGGGTTTTTAATATAGCCCTGCGCGTTGTTAGTAAATATATGGCTTGCTATATCAAATGAGAATGATTATCATCTAGCGCCCTTTTAAGAGCGCTTTATAAGTTCTTAACTAAAGAATACTGATGGTGGAGCCATACATGTTAAAACGTGTTTTTTTTATGACGCTTACTTGTTTGATTCTTTTTGCTTGTACTGAAGAAAGACAAGCGACGGGATCTACAGAGGCAGTGTTGGATGCTGAACTGAATAATGTCTCAATATCCGGCCCAGTGATCGTCTACTCCTCCCGCCAAGAATATCTTATCAAACCATTATTTGACCTTTTTACAGAAGAAACTGGTATTGAGGTTCAGTACCAAACAGGGGAAGAAGGCCCTTTGATTGCCCGCTTACAGGCTGAGGGTGAAGCGACATTTGCGGATGTCTTGTACACGGTTGATGCCGGTAATCTGTGGTCAGCGTCAAATAAGGGCTTATTAGCGTCCATTGACTCTGCTGTGCTGGAACAAAATATTCCCGAGAATTTACGTGAACCGCAAGGTCAGTGGTTTGGCCTTTCAGTCAGAGCCAGAACCATCGTATATGCCAAAGACCGGGTTGATCCAAGTGAGCTTTCTACTTATGAAGACCTGGCTGATCCCAAGTGGAAAGGTAGGTTGTGCATGCGGACGTCCAAGGAGGTTTATAACATATCCCTTGTGGCCACCATGATAGAAAGGTTGGGTGAGGATGCCACACAAAAGATCATTGAAGGCTGGGTAGATAATCTGGCGGCCCCTGTTTTTAGTAGTGACACACTCGTGATTGAGGCTATAGCTGCTGGGCAGTGTGATGTGGGTCTGGCGAACTCCTACTATTTGGGACGCAAACAAGTGGAAGATGAAAATTATCCGGTAGACTTGTTCTGGGCTAATCAGGATACGTCTGGAACCCATGTGAATATTTCTGGCGCCGGTGTTACGCGCTATGCCAAAAACCCCGAGGGCGCTCAACGACTATTGGAATGGTTATCAACTGAAGAGCCGCAAATAATGTTCTCGGAATTAAATCTTGAATTTCCAGCCAATCCAGCGGTACCTTCAGCAGAGCAAGTTGCAACCTGGGGTGACTATATCCAGGACAAAATCAATGTTGAAGCGGCAGGTCGTTTGCAAGCCGCTGCTGTGATGTTAATGGACAGAGCGGATTACCGCTAAGCCATCTTTTTATGTCAACAGACCATTTATTAAATCCCTCCAGGGGCCGCGGCGCTAATCATTGGCTCTGGAAAATCATCTCTTATTTAATTGCTGCAGTGATGGTCCTTCCTATCCTCATAATTCTTATCCAGTGGACAACAGTGGGTAATGGAGAGCAGGAAATCTGGCAACATTTGTTTGATACCAAACTCGATCGCTTATTATTAAATACAGTGATACTGATGCTGGGGGTTGGTGTCGGAGTAATGATTGTGGGCGTCGGCCTGGCATGGTTGACTTCAGTTTGCGCTTTTCCAGGCAGGAAAATTTTTGAATGGGCGCTTATGTTGCCATTGGCTATTCCTACCTATGTTATGGCCTTCGTTTTTCTGGGCCTGATGAGTTATACCGGTCCGGTTCAAACCCTCCTGCGAGGCTGGTTTGGTCGAGATGTCTATTTCCCCAATGTGCAGGCCTCAGGGGCTGTAATTATCGTATTAAGTTTAGTGCTCTACCCCTATGTTTATATGCTCGCGCGGAGTGCATTTCTAACTCAGGGTCGCAACATGATGGATGCTGGCAGAATACTTGGAAGGACCAGCTGGCAAGTGTTTTTTAAAGTCGCAGTCCCCATTGCCAGACCGGCTATTGTTGCGGGTATTGCATTAGCGTTAATGGAAACGCTGGCAGATTTCGGAGCAGTATCAATTTTCAATTATGATACTTTTACGACGGCCATTTATAGCGCATGGTATGGTTTATTTAATCTGGCCGTGGCTGCTCAGTTAGCAAGCTTACTTTTATTATTTGTTGCTCTGGTGTTATTTGCAGAACAGAAAGGCAGAAAAAAAGCCAGGTATACTCAACAAAATAGCCGCAACACAAGACTTTATAAATTAACAGGATGGCAGGCTTTAGCTGCAACCGGTTTTTGCTCATTGATATTGTTGCTGGCCTTTGTCCTGCCCTTTATGCAGCTTTTGATTTGGTGTTATCAGGTAGTGTCAGAAGAACTGGACAGCCGGTATTTTGGGTTTTTACTGAACACTCTGGGATTAGGTCTGATCGCTGCTGTAGTGACAACACTTTTCGCCTTGTTACTTGCATATGTTAAGCGTTTGCCGGCTGGTGCCATAGAGACACGTTGGCAAAATATAGCTATTCGTGTTTCAACACTGGGATATGCTTTGCCGGGTTCAGTTCTGGCAGTGGGTATCATTTTGAGTTTTACCTTCCTGGATCAGGCCATAATTGGTGCAGCTCAAAATTTCTTCGGACTTAGTCTAAGGCCATTGCTTGTCGGAAGCTTATTTGCCCTGGTATTGGCTTATAGCACGCGTTTCATGGCTGTAGCATTTGCTCCAGTAGAAGCCGGATTTGAAAGAATTAATCCAAAAATCATTGAGGCGGCCAAAAGCCTGGGTGCTTCACCATCCCGGCTATTGCATCAGATATATGTTCCCTTGTTGAAGCCGGGGCTACTAACGGCATTAATCATAGTCTTTGTTGATGTCATGAAAGAAATGCCAGCGACATTGATAATGCGGCCATTTGGTTGGGACACATTAGCCGTGAGAGTTTATCAAATGACGGCTGAAGGCCAATGGGAACGAGCAGCACTGCCATCAGTAACCTTGATTCTATTAGGTTTGATCCCGGTTTATTTACTCATTAGAAGTTCTCGTCCATCAAGATAGTAAGTTTAATTGCAGAGATATAAATCCTTGCAGGATGGCGGGCTCTTACTTATGATGAAGTCATGATTGTTACTTTCTCGTGACTGTCTTTAAGGCAAGGCGAAGGGTAAGTTTGATTAATTAAGTTGAGGACAATAACGTGAGTAAAACCCCCGAAGATTTGTATTATGCTGCCAGTCATGAGTGGCTGAAATTAGGCGATGATGGAATTGCCACAGTTGGCATTAGTGACTTTGCACAGTCTGAACTAGGTGATGTGGTTTATGTAGAATTGCCTGAGCCTGGTTCAATAGTCAATGCAAAAGATGAAGTAAGTGTTGTTGAATCAGTAAAAACGGCTTCTGACATATACTCTCCGATAAGCGGAGAAATCATTGAGGTGAATGAAGGCCTTGATGAAAATCCAGAGTTGGTCAATAGCGGTCCCTATGACGAAGGCTGGTTATTTAAAATCAGATTAAGCAATGATGCTGAGCTGGATGAGTTGCTTAGCGCTGAACAATACATAGAAAACTGCGAAGATTCCTAAGTCTTTAAATGCTGTTCAAATGATAAAACGATTTAAAACGGAAGTATTGAATTGTGGTAGACGCAGACGGATTCAGACCAAATGTTGGCATCATCATATTTAATGATGATGGTAAATTATTGTGGGCCAAAAGAGCGGGTCAGGATGCTTGGCAATTTCCACAGGGCGGCATACAGAAAAATGAAGCGCCGGAACTGGCGGTTCTGAGGGAATTGCACGAAGAAGTTGGCCTTGAGCCCGGCGATGTAGAGATAGTTGCTACAACCCAAAAATGGCTGCCATATCGGCTGCCTAAACAATATATCCGTCAAAATTCTTATCCGGTTTGTGTTGGTCAAAAACAAAAATGGTTTTTGCTCAAAATGCTCGGAGATACAAGCAAGATACGTTTCGACCGAACTGATAAGCCTGAATTTGATCATTGGTGCTGGGTTAACTATTGGGAACCTCTCGATCAGGTAATTTCATTTAAAAAGGAAGTTTATCGTCAGGCTCTTGAGGAGTTTTCCCAGCCATTAAGTGAAGCCCTCAATCGGCCAATCGCTAAATTCAAGCAGGCTGGGGTCACGTCATCCTAGATTAAATTATTATGCTAGAAACTTTGCGCAGCATCATTCAGGAAGTGAATGGGGCAAAAGACCTCAGCTCTAGTCTGGATATTATTACCAAACGGGTACAGCGAGCTCTGGATACCAAAGTTTGTTCGGTTTATCTGCTTGATACCAATATTGATCGTTATGTTCTGATGGCGTCTATTGGTCTTGATCAGTCGGCTGTCGGTAAAGTAAGCCTTGGTGCAAAAGAGGGTCTGGTTGGGCTTGTAGCGAATAGAGCCGAACCCGTTAACCTGGATAATGCTAGTTCCCACCCTAGCTACGTATATCTGCCAGAAACCAAAGAGGAACAGTATGAATCCTTTCTCGGGGTGCCGATCATTCATCATCAGGAAGTTCTGGGGGTTTTAGTTGTTCAACAGATAGAAAAGCGTATTTTCGATTCAGAAGAAGAAGCTTTTCTAATTACCTTATCGGCACAGCTGGCAGGCTTAATTGCCAATGCTGAAGCCAGAGGCGCCATTACCGGCTTCAGCCCGTCAGGAATTAAAACCATTGATGTCACCTTTGATGGAGTGCCTGGCGCGCCGGGTGTTGCAATTGCTGAAGCAGTGACGGTTTTTCCACCGGCAGACCTTAGCGTAATACCCAATCGACAATGCAAGGATATTAAGGCAGAAATTAGTTTCTTTAATGAGTGTCTGAATGCCGTGCGCGTCGATATTAGTGAATTAAAAATGAAGATCAAAAGTCAGTTGCGACCGGAAGAGCGCGAATTATTTGATGCTTATTTACATATGTTGAGTGATCAGGCTTTAGGAAACGAGGTTGTTGCCAAGATAAAAGAAGGTAGCTGGGCCCAGGGAGCATTAGCTAGCGTCGCCATGGAGCATGTTAGCAACATGGAGCTGATCGATGATGACTATTTGCGCGAACGAGCCACTGATATAAAAGACTTATGTAGCAGAGTCCTATTTTATTTGCAGGATAAGCAGCAAGAAACGATGGAATATCCAGATCGCTGTATTCTGGTCTGTGAAGAATTGTCGGCAGCGATGCTGGCTGAAGTCCCCAAGGAAAAGCTTGTCGGGATTCTATCTGCAAAGGGTTCTGGTCACTCACATGTGGCTATTCTTGCTAGGGCCATGGGAATCCCGGCAGTTATGGGGGCTATTGATATTCCCCTCTCAGAGTTTGATGGCAAGCAGTTAGTCATTGATGGCTATAACGGCAAAGTGTATGGCAATCCTTCGGAAGAATTACTGGTACGTTTCCAGGAGATTGTTAATGAGCAGGCTCAACTATCTGAAGAGCTGGAAGCTATCAAGGATTTGCCTGCTGAAACCCTGGACAATCATAAAATCGAGTTATGGGTTAACACGGGTATGGTGACAGACTCGGCAACGGCTAAAGCACGTGGAGCAGAGGGTATTGGCTTATTCAGAACTGAAGTGCCATTTCTGTTAAAGGAGCGGTTCCCGACTGAAAGAGAGCAGACTGAAATATATCGTACTCAACTAGCGGCCTTTTATCCGAATCCAGTTACCATGAGAACGCTGGATATTGGTGGAGATAAGGCACTGCCCTATTTCAAAATTACTGAAGAAAACCCATTTCTTGGCTGGCGCGGCATACGGGTAAGCATGGATCATCCCGAAATTTTTATTTCTCAGGTGCGCGCAATGATGAAAGCTAGTCAAGGTTTGGATAATTTACACATCATGCTTCCGATGATTAGCCATATGGATCAAGTTGATTATGCTATTCATTTGATCGATAGAGGCTACTCTGAATTACTGGAAGAAGGGCTTAACATCAAAAGGCCGGATATTGGCGTAATGGTTGAAGTCCCTGCAATAACTTACCAAATGGATGCTTTATCCAAGCGAATCAATTTTATATCCGTTGGGACTAACGACCTAATTCAGTATTTGTTAGCCGTTGATCGAAATAATCCACGCGTCGCAAAATTGTTTTCTGTTTTTCACCCACCGGTATTGCATGTGCTTAATGGTATTGCAAAAAATGCTGAACGAGTTAACTTGCGTTATAGCGTCTGTGGGGAGATGGCCGGAGACCCAGGAGCAGCAATACTATTAATGGCAATGGGTTATAAGGTTTTATCGATGAACATTACTGCTCTGGGAAGAGTTAAATCTGTAATTCGCAATATTACTTTTGAACAGGCAGAGTCATTACTTGCAAAATCCTTGCAGGCTGAAGACAGTAAATCAGTAAAATCCATGATAGATATGGAGCTTTATAACGCAGGAGTCGAACGTTTATTGCGCTCAGCCAGATCCTAGGCCATTTTTTATTTAGGCCTCTATTTAGACCGTATTTTGTTGTCTGTTTTATCCTTCATTCCTGATTAAAAAACGTTATACTGCCACGCTGTATGCTGCAATATCCCAACATAGATCCTATCGCACTTTCACTAGGTCCCCTCCAGATACACTGGTACGGAATTATGTATCTGGTCGGTTTCGCTACAGCGTGGTTATTGGCAAAAAAGCGTGCTGCGCTTAAAAACTCAAACTGGAATAATGAACAAGTCAGTGATTTGATTTTTTATGGGGCTATGGGTGTTGTCATAGGTGGTAGAGTTGGCTATATGTTGTTTTATAATTTTTCTTCTCTGCTAGAAAATCCTTTGTCATTATTTATGGTCTGGCAGGGAGGCATGTCTTTTCATGGTGGTTTTCTTGGTGTGATAGCAGCGGTTTATTTATTTAGCCGTAATAATCAAAAGCCGGTTTTTAAAGTATTGGATTTTGTGGCGCCACTGGTGCCTATAGGGTTGGCTGCTGGCAGGCTGGGTAATTTTATTGGTGCTGAATTATATGGCAGGGTAACAGATGTTCCCTGGGGTATGGTTTTCCCAACAGATCCTGAAGGTATGGTCAGACACCCCTCACAGCTTTATCAAGCCGGGCTTGAAGGTTTGACATTGTTCATTATTATTTGGATTTACTCATCCAAACCAAGACCAACATTTGCAGTTAGTGGTATGTTTTGCCTTGGTTATGGTCTGTTTCGAACTTTTGTGGAATTTTTCAGACAGCCTGACAATGGAATGTTTTTTGCCTTTGATTGGCTAACCAGAGGGCAACTCCTGTCATTGCCAATGATCATTGTGGGCGCTTTGGTTGTAGGGCTTGCATATAGAAACAACACTTTTGATATGACTCATGTTAAGGCTAATAAATAAGGAAAATACATGAAGCAATACCTCGATATGCTGCAACGCGTTCTTGATGAAGGCGCTACTAAAACAGACCGGACAGGGACAGGCACCTTGTCTGTTTTCGGCCATCAAATGCGTTTCAATTTATCAGAAGGCTTCCCTTTAGTGACCACAAAAAAACTACACCTTCGATCAATTATTTATGAGCTGCTTTGGTTTCTAGACGGTGATACCAATATCAAATATCTTGTAGAAAATGGTGTGAGTATTTGGAATGAATGGGCAGATGAAGACGGCGAACTAGGTCCGGTCTATGGCAAACAATGGCGAGCCTGGCCAGGAAAAAATGGCACAACAGTCGATCAAATTAGTAAAGTTTTACACAGTATAAAAAATAATCCTGACTCACGACGACATATGGTCGTTGCTTACAATCCAACTTTTGTTGATGAAATGGCTTTACCACCCTGCCACTCACTTTTTCAGTTTTATGTGGCTGATGGGAAATTATCTTGCCAGTTATATCAACGCTCGGCCGATACTTTTTTAGGCGTGCCTTTCAATATTGCATCCTATGCATTATTAACCTGCATGATGGCGCAACAGTGTGATTTGGAGGTTGGAGATTTTGTCTGGAGTGGAGGTGATGTACACATATATTCAAATCATATGGATCAGGCAAAAGAACAATTATCGCGTGAACCTTATCCCTTGCCGAAATTAAAGATACTCAGAAAGCCGGATTCACTGTTCGACTATCAGTTTGAAGATTTTGAAATTGTAAATTATCAAAGCCATCCACATATCAAAGCACCTGTTGCTGTTTGAGGTGTGCTTGGGATGAGTTACTCGGCATGGAAAATTAAATGAAGCTAGCTCTCATTGTCGCCAAGTCACAAAATAATGTGATTGGTATTAACAACAACCTGCCTTGGCATCTCAGCGAAGATTTAAAATATTTCAAGCGCGTAACCATGGGTAAACCAATAATTATGGGGCGCAAGACCTTTGAATCAATAGGCAGGCCCCTGCCGGGACGCGCCAATATTGTAGTAACTCGTAATGAGTCTTATCAGGCTGAAGGAATAAAAATAGTGCATAGCCTGAAAGCCGCCCTGGAGCTTTGTGATGCGATCACTTTAATTGATGGTAGCGATGAAGCGATGGTGATCGGTGGAGCAGAATTATATAAGCAAGCCCTTCCTTTAGCCGACTATCTTTATCTTACGGAAGTGCATGCGGTTGTTAAAGGTGACGCGTTCTTTCCTGAATTTAATCGAGATGAATGGCGGGAAATTGGGCGGGAAAATTTTACCGCTATAGAGCCTAACCCTTATAACTATAGTTTTCTGGTTTTAGAGAGAAAATAGTTTTGGCGAAAAGCTTTAAGTGCCATAAAAGCCTTTAGCGCTTAAGCGCGATACAAAGTGAAGGCGCCGATCAGAATAAAGCCAAGGCCGGCAGCATAATGCAGATATTTTTCATTGATATAGGCTGATAAGAAAGAGCCAGCCAAAACGCCGATGGCTGAAGCAACTATCAATGCCGCCGAAGCCGCAAAGAAAACCAGGTACTTGCTGACCTCCTTATCACTGGCGAACAGCATAGTGGCAAGCTGGGTTTTATCACCTAGTTCAGCAATAAAAACAGTCGCAAAAACAGTAAGAAAAATTTTCCAGTCCATTATTAACCACACAATTAAGTTACTGCTTATATTGATAAGTCAGCGCAAAAATAGAAATTTTTTAACTGCCCTTATTCTACCTGGTCAACATTGCGCACGGCACCTTTATCAGCGCTGGTCGTTAAGGCGGCATAGGCCCTTAAGGCAGGTGTTACTTTTCGTTTACGCTGCTCCTGGGGTTTCCAGGCGCTTTTCCCACGAGCCAGCATGTCCTGGAGACGTTGCTCCATTTCTTTTTCATCAATGGCTAAATTAATCGTACGATTGGGGATATCAATCTCGATTATGTCCCCTTCGTTTACCAGGCCAATTTCGCCTCCTTCGGCTGCTTCAGGAGAGGCATGTCCTATTGATAAACCTGAGGTGCCTCCCGAGAAACGCCCATCGGTTAAAAGCGCACAGGCTTTACCCAGACCTTTCGATTTGAGGTAACTGGTTGGGTACAGCATTTCCTGCATGCCGGGGCCGCCCTTTGGACCTTCGTAGCGAATAACAACTACATCACCAGGTACTATATCGCCTGCGAGAATAGCCTCTACAGAAGATTCCTGACTTTCAAAAATTCTGGCTGGTCCTGAAAACTTTAAAATACTTTCATCAACACCAGCAGTTTTTACGATGCAACCATTTCGGGCAATATTGCCATAGAGCACAGCCAGTCCACCTTCACTGCTATAAGCAAAGTCTATATCTCTGATACAGCCATTTTCTCGATCATCATCCAGGCTGTCCCAGCGAGTTGACTGGCTAAATGCCGTCTGCGTTGGAATTCCAGCAGGGCCAGCCATAAAAAAGGTTTTTACTTCTTCGCTAACGGGGTTTTTGATGTCCCATTTGATCAGGGCTTCTTTCAAAGATGGGCTATGTACCATTGGACTGCCTGAATTGATTAAACCAGCACGATCAAGAGCACCCAAGATGCTCATAATACCGCCTGCACGATGAACATCTTCCATATGATATAGAGGGGTTGATGGTGCCACTTTACATAATTGTGGAACCTTGCGAGATAAACGGTCGATATCATCCAGAGTGAACTTCAATTCGGCTTCTTGTGCAGCAGCCAGCAAATGTAAAATAGTATTAGTCGAACCGCCCATGGCAATATCGACGCACATGGCATTTTCAAAGGCTGCGAAATTTGCAATTTCCCGTGGCAAGACTGACGCATCATCGTTTTCATAATAACGTTTAGCCAAATCAACGATTAAGCGGCCAGCTTCCAGAAAAAGATTTTCACGATCCGAGTGCGTGGCCAGGGTTGAACCATTGCCTGGCAGGGATAAGCCAAGCGCTTCGGTTAAACAGTTCATGGAATTGGCAGTAAACATCCCTGAGCAGGAGCCGCAAGTAGGGCAGGCTGAGCGCTCATATTCAAGAGCGTCTGCATCGCTGACATTATCATCAACGGCAGCCACCATGGCATCGATCAAATCCAGCTTGATAACATCTCCGGCTAATTTGGTTTTACCGGCTTCCATAGGGCCGCCAGAGACAAATACCACCGGAATATTTAAGCGCAATGCCGCCATCAGCATTCCAGGTGTAATTTTGTCACAGTTGGAGATACAAACCAGAGCATCAGCGCAATGCGCATTGACCATGTATTCAATCGAGTCTGCAATTATTTCTCTGGATGGCAGACTGTACAGCATACCGTCATGACCCATTGCAATGCCATCATCAACAGCAATAGTGTTGAATTCCTTAGCAACGCCGCCAGCCTTTTCAATCTCACGTGCAACCAGTTGCCCCAGATCTTTTAAGTGAACATGGCCCGGTACAAATTGGGTAAAAGAATTTGAAATCGCGATAATGGGTTTATCGAAATCACCATCTTTCATGCCGGTGGCGCGCCATAACGCACGTGCGCCAGCCATATTGCGGCCTTTAGTAGATGTATGCGAGCGGTATTTAGGCATTTTAATTTCCTGTTTTAAAACTATCCTGAACAGCCAATCTTTTGTTAAAAATTAGCTCAATATATTCATTAATAATGTTATTTAAACTTCGTTATTACTTATCCAATCCTGATACTGTTGATGGCGCATTATGCGATTCAAGGTTGAGCCTGGATAAGAACTTTACAGCTTTTTCTCTAATACTTTTGAATTTCGTTGGTAGTTATATAAATATTTCTTTTCAGCAGGCAGAGAGTCCACTGAGCTTTCGGTGAACCCCTTTTCAAGAAACCAGTGGGGAGATTTAGTGGTTAAGACAAACAGTTTTTTTATCCCCTGTTCTTGTGCGCTTTGCTCAATGTGTTCAAATATCAATTTACCATAACTGTTATTTCTATATTCACTATGAATCGCCAGGCAGGCTAATTCTGCAGATTCATCGCTGTGAGGATATAGTGCTCCACAGGCGATGATCATGCCTTCTCGTTCAATAACGGCGAAATGCTGTATTTCTGCTTCCAGCTTTTCTCGAGAACGGTGTACTAAAGTGCCTTCTTGCTCAAGCGGCTGAATAAGATCCATTACGCCACCGATATCGTTAATGCTGGCCGCTCGCGTTTGCTCATAGTGGCCCTGAGTGATTAAGGTGCCTACACCATCACGGGTAAACAGCTCAGTTAATAAAGCACCATCATCAACGTAAGAAATAACTTGCGATCGAGACACAGTAGCAAGACAGGCTTTTACACTGAGCGCCAGATTTTTTAATGCTTCATCTGAGCCGACACGCCCAGATTTTTCTTTAATAAGTTTTTGCGCTTGTTCGGCACTTAACTTATTTATAGCCTGCCCATCTTTATCCAGGATACCAGGCTCTTTGCTGTATATAAGTAATTTATCGGCATTGAGTGCTATTGCTGTTTCAGCGGCGACTTCTTCGGCGGTCAAATTAAAAACCTCACCAGTAGCCGAATAGCCAAGATTGGAAAGCAAAACGATATTGTTACAGGCCAATTGAGCAAGTATGGCTTTGCTGTTTACTTTTCGAATTTCCCCAGTAAGGGCATAGTCAATGCCATTTTGTATGCCATAGGGTTTGGCGATGACAAAATTTCCACCACAGATGTTAATGTCGGCACCATGCATAGGAGAGTTAATCAAGCCCATCGAGAACATGGCTTCAATGTCGATTCGCAGTTGTCCGACAACCTTCTTTATAAGCGTAAGGCTTTCGATATCGGTAACCCTTAATTGTCTGTGGCCCTTGCCGCTGGGTTCTTCTTGTAGATTGGCTTCAAGTCCCGCTGCTGTAAGTGCCTGATCTATCTGCGGACGCGTTCCATGTACCAACACCAGTTTGACACCGAGGCTATTTAATAGCGTAATGTCATGGGCAATGTTATGGAAATTTTCATGCGCAAGGGCTTCTCCAGGCAATAAAATGACAAAGACCTTCCCCCTATAGGCATTGATATAGGGTGAGGAATGTCTGAACCACGACACATATTGCTTGGTATCTGCGGACACGCTATTTACTCAATGTAACCTTAATTAGTGAAAAGGGCGGCTATTCTAGGTGAAAGTGGGCAAATCTTCCAATAAATCTGAGTTTAACCCTTGCTGATTACTGTTGGGATAGCCCGGTTTTGCTCTTTTACTGGATGATTAATACAATCTTTATATTATGGATTCAGATAATGCGGTAAAAAGCTAAATTGAGAAAGCTTTATTAGTAAACCTGACTGATGAAAAAAATAGACATACTACTTTCCTGCCTGCTTATTTTGATGCCCAGTTCGATATTGCTGGCTCAGACCTCAACGACACTTAATAGAGCCGTAAGTAGTTTAAATACCGTTCGGGATAGTCAGTTGAGCTGGGATGAAATTCAACTCTTACCAGCAAGGCTTGAAGAATACGATGAAGATAATAACGGCAGTCTTGACAGTTTTGAGTTAGGCCTGGGTAGCATGGATTCTTTAGAGGAGCCTACCAGGGATGTCATTCTTGGTGCCATTGATCAGGATGGAAACTGGAACTTGTCCGCCAATGAAATAGCCTATGCTGACTGGCGATTAATGGCTCTGGACAAGGATAACAGCGGGACCTTATTCAATCAGGAACTGGTGATGCCAGAATCCAGTTTTGGAGGTCGTTTTGGAGGCGGCGGTTTTGGCAACGGACGCTTTCGAGATCCCTCTAATGCTAGTTATACCGACCCTTCAGAAATTGCGCCTCGTGATGGTCTTGCCAGCCTGGCAATACGAGAGGCATTTGAGCGCCTTTCCTACCAGGGCGAGGATGTATCGATTGATACCGGCCTCATTAGTCTGGAGTATGTAAAATTTATTATTACCGGTGCTAACTCTGGCAATCCACAAACTTATTTTATGGATACCGAGAGGCATCGTAATCATTCGAGTTTTATGCGCGCTTATGGCATGAGTTCAAGAGATGGCATGGGCCAAAATGATGGAAGAGTGATGCGAGGTGTTTTGGTATACCGGCCATTATTAAGTGCGCCCAATGGTGAAGCCGGACTTTATACCTATGAGTTTGAACCTTTCGATAGATACTCTTATGACTTGCTGCAGGTTGCGCACGATGAGTTAGTTAAAAATGCACCTATCCTGGCAGGCAAACTTGCTTATCATCCTATGCCGGCGGCCGTAAATCTTTACGAAGCTCAGCGTGAGCAGTTCGAAGCAGGAAATTTGGCAGTATTTTTAGATGGCGATGAATATTCGGATATAGCCTATCTGCCTTTGAATGAAGCAGAAGGCTTTGGGATTTTGCGTTTCATGAATTTAGATGAACGTCCGGGCGCGCGCGACGTTGTGGTGTACAAAAGCCTGCCGAACGAGATGCCTCATGTTGCTGGAATTATTACAGGCGTTCGACAAACTCCATTATCTCATGTCAATTTACGCGCCGTGCAAGATAGTATTCCGAATGCCTATATCCGCAATGCCGCGGAACAAGAAGAAATTCAGCAACTGATTGGGCGCTATGTATATTACAGAGTAGCAGCTGATGGTTATGAAATTCGTGAAGCCTCAGCGATAGAAGTTGAAAATTTTTTTGCAGATTTGCGACCTTTAGAGCAACAGCTGCCCGAGCGTGATTTAAGCGTTACTCAAATTAGGCCTTTAAGAGAGGTTGGCTTCAATGACTCGATCAATGTCGGCGTTAAAGCAGCTAATGTGGCCACATTGGCCACATTGGATTTTCCTGCAGATGCTATCCCGGATGGTTTTGCTGTGCCGTTTTATTTTTATGATGAGTTCATGAAATTTAATAATTTTTACAATGATGTTGAGCGCATGATGGCGCTGCCAGGTTTTGCTGATAATGCCGATGAGCGTGAACGCGTACTTGAAATTTTGCGTGATGGAATTGAAGACGGAAACATGCCTGCCTGGATGATGGACGATTTGGCTGAGCTACAAAATTCGTTTTCTGAAAACATGCCCATCCGTTTGCGTTCAAGCACCAATAATGAAGATCTTCCAGGCTTCAGTGGTGCGGGACTTTATGATTCTTACACGCATCGACCTGATGAAGGTCATATAGCAAAATCAGTCAAACAGGTGTTTGCTTCGCTTTGGAATTTCAGGGCTTTTGAAGAAAGAGAGTTTTACAAAATAGATCACTTCACGGCTGCCATGGGAATTTTGGTGCACCCGAATTATGATGACGAAGCAGCTAATGGTGTAGCGGTTAGTGACAACATTGTGTATGAAGTAACAGGTATCAATCCAGGCCGTACTTATTACATTAATGTACAGGCGGGTGAAGATCTGGTTACCAATCCGAATGAAGAATCCATTCCAGAAGAGCTTCTTTTAAATTCGGTGCTGCCTTTGAATGATCGTCAAATAAGCAGCTCCAATCGCACCAATGGTGAGGTTTTGATGACCCCGAAGTTCAAGACTGATTTGCGGGATTATATGAACCGAATTCATAATGGTTTTCGTGAGCTTTATGCGATTGAAGCCGGGCAACAATTTGCCATGGAAATTGAATTCAAAATCACTTATGACGGGGTTTTAGCAATTAAACAAGCAAGACCCTGGGTTTATTGATTTTTTGCTTACAAAATTGGGCTATTGGACCCGCTAACCGAAGCCAGGCCATTCTGTTCTTAGTGCTAAGTGCTGACCTAGCAAGAACATCTGGCCTGTTTCAAGAAGGGCTTTTATACTCTTATAAATTCCTCAAAGAGAAATATCATGAAAAAACTGCTCCTGAGTCTTTTCTTACTCATGCCTGTAGGCGGGTTTGCCCAGACTGATTTCGAAGTGCCTGATGGTTCGACCATAGAAGTTTATCTGGCCTTGCCGGATGTTGGTCAGGAGCCCTTGCCACTGGCTATAGTCATGGGTGGCGGACCCGGGAATGGTCGTGTCGCTGAAAACACATTCAATTTACTGGGCCAGCAGTTTGTCAGCCATGGCTGGGCTGTGGCAACGCCCGTTTCACCAAACGGCCAGTCGTTCTGGGGTGACAATGCGGAAAAGGTTAGACAGTTGATCGACATGTTGAAGATGAGAAAGGAAATAAAAGATGGCTCAGTCCTGCTTGCGGGTATTTCCAATGGCGGCACTTCCGCCCTGGAAATTGCGTCACGGCATCCACAGGAATATCTGGGAGTAGTTGCTGTGCCGGGACTCGCTACAGATTCCACCTTACGTAGTTTGGAGAATTTTCCGGTCTTTCTGCGTATCAGCAGTGAAGACCAGTTAGGCTGGGCTAGCCGTTTTAACGGTCAGGTGAATTCAATGACCCGCGCTGGTGTCAAAGTGGATGCAGTGCTGATGGAGGGAGAAGGGCACAGGGTTAACGTGGACTGGGAAAATCTTGATCCCTGGTTATCAGGATTGATGGACTAATTCCGGAAGGTTCGTTTTCGGCGAGAAGAGGGCATCTAAAATTTTTAGTCTTTAACCAGAAATCTTGGCAGCATTCTTTTTAAGGTATTGTCTTTAACCAAATAATGGTGATAGAGCGCGGCTAGCGCATGAATCGCAATAAACCCATAGCCAGAAAGACCTAGCACTTCATGTGCCACCGCTAGAGTTGCAAGTGTAGTCGTTAAAAATGTGGTACTTATAAGCTTAGATGCCAATTTAGTAATTAATATTTAATTCCACCTATTCAAAATAAAGTTAACAAATTCATAAGGATTCTTTGTTTTGGCTAACATCCTAGTTTCTTTTGGGTCTGCTTTGGATCGAAAGCAGACGTTATTATTTTAAAACTCCATTTTGAAGCATAGATTTTGAGTAAAAACACAAACAGAGCGCCACAATAAATATGATTGCCGTAAATATGAGAGAAAAGACATCTCCAACAACTTCTAAACCATTTGATAAAAAATAGTTTTGGAATGAAGTAAGTAACATTGCAATTAAAGATATAACGAAAATCCAAACCGCATGTTTATTTCTAAGTAATAAGAACACCGAACCCACTACTCCGCCCCAAACACCAATTGCCCAGGTTGCTACTGCCCAAAATGGAATTCCGAAGAAGAAATCAAGCTGCTCGGGAGTAAAAGCACTCATATAATTTTCATTTTGAATTTGGGTCAGGACATAATCAATAGCGCCTATCAAATTCCAAATCAAAGCGAATGTACCAATTACCCAAAGGTGCACAGGCGTTTTACCCCTTAAGGTATTTTGTGGCTCAGGCATAAGTTCTCCCAAAGCTAATTATTAAATATTTCGTGCTTAATGAAAAAAACGCAACGTGTTGAGGTTTTACCCCAAGTATATGCTATTGAGGAGTTTAAAAAAGAGCTATTAGGACTAATATCCGCTTTGGATAGAAAGTGGTCATTAATAAAAATACCTCAAACTTGACCGGAATATCCATAAGTAATAGTTTTAGGTCGGTTTATTCATAATAATTCTCACAATGGTATATATAAAACTAATTATCTTTTTATTGTTGGCGCCAGCACTGGTCTTCGGAGCTGATGAGCCTTCTCAGGAATTCTTGGATAATTTAGCTTTAGCTGAGCAAGGTGATGCACAAGCTCAATATAACCTGGGAGAAATGAGCTGGAATGCATATCTTGAAAAGCGCCTTTCGCAGGATCTGGAAGACTATACAAGATGGGCTACTTTAGCTGCAGAACAAGGCCATCCAGGGGCTCTCTATGGGTTAGGCGTTAGGTATATCAATAGTACGGCAGATCACCCATACGATTTAACAGAAGGCCTTAGATTGCTCCATTTGGCAGGGGAGCTAGAAAGCTGGGAAGCTCAACGTTATCTTTCAGAATTATATTTTCGAGGTCCATTTTTCCCGCAAAACTATAACGAAGCAATAAGGTGGCTACGCATTGGCGCGGGCCAGGGAACTCCAGATGCACAGTCCAGTTTAGCGCGAGAATATTGGAATGGGACTAGAGTGCTGCAAGATAAAATAAAAGCTTATGTTTGGTTTTCTATGGCAGTCATGCAAGGTGACTCTGGGTCCGTTTCTGTTAGAGATGAGATTGAAGCACAATTAAATATTGGGCAATTATCCATAGCCCGAGAACTAGCAACCCGTTGTTGGGACTCAGACTTTCAAGACTGTGAGTGATTTAAACGACCAGGAAATAATGTCATGGGAATGCCTTTAGGGGTAATAAAAATTTAAGCAGTTTGGTTAAGCTCTGCTTTTCATTCAAAAGCGGGCATCTAGAATGTGCGGCTACTCTAAGTTAAACAACAGCGTTTAACTAAATCCTGAATAATACTGATAGCGGGCTTCACCTGATCAAGTGCCATGTATTCATTAGGTTGATGTGCAAGGTCAATAGAGCCAGGCCCTAACACAATGGTGTCCATGCCGAGTTCCTGCAAAAATGGCGCCTCTGTGCCAAAGGCAACACTCATGGCACTGTGGCCTGTCAGTTTTTCGGCAATTTTTACAAGCTCACTATCTTGGTTATCAAAAGCCTCTAAACCGGGAAATAATGATGTGAGACTAATTTCAGTCTGATGCTTGCTTGCAATAGGCTTTATCAATTTCATTATGTTTTCACGAATAGAGTCATTAGCCATGCCGGGTAACAGTCGTAGATCAAATTCCAACTCACAATGTCCACAAATACGATTTGGATTGTCGCCTCCATGAATGGCGCCTAAATTCATGGTGGGTATGTCTACTGCAAAATGCGGGTTTTGATAGTCAGCCTGAAGTTGTTTTCTGAAATTTAAAAGGACAGTGATGACTTCATGCATTGCTTCCAGAGCATTTTTACCAAGTGCCGGATTTGAAGAATGGCCACTCTGACCTTGAATCCGAATAGTTTCCATCATAATGCTTTTGTGCATATTAACCGGTATTAATCCTGTGGGTTCTCCAATAACAGCGTAACGGGCTTTGGGTTTGCCCAATTTGGCCAGTGCACGCGCACCATTCATCGAGCTTTCTTCATCGGCAGTCGCAAGAATGATCAAGGGCTGTTTAAATTTAAGATCTTGTTTTAATAGTGGCTCAAGGGCCGTATAAATCACGGCAAAAAAACCCTTCATATCTGATGAACCAAGGCCATAAAGGCGATCATCTTTTTGCGTTAGTTTTAAGGGGTCATGTGTCCAAAGTGCTTCGTCAAATGGAACAGTATCGGTATGGCCAGATAAAACCAGGCCCCCTGGTCCCGCACCAATTGTTGCTATTAGATTGGCCTTTTGTGGGGACTCAGAAACCGGGATCAATTCACAGCTGAAGCCAATTTGCTCAAATACTTCTGCCAATAAGTTGATGACGGGCAGATTTGATTGATTAAGAGTGGGGATGGCGGAACTCACCGTTGGCAGATTTAGTAAATGGTCAAACAGGCTTAAAAAGCCTGATGTGCCTTTAAAATGTGGAGTATTCATAGCGACTCTTAGTGTATGGAAGTGGCGTGACTTTTTTAATTGGGTTTGGGGATTATCGCCCCGGTAAAACGAGAAATACAATTTAAATTATTTTCTGCATCATAAATCTTTACTTCCCAAACCATGGTTGTTCGGCCAATATGCAGTGGCTTAGTAATTGCAGTTACAGTGCCTTTACCAGGTCTGATATGGTTCGCATTTATATCCAGACCAACAACCGTTTGACCTTCTTCACAACATAAGGTCGAAGCAATATTTGCTATCGTTTCTGCCAATACCACATTGGCGCCACCATGCATAAATCCCATATGCTGACTGGTTAAGTGAGTCAGTGGCATTGTTGCTTTGATATAGTCTTCTCCTACTTCGGTAAAAATAATACCTAAATTCCCAGCCATGTGATTGGCTAGACGAACATTTATTTCATCGGCAGTTGATGGAGATTTCCATAGCGTCACTTTTGGTTCCTCTTAATACTTTCAATTTTCTCAATATTCATAATAAGTTTAAATTCTATTAAGTGGCTGAATAAGCCCTTGCGCAAAGTCACTATAGCAGTTGATTTTATAAAACTCGCGAAGATTATGGCTGCTAAGTACTTCCTCAGCATAGCCTGAACTAACAATTTTTCCTTCATGCATTAGCACTAGCCTGTCACAAAATCGAGCGGCATGACTTAAATCATGAAGTACAACTATCGCGGCATGATTTTGGTCAGCCCGGGTTTGTTCTTGCAATAATTCCATTATTAATAATTGGTGATAGGGGTCCAGGGTAGCGATTGGCTCATCGGCTAAGATGACTTTTGGTTCTGAACTAAACACTCTGCAAAGGGCCACCAGCATTTTTTCGCCTTGAGATAGTGTGGATATGGTTCTTCCCAGTAATCGGTCAATTCCCGTAGCATGGATGGCCTTTCTTATTGCCGCATGGTCATCGTTAGTTAATTTTTTATAAGAGTTTTGATATGGGCTGCGTCCGAGCTCGATAACTTTTTCTACCAATAAAGGCCAGTTAACGGGAGCATTTTGTTCCAGATAAGCTATTTTTTTTGCGAAAGCGTTAGCCTCAATATCATGGTAGGGCTTATCCAGAAAAGTAAGGGTGCCAGTAAAAGGCTCAGTGATTCGAGCAAGCAATTTTAACAAGGTGGTTTTGCCTGCCCCGTTAGGGCCAATAATGCCTAGCATCTCACCACTTCTTAATTCCAGGCTAATGTCATTGAGGATTGCGGCGCCATTAATATGCCAGCTAAGGTTATTTGCTTGTATTAATATGCTCATCGTAGCAAGTGTCGGTTTTTAAATATTAAAAGCAAAAAGAAAGGGCCTCCCAATGCGGCCGTAATGACGCCAACCTGAAGTTCTTGTGGGCCTGGAATATTCTGAACCAGCGTGTCTGCCAGCAACAACAAAGATGCACCCCCAACAGCACTATAAGCCAGAAGTCGTCCAGGCTCATTATTGACCAGTGGTCTTAATAAATGGGGGACTATTAGACCGATAAAACTAATATTGCCACTTACAGCAACAGAAGCCCCTGTACACAATGCCACGCCTAAAATTAGTAAAAATTTCTGTCTCTTTAGATTGAATCCAAGAGATAAAGCGGTGTCTTCTCCAAGACTCATGGCATCCAAAAAGTGCTTCCTTGGAAATATCAGCAACCAGCCCAAAAACATAAATGGAAATGCAAAAAATAATTCATTATTGCTGCGATTACTTAAGGAGCCTAACATCCAAAAATAAATTTCCTGTAAGGCGAAAGGATTTGGTGCAAAATTCAGCGCCAGAGATGTCAGCGCTGAGGTGATCGCATTAATCGCAATACCAATCAGGATTATGGTTAGCGCGCCCTGATATTTTCCGGCCAGAGAAAAAATAAAAGCTACAGCGATTAAAGCACCGGACATCGCCGCCAAGGGAACAATAAACCAACTAAGAGAAGCTAAGCCGTAGTAAAGCACTAGCACTGCAACCAGGACCCCCGATTGTGATACGCCAAGCAGGTCGGGGCTGGCTAAAGGGTTTATAAGCAGGCCCTGTAAAGCGGCGCCGGAGAGGGCCAATGAAATACCAATGCAAATGGCCAGCAAGGCTCTGGGCAGACGAATTTCTGAAAGGATAAGCGCATCAGTACTGCTATTTTCCCCGAGAAAATCCATGAATGCTGAAATAATTGGAAGCTCTGTAGGGCCGCTCATTAAATGCCAGAAAAAGAACGCGGGAATACTGAGCAACAAAAGCCCAAAATAAAGTTGCTGTTGCTTTTTAGACATTACTGGCCACCCAATATTTGGGCCATAAGCTCATAGGCTTTTATAAGGCCTGGGCCGGCGCATTGAAATAAACTGTCAGGTAGAACAATTATTTTTTCTGCTGGGAAATATTGGTTTAAAACAGGATGATGAAGCAAGGGTTGGGCAAGTTTATCATCATGTAAACCGGGTTGATTAATGATGAGCAAATCTGGCTGGGCAGTAATCAACCACTCCAAAGGTATTTTGCCTGAACCTGCCAGACCAAATTCCGCGGCTAAATTTTTTATGCCAAGTGAATTTAAAAAATCATCATGTAAGGTATCAGAGCCATAACTAAAGCCGTTATTAGCATAAAATATTGCAGATAGATTTTGATCTGAGCTAATGGCAGTTCGGGTGGTGGCGATGCGATTTTGGAAATGCAGGATAAGGTCTGCTGCATGTCCTTTTTCGCCCAGTAGAGTTGCCACTTCTTCGATTTGCCGGAAAGCCTGATCCAGTGTTGCCGGAAAACCCAGGCTTGTTACAGAATATCCAAAATTTTGTAACAAGTTAGTGGCATTGCTGGCACTAAAACGACTGCTTAGAATCAGGTCTGGTTCTAACAAAATAATTTCTTCTGCCTGCCCCTTGTTCAGGTATATCCCTGAAAGATCAATATTATTATCAGCTATAAAAGATGAGTATCGAGTATCTGTGGCTAAATAACTTAAAGAAATAATGTTGGTTTGCTCAGCGAGCAATAGCAATAGTTCATCACTGCAAAGGCTAAGGCTGGCGATACGTTGAGGTTTATCTGCACCTAAACTTGAATGGGTAACAATGCTTAAAAAGATAAAGATTACTAGTCTTGTCATGGAGCTGCTGCATTGGTATTGCCTGCCAGCGAAAAATATAACTGACTAGCGGGCTTTATGGCAGATTTCGTTCAGTCGCTCATGGTCATTAATCACGACTTCTCTGCCGTCAACGTCAATAATGCCTTCTTTTTGCAAACGACTAAATGTACGGCTAACGGTTTCAATGGTCAGCCCAAGAAAGTTGCCAATATCCATGCGTGACATTGGTAGGCGCATGGCATTTGATGATTGGATTCTATGTGTCTGCTCATCAACTGGAAAAAATGTCGCTGTAAGGTAGGTATTTGCAAAGAAAGCTCTTCCAGACGTGAAAAAGGTATTTCGCAGACGGTTGATGTTTCAAGGGCCACCACATTACAGCTATAATTATT
>JAURLP010000019.1 GCA_030831165.1 Gammaproteobacteria bacterium | reverse complement strand
TCATAATGCCCCAGAAAAGTTTACGCTCCATTATTTTGAAGCGCTCAAGGCTTACTCCATCATCTGCCATTGCATGATAGACGAAAAGTCGTGGTAAATAAAAAATTCCCGCAAACCAACAGGTCATGGAGATAATATGAAAAGCTTTATACCAGAGGTAGGCCATGTAAGATCTTTGCTGATAAATTAGCGAATAATAATAACATTATTCGCATCCAGCCTGTATATCAGGAATTGGCAAAAAAATGAAAGTATTCACAGAATTAACAATAGCAGCTTTGCTGTCGACCCATAATTACAAAGCTACTGTTTCTGTATGAGTTCTATAAAATACTAAAATAAAACACTACAGAACAAAGGTTTAGTAGTGGGAAAGGGATGAATTTTGCTATTATAGCGCCCCACTTTTAAATACTGAGTATTGCTGGGCTAAAAAGTAGAGCTGAAAATGATTAATGTCGCTGTAGTAGGGGCAACGGGGTATACAGGGGTAGAGTTGCTGCGTATCCTGGCCCAGCACCCAGAAGTTTCAATACAGATGGTCACTTCCCGATCGGAAGCGGGTACTTCTGTGTCTTCAATATTTCCTAATTTACGTGAACATCTGCAGCTTGAATTTTGTGATCCAGATCCAGATCTCTTAGCAAAATGTGATTTAGTCTTCTTCGCTACGCCTCATGGCACTGCGATGGCATTAGTACCAGAACTATTAGCAAGAGGTGTCAAGGTAATAGATCTGTCTGCGGATTTTAGAATTAAAGATGCCAAACTATGGTCCCATTGGTATGGGATTCCGCATACATGCCCGGAATTATTGGAAGAGGCGGTTTATGGTTTGCCCGAAGTAAACAGAGAACTTATAAAAACAGCTTCTCTTATTGCTAACCCGGGTTGTTATCCGACTGCCGTACAATTAGGGTTGATCCCCCTTTTGAAACACAAGGTAATTGATCCTGGTTCGTTAATCGCAGATGTTAAGTCGGGTGTCAGTGGAGCTGGCAGAAAAGCAAGCATCGGTACATTATTATGTGAAGCCAGTGAGAACATGAAAGCTTATGGGATTACTGGACATAGGCATCAACCTGAAATTGTTCAGGGCTTAAATGCCTATAGTGAAACTCCTGTTAATCTGACTTTTATGCCGCATTTAACACCAATGATTAGAGGTATACAGGCAAGTCTATATGCGTCCTTATTGAAAGATGATATTGATTTGCAAAGTTTGTTTGAAGATTTCTATAGTGGGGAAAGATTTATTGATGTTATGGAAGCAGGCTTAAGTCCTGAAACAAGAACAGTTAGTGGTAGCAATATGTGTCGAATTGCAGTTACTCAACCAGAAGGCAGTGATAAAGTTGTTGTGCTGGTAGCTGAAGATAATTTGGTTAAAGGTGCAGCAGGTCAAGCTGTACAAAATATGAATATCATGTATGGCTTTGATGAAGTCCTCGGGTTAAATCTAATCTCGATCTTACCGTAGAGTATGAGAAAAAAATGGCGGTAGTTAAAGGAAGTAAACAAATTAAAATGATTGTGGTTCCGCATAAGCCTATGCGGAACTTTATCTTGAGTTTAAGTGCTATTTTAATAGCGGTTTTTCTTGCTGCCGCTGGCGTTTATTATGGTTATAACCTTGGAACCACTGAAAATATTGATGTTCGTATTGAACGAGACCAATTAAGTATTGAAGTAAATTCTCTGCAAACACAAATGGAAATACTGCAACAAGATCTAGTGAATGTTCAGCAGGCAAGTCTGGTCGATAGACAAGCCTTGGTGGAGGTTCAGGAAATGTTGGTTGGTTTGCGAGAGACAAATGCTCAACTGGAAGAGGATGTGTTGTTTTATCGACAAATCATGTCATCTGAAAATGATGAGACTGGATTATCGATAGGTCAGCTTGACCTCACGGGGACCGAGGAGGAGAATCGAGTTCGATATCATATTGAATTAAGGCAATTAGCAAACAATGAAAATCACATCAGTGGTTACGCCAATGTCAGCATTATGGGAACTCAAAATGGTAGTGAGGTTTCATTTCCGCTTCGTAGCTTAGCACTTGAAGAGAGTCAATTAGACATAAAATTACAATTCAGATACTTTCAAAATATTGAAGGTGAGTTAATAATTCCGGAAAATTTCACCCCTGAAGCCGTTCAAATACTGGCAGTTTCTCAAGGCGAAAATGCAAAGACTGTACAGAAAAATTTCGCATGGTTAGTGGAACGTTAATTGAAAATAATACTATCAAGTATCAAAGAGACTACTCGTGAAAAATAAATTTAGTGAAAATGTAACGACCTTGATTTCAAAATCTACTGAAATAAATGGTGACTTGCATTTTTCAGGTACATTAGAAGTTGAAGGTAAAATACGAGGCAATATTTATGCTGATCCTGAAGTGCCAGCAGAACTAAGAATTCGAGAAAGCGGCTTGGTTCAAGGCGAAATAAAAGCTCCATCAATTATTGTCAATGGGCTGGTTGAAGGCGATGTGTATTCAAGTGAGCACATCGAATTGGCAGCTAAGGCCAGAGTTGTTGGTAATGTCTATTATCATTTAATAGAGATGGTGATGGGTTCTGAAGTTAACGGAAGTCTCTGTCACCGTACTCCTGCAGAACTTAAACATAAGCAATTAGATATGCAGCAGCCTTCAGCGCAAGCTGATTCTGATATAGAAGCAATTGTGGTAGAAGCCGCTAAAGTATCTAACTAATACTTGACTAATTTAGTTGGTTATTGTCATAATAAGCCCGCTCTAACAATACTCGCTTTATTTCAGATTTTATTACTAAGAATTCTATGTCTGTAGTTCAAACACATGATGCTGTAGCTATGGCGTTAACTGATAACGCAGCTAACAAAGTAAGCACTCTGATTGCCGAAGAAGGTAATCCAGAATTAAAGTTGCGTGTTTTTGTCACCGGTGGGGGTTGCTCAGGGTTTCAATACGGCTTTTCATTTGACGAAGCGGTCAATGAAGATGACACGATTATTTCGAATAAAGGCGCGACCTTATTAGTTGATCCTTTAAGTTTTCAATATCTGGTCGGGTCACAAATTGATTACATTGAAGGCCTGGAGGGCTCCAGATTTATTGTTAATAATCCATTGGCAACCACAACCTGCGGTTGCGGCATGAGCTTTTCTATTTAGCTAATAAGTTTTTATTGCGCTTGCTATCACTTCGTTAAACATATTTTTTAACCCAGACATTGAATAGGTTGTAAGGGGCCTTCACTAAAAATTTTCTTCGCCTTGTTTTTGCTTTGCTGATTACGCGCTTAAAATTATTTTCCCTACATTTCCTTCGTGACGCTAAAAAACAATTAACTTAGAGTCCTAGTTTATTTCGCTCGTGACACTATTGGGATCTCTTGTGAGGCAACTCTAATTCCTGCTTTGATTTACAGAACTAATCCGGGTAATAGATGCCACCCATCACATGCGGTCTGGATGAGCCTGTTATTGATGTGAGGTCTAGTGCTTGTCTATCTAGGGTTTTATTGGCAAACCAGGCAAAGGCAATTGCTTCCAGGGCATCGCTGTCGATGCCATAATCATTGCTGGTGGATACCTTGAATGACTCCAATTGAGTTGCCAGACTTTGAATTAACTTGGTGTTTTTTGTTCCACCGCCGCAGATTATTACTTCACCAGTTTCAATTAAATCTTTGATTGATTGGGCTATGCTTATTGCGGTCAAATCAACCAGTGTCGCCTGAACATCTTGTGGGGAAATGTCTTTTGCGAAATCCGCAAGCAGCTGTTCAATCCAAACTGAATTAAAGTTTTCTCGACCAGTGCTTTTTGGAGAAGGGCTTGAGAAATATGAATCTTCAAGCATTAAGGCTAAGAGTTCCGGATTTGATATTCCAGAGCTGGCCCACATCCCGTCTTTATCAAAATTCTGATTTAAATTCTTTTGCACCCATGCATCTAAAAGAACATTGCCTGGGCCGGTATCAAAACCTATGATATGGGAATCATCTTTGCGGAGTAAGGTGATATTAGCAATTCCTCCTATATTGACTATGACCCTATCCGTTTCATTATTGTTAAAAAGGTGCTGGTGAAATACGGGTAGTAGCGGGGCACCTTGACCACCTAAAGCCATATCTTTTCTTCTAAAGTCTGCAACGGTAGTAATTCCTGTTAATGAGGCTATGTTATTAGGGTCGGCAATTTGAATGGTAAAAGCTTGGTTATTTTGCCCAGGTGGTTGATGTCTAATAGTTTGACCATGTGAACCAATGGCCTGGATCTGGGAAGAGTTAATTTGGTTTTTTTCGAGTATTGAGATCACAGCGCTGGCAAAAAACTTTCCTAGTTCAATATCGGTTTCGCCAAGTTTTTTTATTTGGTTAACGCCATCAGGCTGACAAAGATCCAGAATGTCCTTTTTTAATTTCGCCGGGATATCAACATTGATAAAGTCTATAACATTAATGGTCTCGGATAAGTCAATCAATACACAGTCTAAGGCATCCATGCTGGTGCCGGACATTAGCCCTATATAGAGTTTGGAACTCATTCCCTTGAGTTTGCAGGAAGAGTATTTTGAGCAAGGGTAGGAGCTGAGGTTATCGTATTCAGTTGAGTCAATAAAATTTGAGTTTGTTGTAGAAAGCGCGGCATTTCTTCTGCAGGCACTGATTCTGCTTTTGGTAATTGGTCATGTACCGTACGAGGGTTTCTATGCGAACCATCAATCAGGAATTCATAATGTAAATGTGGCCCAGTAGCGCCACCAGTACTGCCAACATAACCTATAACGTCACCTTGTTTAACACGTGACCCTACACGCACACCTCTGGCATATGAAGATAAATGGGCGTATTTGGTTTCAAATCTTTCGCCATGTTGAATAACAACAAGGTTTCCAAAAGACCCGTTTCTTGACGCCCAGGTCACACGCCCATCGCCCGAGGCAACAACAGGAGTACCGGTGGGAGCTGCATAATCGGTACCTTTATGGGCTCGAATAGTATTTAGAATTGGATGGCGTCTTGAAAGCGTGAAGTTAGAACTAATCCGTGTGAAGTCAACAGGGTTTCTGATGAAGGCTTTGCGCATACTTTCACCTTGAGGATTATAGTAGTCAACATCGCCATTTAAATTCACATAACGGATAGCGGTATAGTTTTCGCCCTGATTGGTATATTGAGCTACCTGAATGGCTCCTGTGCCAATAAATTCGCCATCTAGATGACGCTCTTCGTAAAGCACATTAAAACTATCACCTTCACGTGTGTCCAGCATGAAATCAACCACGCCACCAAAAATACCGGCTATTTCCATGGTGACCGCTGCAGAAATCCCTCCACGCTGCGCTGCCAGAAATAATGAATCATCAATAGCGGCTTCTTTATATCTGGGAATAATTTGTGGCTCGCGTTCTACATGTGCAATATCAAATTTGTTTGTAGCATTTAATTTGAAGAGATAACTTTCAAGTGGGCTGATAATGACCTCAAGTTCATTTAATTTCTTCTCTTCATTAATTGTAAATGCAAGTTTATAACCAGGGTAAAGCCTGGTAAGTATGCTTGCATCGCTACCGCTATTGGAAACTCGATAAACATCTTGAGGTGTGAGACCTGCTCGGTCAAAGATTAAAGATAAATTGTCACCAGAGCGAACTTCGACAATGGATCTGCTGTCCTGTATTTTCTCTTGCTCATCCAGCTCAGTTTCAGTGCTAATAATATTTTCGACAGGAGCTTCATCAATGTTTTTTAAAGGATCAAAAGTAGAGGTAGAAAAAGGTGAAGTATTGGCACGGAGGATCAAGTCATGGTTTTGTGGTTCTGGGACAATTGATTCAGAATCCGGGACCAGGACTAAAATTAATAATGTAAATACCAGCCCTAAACAGGCATTACGATGCTTGTAAGGAAGATCATTTGGCGCCAGCTTTTTAATCAGCTGTTTTGTTAAATCAATAAGATTCATTTTAATCCTATAGTATCTTATCCAATATATAAGCTAAGCTACTGGAAACCCAGAGGATTTTATCTTGCTTATTTTGATCTGCCAAGCACTTATTTCAAAAATATATCTGTCCTGGATACGAGGATTTTAGGCTTAAATGCAAATATGGCTTGTAATTGCAGGGCTATCTTGTAAAGTTGCCGCTTTTATTTTTTACGATAGTTATGGAATGTACTAACTTGAATATTGTTGAAGAACTCAGAAACCGGGGCCTAATAGCCCAAACCGCTGGTGAAGAGGAGCTGGAAAGTCACTTATTATCGGGTATGCGTACCGTCTATTGTGGCTTTGACCCTACCGCTGATAGTTTGCACATAGGCAGTTTGGTGCCTTTATTGGCCCTTAAGCGTTTCCAGCTATCAGGTCATAAACCGCTAGCTGTAGCCGGTGGTGCAACAGGAATGATCGGTGACCCAAGCTTCAAATCGCAGGAGAGAAAGTTAAATTCTGCTGAAGTGACACAAGCATGGACTGCCAGTATCAAAAAGCAGTTAGAGCAGTTTATTGATTTTGATTGTGGGAAAAACTCTGCTTTAGTCGTCAATAATCTGGAATGGACTGAAAACCTCGATATTATTTCGTTCTTGCGAGATATTGGCAAACACTTCTCAGTTAATGCCATGATCCAGAAAGAAAGCGTGAAACAGCGTATAGAGCGTGAAGGAGAGGGAATCTCCTTCACGGAGTTTGCGTACAGTATTTTGCAATCTTATGATTTTGCCCATCTAAATAGTATGTTTGACTGCACTGTGCAGATTGGTGGAAGCGATCAGTGGGGGAATATCACTGCAGGTATAGATCTTACCCGTCGAATGAATCAAAAACAGGTTTATGGCCTTACTTTACCTCTGGTTACCAAAGCGGATGGTGGTAAGTTCGGTAAAACTGAAGATGGCACTATCTGGCTTGATCCTGCAAGGACATCTTGTTACGCCTTTTATCAGTTCTGGATCAACACAGCCGATGCCGATGTTTATAACTTCTTGAAATACTTCACTTTTTTAGATGTGGCAGAAATAGATGCAATAGAAGAAAAAGATAAAAGTGCTCAAGGGAGGCCGGAAGCTCAAGGCATACTAGCTAAAGAAGTGACCAAGCTAGTCCATGGTGAAGAAGGTCTTGTTGCGGCGGAGCGTATCTCTGAAGCTTTATTCAGTGGTGATATTTCAGTTATGACAGAAAGTGACTTTGAGCAATTAAAACAGGATGGAATGCCATCGTCTGTTTCTTCTGATGCAACTCTGACTTTGGTTCAGGCACTAGTTGACAGCGAACTAGCCAGTTCCAATAAAATGGCTCGTGAATTTATAGGCAATGGCGCTGTAACAGTTAATGGTAAAAAGATTTCAGACAGCGCTATTGAACTTGTTTGGGATACAGCTTTTTTCGGGAAATATTTTCTCTTAAAGCGTGGGAAAAAGCTTTTTCATCTGCTTTATAAAGCCTAAAACTGGTTTACTTAGTAAAATTAGAAGGCCTAATTAGGGCCGTTTTGAATCACTTATACCTAAAGCTCTTGTCTGTAAATGCTGACTCTGTATAATGCGCGTTCCCGTGATTATGCATGGGGTTTATGCGCTGTTTTAATAATATTCCAGACCTAAAGGTTGGGTCTGTAGTTCAGTTGCTTAGAGCGTACCCCCTTAGCAGGTAAAGAGGAGGGTGAGGTCGGTAAGCGACCTATTTAGTAATATTCCAGACGTAAAGTTTGGGTCTGTAGCTCAGTTGGTTAGAGCGCACCCCTGATAAGGGTGAGGTCGGTGGTTCAAATCCACCCAGACCCACCAGTCTGCTGACTGGCCTTCCTTGATCGACCACTAAAATCTTCCTTTATATTCTATCCACTTCTGGTCGAGAGCCGACATTGAATAACTTCAATTATATGTTCATTCAATCAGTGTTTTAAAAGCTCTAATGGAGTTAAATAAATACAAAAGTAATTTTTATTAAAAGAAAATTGAGGAGATGATTTTGGGCAATACTAGGGGCAGTCTTTTTATGGTTCTTTCGATGGCCGCTTTTTCCATCGAAGACATGTTTATAAAAGCTGCCGCGAATAAAGTTTCCATTGGTTTGATCATGGCTTTATTTGGCTTAGGTGGCATGTTGATTTTTATGATACTGACATGGCAAAGAGGTGAGTCCATTTTCAATACCGAAATTCTTTCCCGGCCAATATTGGTACGTGCTGGGTGTGAAGTAATTGGACGACTAACATTTGCTTTAGCTATTACCCTAACACCATTATCTAGTGCTTCAGCAATTCTTCAAGCTACGCCATTGGTAGCAGTAATAGGGGCTGCATTAATCTTTAAAGAGAGGATCGGTGCAATGAGATGGTTTGCTATTTTGCTAGGGTTTGTTGGCGTGTTAATGATTATTCGACCAGGGCTTGCAGGTTTTGAAGCCGCCTCATTATTTGCGCTTATAGCAACCTTAGGCTTTGCCGGTCGTGATCTGGCAACTCGAGGAGCGCCATTAGTGCTATCAAATATGCAACTAGGGGTTTATGGTTTTTTTGTATTAATCCCCACAGGGTTAGCTATGCTTTTTTACAATAACGAATCCATACAATTAGATTTAATTGTGGGTTCTCAAATACTCGGAGCTGTTATTTTTGGAGTTGCGGCATATTATGCACTAACTATAGCAATGAGAACTGGCGATGTATCAGTTGTATCTCCATTTCGTTATACGCGTTTATTGTTTGCGCTGATTTGGGGCGCGCTTATTTTTAGTGAAAGGCCCGACATGATGACCTTGTTAGGGGGAATGATTATAATAATAAGCGGCAGTTATACCCTGATTCAAAGTCGACGTTTTTTGAAAATTAACCCTGCTGGATAGATAAGTTGATTGAAAATTAGAATTAGAAACGCGTTGAGTAAAAATATTAAATTATAGTTTTCTTATACAATTTTCAAAGCCTAGCCAATGCCCACTTTTGGCCGAAAGCCGACAGTCGCTCTTTGTTGCTAAAGAGTCTTTTGGAATTGGATTCGGCTACTTGGTTTGATGAATAAATCTAAAGGTTAGATTAATTCTAGGCTCAGTAATCTTCATTTGCTTCGGTACCTGATGTTCCCAATATTGTTGAAAATCCCCCCGCATAATTAACAAAGTGCCAGCATGTAGTTCAATCCTGTGCTTGTTAACCTTTTCTGCTTGAAGGCGGTAATCAAAATAGCGAGATGTCCCTAGTGATAAAGAAAAAATTACAGGTTGTTTGCCTAACTCTTTTTCTGAATCAGCATGCCAGCCAACTGAATCTTTTCCGTCCCTGTAGAGATTACTGAGAACACTATTAACAGGGGTATTAAATTCCTTATTTAATTTTTCTTTAATCTCATACAGTGCGGAGTGCCAGGGTAAAGCTTTATAGCTTGTTCCAGAATAGCGATAAGTTTTCCCGGCATCACCATACCAGGCGACCAGTCGTGGTGATTGGACAGGTTTGCCTGCCATCATCAAGGTTTCTGTGTCCCATGCCAGCTCTTTTGAAAATAGTTCAAAGTATTGGCGGCTTTCCGATTGAGTTAACCATTCGGGATAACAAATTAATTCTCCCTGTTCTCTGGTTAGTGAAATAGCCTGTTGATGATGCTGAGAAAATAGATCTTCCATGAAGCAATTAAAGCAGAAATATAGAGCTGATAAATAGTCTCCTTACGGCACAGTGTTTTATACTGAGTTACATGATTTGCCCAAAATGCCAATATGAAGCCCAGGATCATGATAGAGACATTGCAGAAGGAGTGTGTCCTGCTTGTGGTATCGCTTATAAAAAGTGGCGTGAAGAGTCTGAAGATAAAATTATTAATAAGCCAAATATAGAGGTGGGAGAGCCTCTGTTAAGTCGGTTTTATTATTATGTTTTTTTCATGCCAAGTGACCGTGATGAGAGTGCCTTTTGGGGACGCAGCATTTTGTTTGTCTGGTTTTTTATCTGGGGCTGGAGCTTTATTCTGCAAGGTATTGACTGGAGTTATATAGGCGGCTCTTTTTTACATTATGTAAATTTACCTTTTCATGAATACGGGCATATTTTTTTCAGGCCTTTTGGAACAGTCTGGATGTTCATGGGGGGTAGTTTTTTTCAAATACTAGTGCCCTTGGCGCCTTTAGCTTATTTTATGGTTTTGAAGAGAGATAATTTTGCAGCGTCCTTGATGCTATGGTGGTCTGGGCAAAACTTTATAGATGTTTCACCTTATATTGCTGATGCGCCGACTAGATATCTACCTCTCATCACACGGATAGATTCCACGCATGATTGGTGGAACGTTCTTAATATGACAAATAATATGGACAATGCCGCATTTTATGCCAGAATTTGTTTTTTGCTGGGTGTGCTAGTCATTGTTCTAAGTCAGCTTTGGGGAGCAAAACTTTTGCTGGTGGAATTAAAGGGCAGGATTGCTAATCCTGAATTATAAAAATGCTAAAAAAAATATCATTATTAACTTATATCTTTGTCCTCAGTACGCATTTATATGCCCAGCAAATAAATTACGAGTCGCTATTTAACGGGTTTTGGAATTCAGCTGATACGGAAGAAGCTGAAGCAAGTATTGCCGATATTCTTCAAAGTGGCATCAGTTTTAATGAAGCCTATCAGATACTACAAGCAGGAAAGCAATATAAACAGGCAGAACCAGGGGTAGTTTTACGCTCTTATGTGGCAGTCGATGGTATTGAATATTTTTATCACTTAAATGTCCCGGACAATTATGACCCTTCCAGACAATATCCTGTTCGCTTCGAGTTGCACGGCGGCCTGGGCGGCAGAACAAGTAATGGTCCGGGGGGGCGTGAAAGCCGTGATAATGGAAGAACTCGTCTGGAGAGCGCTGAGCAAATCTATATTATGCCTTACGCTTCAATCAACCAGCCTTGGTGGGGTCTTAGTCAGATCGAAAACATTCGAAAAATCCTTGATCTGGTAAAGCGGGAATATAACGTCGATGAGAACCGGGTAGTGCTTGGTGGTATTTCAGATGGAGGCACTGGCGCCTGGTATGTCGCTATGCACGAAAACACGCGCTTTGCTTCATTTTATTCTTTTATTGGCTACACAATGGTGCTGGCCAACCCATCAATATCGGACGGAAGTTCGCAGCTGCATAATTTATTAGGCAAGCCATGGTATGCAATTAACGGTGGTCGGGATCGGCTGTATCCAACTTCTCGCGTTACACCTTTTATTACATATTTGCAGACTAAAGGCATCGATATAGAGTATCACCCCCTGCGCAATGGTGAGCACAATACACGATGGTGGCCAGAGTGGCGGGAGGATTTCGAGAATTTTGTGACAACCCACCCCAGACAAGCTAATCCAGCTTCAATTAGCTGGAAGGCAGCACAGGGATCAAATATGCGTTCACACTGGCTCTTAATAGAAGAACTAGACTTTGCGCAAGAGAGTCCGATCCCCTTGTTTGAAGTGGGCGTTGATCCTGCCGACGGATCCACTGTACTCACTATGGAGGATGCTGGGCGAGTGGATTTGGTAAGAGAAGGAAATAATATACAAGCTATCAGCGATGGCGTTGGTTCGTTCCGTCTATTGCTGTCACCAGAAGTGATTGATTTTTCTCAAGCAGTAACAGTAACAGTCAATAATGAAGTTAAATTTCAGGGTTTGCTGGAACCCAGCCTTGAAACTTTATTGAGTTGGGCTGCCAAAGATAATGACAGGCGGATGTTATATGCAGCAGAAATTCTTATAGCGCCTTGAGACTGCTGCTGACCTTACATTGTTTTCAGCTTTTTAAGGTTTAATTCAAGCCACTGTATGGCAATGATGCTCATAGCATTGTTGATTTCACCATTTCGGACAGCCGCTTCTGCTATTGTTCTATCGATTATTATGCTCCGAATATTTTCGGATTCACTTTCCAATCTGAAAACTCCTTCTTCCTACAGGCGAATCAATAACGCAGTAAGCTCGATCTTTTAAGTAAAATCAGACTTTAATAAATGACAGATCGACAATAATCCAAGATTACTAGATTTTAGTGAGCAGTCCGATTATGCTTTTCCCCTAAAGAATAATCAGGACGCTACATTGAACAAAAACCACATTATTTCTTTGCTACTGCTTTTACCCTTAAGTATGCATGTTTATGCTCAGCAGTTAACTGCTTACGAGCGCTTACCGCGAGATCTTCTGGCAGTAGACCCTCCATCATCCAGAGTCACTGGTGAGCCTGGTCAGATGCAAATTGTTAATCGAAGCTGTCACTCAGTACCCAGAGACGAGATTCGTCGTCGTATGGTTGATATAGCCGTTCAGGAATGGGCTTATTTTGGTCTTAGCGTGGATGACATGACCAGTATTAGCGAAACTCAGTTAGCGCCTCGAGATGCCAATGGACGTAGACGCTTTTATCGACCTAGTTATGAAGAGGCGGCTCGTGTTGCTGACTCTATTGCCGGTTACTGGTCTGCGGCACCGGATAGTAGTTGGATTTTGGCAAAACAAAATCAGAACTGGCAGCAAGATGGATTAGGCGCTCGTTGGCGTGACTTCTGGTCTGCCGCATTTATTTCCTGGGTTGCCTGTGAAAGTGGTCTGGGAGAAATGAGTGAATTTTCAAGGGCCATTGCTCACCATACCTATATTGATCAGGCGATTCTGTCGCGGGATGGCTTAATAGATAATGCGGCTTATATAGCCTTTGATATTGGTGAAGCTCAAATCAATCCAGGCGATTTGCTTTGTAGAGGATCGCGACCTGAATACAAAAGCCTTGAACAGCGTAGAGATCATCTTGGCGAAGGAGCCAGAACCCATTGCGATATCGTCGTATCGGTTGATGAGTCAGCCGGTGAAATTAAAGCCATTGGCGGCAATGTAAGGGCGTCTGTAAGGCTTAAAATATTTCCAGGTACGACGAGAGAGCAAGGATATTTTGCACCCTTACCTTATGCCGGGCGTCAGCTCTTTGCACATCTTCAATTGCAGGCAGAGCCAATTGAAGAGAATGCTATGCTCAATAGTCCGACATTGAAAAACCTGGATACCCTTTCATCAACAATTATACCTAATAGAACACTTGAATTCCGGCCTTAATACTTTGCGGGCCTTGGCTTACTAATTACCCATATACATCTGGGCTTTAGAATGCGAGGCGAAAGCATGACTCGCCTCGAAGTTTTTTTGATGCTGCTTTTACTTTTAGAATAACTAATTAGTAGTTACATCTGGTTAGTAGTTACATTTGGTGAGATACCAGGAGAATATCAGGAAGCCAATTGATAAATTATTAAACACGGAATATAAACGATATAGTCGTTATGGTTTTAAGTTTAGTAATTTGCTTATCAGTATTTATTCTTATGCCAGGGTTAATTCTCAACATGGTCAGGAAGCGGGGGAACTGATGCTTAAAGATGTCACTAAAATAATACAATCGGAGTTAAGAGAGCCCGATGTTCCAGCATTATGGGAGCGAGAAATGATTTTAATATTGCTGCCGTATACTGCTAAGGAAAGTGCACGATTAGTGGCTAATAGAATTTGTAAAAAAATATCAGATCATGAATTCTTCATTGGAAGTAAAATGGAAAAGGCAATAGCTAGTATAGAAATAGTTGAGGTAAATGAAGAAGGCTTAACGAGTAATATTCAAAAATTAGAGCTGCTACATTAAAAAGCAACAAAACAGCCAAATAGCAGCGTTGTTAGTGAATAGACAGATTTTATATTGGATAAAGTAATGACTTTTAAGTGTTCAATAATTATTCCTAACTATAATGGCGAAAAACTAATGCAACAGAATCTCCCCGCCGTCATACGAGAATGTGAAAGTTTTAACAATGATTGTGAAGTTATTGTAGTTGATGATGCGTCAAGTGATAACAGCGTAAAAATCCTTCAGGCGCAATTTGCTTCAGTCAAAATTGTTCAACATGAAATTAATAAAGGTTTTGCAGAGGGTATTCACTCTGGCGTTTCTGCAGCTAAATATGAATTAGTGTTTTTGTTGAATTCAGATGTTCAGCCAAAATCGGGTTGTTTGAACAAGCTCGTAAAGTATTTTGAGCAGCCAGATACTTTTGCAGTAAATCCTCTTATTCTCAACCAGGATAATGAAATTAATCAAAGCTCTTGGACTAGATCCCAATTTTCACATGGCAGATTAAAATTAAAACCCTGGGATATTTCTGATTTACCTGGCATGAGAGAAAATGATGAAGCCTATATAACGCTTTATTGTTCAGGAGGGTCTGTGATGATACGCAAAGAGATGTTTAACAAGCTCGGGGGATTTAGCGATTTGTATAAACCTTTTTATTATGAGGATTTCGACTTAGGACTTAGGGCGTGGTATCAAGGCTGGCCTTCTTATTTTTGCCCCGGGGCTGAAGTCATTCATGCAGATAAAGGAACTATCGAAGATCATTTCAAATCTGACCTCATAAAAAGCACGCAGCGTCGTAATCGATATTTTCTAGAATGGGTCCATTTTCCTAAAATACGCCTTATCTTTTCAACTATCCCATTTACATTGATGCAATTACTGGGTGAATTAATTTTATTCGATAAAAAAAATGTTAGGGCATTTTTTGCAGCGATAACAAATCTCAAGGAGATCAGAAAACACAGAAAAGCCATAGCATCAAAAAAATTAAAGTTAAATAAAATTATAGAATTAACTAATAACTAAATTTGTAATCAAAACAGCCTGAGTATAAACATGCATTATTTTTCTACTAACAGGCTTTTCAAGCGTTAATTAGGTGAGCGCTTAGCATTCAATCTGTACCAGATAACTTGCTATCATCTTTATTGACATTTTCTGGGTGCTTATACAGACTCATAACACTTTCTAGCTGAGGGACCCTAATGCCAAAATTTTTAATAAATTACATCTTGCTGGGTGTGGGGATATTACTTTCACCCTTAAGCGCTGCTCAAGCCCAGTCATCTGCTTGTGAGGCGCTTATTTCGCTTGGACTTGCTGATGGAGTTATCAATAGCGCTGAATACGTTGATGCTGGAAGTTTTAATCCTCCAACCACAAGAGAAACAGATGCTTACAGTGCTTTGGGGGCATTTTGCAGAATTAGTGCAGTGCTGTCTCCGGTTGAAGGCTCTAATATTAAAATTGAAGTTTGGCTGCCTGTTGAAGCTTGGAATAATAAGCTGGTAGCTGTAGGTAATGGAGGCCTGGCCGGGTCTATTAGCTATAACGCTCTTGCGGGGGCTGTTGCAGAAGGTTTTGCTGCCGTGAGCACAAATACCGGACATGAAGGCCAGGATCCTGATTTTTTAACAGACAGGGTTCTTCTAGCTGATTTTGCCTACCGGGCAATACATGAAATGACAGTAACGGCTAAATCTGTAGTGACGAACTATTATTCAGTTAACCCACGTTTTACTTATTTCAACGGTTGTTCAACAGGAGGCAGGCAAGCATTAACAGCAGCACAACGTTATCCAGATGATTTTGACGGCATCGTAGCTGGAGCTCCAGCTAATTCAACAGTTCGTATGACCATGCAACAACTATGGAATAGTCGAGTTGTTAACAGCATGAGAGATATGGATTTAAGTTCAGAGGATTTTGCTAAATTAAACGATTATGTGTTGTCTTCATGCGACAGTTTAGATGGCCTGGAGGATGGTTTAATCGAAAATCCGGCAATGTGCATGGCGGATCCAGCTAATGTTCCAGGTTTTAGTCAGGAAGAAATTGAAGCACTTAGGCTTATCTATCAGGGTGCTGTGAACCCTGTAAGCGGAGAATTAATTTATCCGGGTTTTGCCAAGGGCAGTGAGCTGGCTTGGACAGCAATGGTCAGAAAAGAACCCTTTTCTTATTCAAATGATATGCAAACCTTTGTCGTTAATCAGGACCCCGCATGGGATTTTATGGCCTTGGACTATTCTCGTGATTTAAGTATTTTGGATGATCGTGTTAATGCACTGGGCATGCAGGCTATAAACCCAGATATTTCTGAATTCATCAATAATGGCGGGAAGCTACTTCTTTACCATGGCTGGAATGACCCTTTAATTTCTCCCTTTAATACAATTAATTACTATAAGGAGGTGCTATCGACTATAGGTTCTGAGGCGCAGGATGCCATTAGTCTTTTCATGATGCCTGGCGTAAACCATTGTGCTGGTGGAATTGGTTTTGATACCTGGAGCAAACTTCAAGTCATTGACGATTGGCGTGAATCCGGACAAAGTCCTGGGCGAATCAATGCGGCTCATCTTGAAGATGGAATAGAGACTACTCGGCCACTTTGTGCATATCCCCAAGTTGCAGTATATACTTCCCGGGGTGATGCTGGTGATGCTGCCAGCTTTGAATGTCGATAACACACATATAATCACAAAATATATTCATTTTTGAAGCCTGCCTAAGGGGCAAGGTTTCCATATTTTATTGAGGGTAAACATGGGGTTATTAGTTAAAGGGGAGTGGAGCACTGATTGGTATGATACTGATTCTTCAGGAGGCGAGTTTATACGAACAGATGCTCAATTTAGAAATCAAATAGGCGACGATAATTTTCCAGCAGAAGCCGGGCGATATCATTTGTTTGTTTCTTTGGCCTGCCCCTGGGCACATCGCACCTTAATATTTCGGACCATAAAGAAACTTGAGGATATTATCGGCGTAACCGTTGTTGAAGCAGAAATGCTTGAACATGGATGGGTTATTAGTGACCAGGAAAGTCTTAAATATGGATTTCATGCTTGTCCTATTCCGGACATAGCCTATATGTACCAGGTATACACAACTCAGCAATCCGATTATTCCGGCCGGGTTACTGTGCCGGTGTTATGGGATAAAAAGAATAATTGCATAGTCAATAATGAGTCTTCAGAAATTATTCGTATGTTGAATACTGCATTTAGTGAGTTTACGGATGATGACACCGATTATTATCCCGATGCCTTCCGCGGAGCTATTGATGAAATTAATGAATTGGTTTACCACAATATAAATAACGGGGTTTACAAGTGTGGGTTTGCCACCCAGCAGGATGTATACGAAAAGCATTACAAAAACCTGTTTGCAGCCATGGACCAGGTTGAAAGTATTTTAAGTCAGCAAAGATACCTTGTCGGAAGTAAAATCACCGAGGCAGATTGGCGTCTTTTTACGACTCTTATCAGGTTTGACTGTGTGTATTATGGCCATTTCAAAACCAATAAAAAACGAATAGAGGACTATCCTAATATCTCTAACTACGTCCGGGAGCTATATCAAGTGCCGGGAGTGAAGGAAACAGTTAGCTTCAGGCATATAAAAGTGCATTATTATTATAGTCATGACATGATAAATCCAACTCAGATAGTGCCTGTTGGGCCTGAAATTGATTATGAGCGGCCACATAACAGGGCCGGTATAAAGTGATAGTTTTCAATGATTTCAAGGTGTTAAAATCATGCGTATGAGCCTCAGGGAGGCATAAATGCTTAGGTGTAAAAACCTTATAAATAATAAAGGTTTATCAGATAGTACTGAACTGGCATGGCGAAATGTGCAATTATTCTGCATCTTATCTTTTTTTTATGAATAACGGTTGCAGTTTTTTGAAAATCTAGGGCATAATCGGAGACAGTTAGATGAAAGACAGTTTTTTTGTACCAAAACTCGATAACAATTACAGTAATACAGGGGGTTAGATAATGTTTATCACCAAAAAATCACTACCGAGACGTACAGTATTAAAAGGCGCCGGTGTAACTATGGGCTTGCCAATGTTGGAAGCAATGATTCCAGCTGCAAGCGCTCAGGACTCAGCTGCACCTCAGCTAAGATTTGCATCTATTTACACTCCTCACGGTGTAATTCTTGATGAGTATGTACCTACTACTGAAGGTGCTGATTATGAGATGACTCAGATCTTAAAACCTCTTGAGCCTTTCCGTAATCAAATGCAGGTTTTCAGCAACATGAAATTGAATACTGCGAACACAACTGGTTCAGGACACGCTACTTCTAGCTGTACCTGGATGAGTGGTGCAGTTGCTAAAGATACTTCTGGTGCTGACGTAGAAGCGGGTAAAACCATTGACCAAATTATTGCAGATCACATTGGCCAAGACACTCCATTACCTTCTCTAGAATTAGCAATTGAAGATGCCGGCGCAATGATTGGTGCTTGTGACGGAACTAGTAGTTGTGGCTACATCAATACGATTGCATGGAAAGAAGCTAACCAGCCTCTTCCTATGGAAATTAACCCACGTGTTGTTTTCGAGCGTATGTTCGGATATGGCGCTACTACTGAAGAGCGTCTGGTTCGTGCTCAGACTGACAAGAGTTTATTAGACTCAATCATGGTATCTGCTGCAAATATGGAAAGCAGACTGGGTATTCGTGACCAGAGACGTATTAATGACTTCCTGGAAAATGTTCGTGAAGTTGAAAGACGTATTGGTAATCTTGAAGGCCGTATGAGAGAGCAAGGTTCTAACTTATCTGCTGCTCCTGTTGAGATTCCAGAATTATATGATGATCACGTTCGTATACAGTTTGAGTTGATGGCTTTGGCTTTCCAAACTGATACTACTCGTGTATCCAGCATGATGCTTTCACGTGAGTTGAATCAGCGTACCTATCCTCAGATCGGTGTGCCTGAGCAACATCACGGTGTATCTCACCATGGCTATAATCCTGAAAGACAGGCATTACATGCTCTGATTAACACTTATCACTCTAAACTGGTTTCTGACTACTTAGTTGCGAAATTGGCTGAAGTTGAAGATGTTAACGGCAGCCTACTAGACAACACTGTTATTTATTATGGTGCTGGTATGGGTGACGGTAACGTGCATAGTAAAGACCCATTATCTAATGTTGTTATTGGTGGTGGTGCTGGTCAACTTCGTAGCGGACATCATACTGATGTGATCGCTGAGAATGGTGACTCAACTCCAAACGCTAACTTGTTACTAGGCATTTTGGATGTATACGGCATTCACCTTGATCAATTAGGTCACAGTAATGGACGTATCAGTATTTCTAAAGCTTAATTAGTAGCTGATAGTTTAAAATATAAAGCCCGTTATACCTTCGGTATAACGGGTTTTTTATGTCTAAAATATTAGCATGTTAACTCCTGTCTCAAATCTAGTATCAAGGCAATTTGCTTTACTAAGCTTAAGCATTTCCTAGACAAGTAGAATATTTGTTTTACCTAAACGGGTTCTGACTTATCTACTTGGCTAGTAGATAGTGGACGTATATACTTTCTGTTCTTGAATTTATCTTCTTATGGAAGAAACCATGGCTAAAGAAAAAAAGAAAAAGAATAGTCAATTGATTATTCGGCTGAATAAAGAAGAGAAAGAAGCCTTTATTGAGCTTTGCGATGATCTTGATACTAGTGCAGCAAGAGAAGTGCGTCACTTTATTCGAAAGTTTCTAAAAGAGCATGAAGAATAATAGAGCAAATAAATAGAGCGAATTAAAAGTTAAAATAAATATCAATGCTAAAACATATAGTAAGTTAATAATTTAAAAAATTTATATTAATAAAAATGCCAGGTAATTAAGCAGTTATCTGGCTTTTTTATTTCGGCTACTTTACAAACATGTTATTAATTTGCTTCTGCCTGGCTTGTTTTAAAAGGACTAAGAATATTATTTGATAGTCTAATCTAATTTTACGGCTTATTTGATGAGAGTTATCATCTGCTACTCTAGGGACTAGAGCAAATAAGCTCTAATTTGCAGAAGATTTAGCACTTTTTGTACATTTTATCTTCATAGATAGCATAAATGTATGAAGCTTATAACTACCATTAATATTGACCTTTTTGAGCCACCTCTAATTCACGGTACACTGTGGTTAAATATTAAATACTTAACATAATGCGGTATATAATCTCCTGATGCTGAATAGACCCAAATCATTGACGCTGCTGCCGTATGAGTTTGCCCGTTTGAATCGAGTGCTGGTTCGACCCGATTCGGCTGAGCTGATACATACTCAGGCTCTTGAAAACTGGGTGCTTTCTGAGCTTATTCGTTGTAATGATGCCAATTTATCTCTGAAAGAGGTCGATAATGAGGAATTTGATCAACTATTAGCTCGTCTTTACCAAAATCAGCAATCATCTTCAGAAACGGTAATGGCCTGAATAAAAGATTTTGTTGATCTGGAAGAGGCAGCTGCTGCACTAGAAGACTCAGTTGATTTGCTTGATTCAGAAAATGATGCGCCGATTATACGTCTTCTCAATTCGATATTAGCTGAGGCACTGAAATAGCAGGCTTCAGACATACACATCGAACCCTATGAAAAACAAGCCGTCGTTAGATTTCGGCTGGATGGTGTTTTGCGAACAGTGTTAAGTCCTTCAGTACAAATTGAAGCGGTGATAGCAGAAATTTCCCAGGACCAGGCAGCCAGGCTTAGTGCACAGTTGGTTTATGCTGATCAACAAGCCGGCGGTTATTTAACACAGTTTGATAATCTTTTGGCAACTATAATTAGTGTCGGTAGCGGTGATCTGTCATCTACCTCGGATGCTGTTACTGGTGCGCTGGCGAATGTTCAGGGAGCGGTAATTGGCGGTGGTGATTTTGACTCAGCAGAAGGTCGAGGCTTTGGTTTATTAATTCAGGCATTGGAATCTGATGCTAACACGCGGGTATTATCGCAACCTTCTATTGTCACGTTGGATAATGAAGAAGGTTATATTGCCGTTGGTACTGAGGTGCCTTTTATTACAGGTAGTTTTACTTCATCCAACAATAACGCCAATAATCCATTCCAAACCATTGATCGTGAAACAGTAGGTATCGAATTAACAGTAACGCCACAAGTGAGTGAAGGCACTTTGGTGCGCCTGACTATTCAACAAAAATCATCAAGTTTATTGGCAACGCCTGCCCAGTTGGGAACAGCCGATGTCGTTACCGCTGAGCGTGAAATTACAACCAATGTGCTGGTAGAAGATGGCGAGTTTCTAATATTGGGAGGCTTGATGGATGATCAATACGATAACACTGAAACCAGAGTGCCTTTCCTGGGCAGTATGCCTCTATTGGTCCTTTATTTCGTTCGACCAACAATGGTGATGACCAAGGAGTGTTAATGGTTTTTATTCGCCCGACGATTATTCGTGATAGTCAAAGTGCCAGCGATTTATCCGCAGACCGATTTAACTATTTAATCAGTCGAGATATTGAAGTTGGCGAAGAAGAAACCACTCCGTTTTCAGAAAGCCTTGAAGAAATTCGAGCTCAAGATTAAAACTGTTTTTTAACTAAAAAAAACGCCACTCATTGAGTGGCGTTTTTAGTTCTAGATTGAAAGTAAGAGTTTAGTTGTTTACAAACTCAGGGTAGGCTTCTACACCACACTCTGACATGTCAACACCTTCAGCTTCTTCCTCTTCAGAGACTCGGATACCCATAATCATTTTAAGTATCAACCAGACGATGAAGCTGGTAACAAATACCCAGATAAAGATAGTCAGTATTCCAACAATCTGACCAGAGACGCTAGCACCACCAGTCACACAAACTACCATTACGCCAAAGATACCAACCACTCCATGAACGGATAATGCACCTACAGGATCATCAATTTTCAGTTTGTCGAAAGCAAGAATACTAAAGACAACGATGATGCCGCCGATCAGGCCAACGATAGTTGAAGCCAGTGGGCCTGGAGAAGCCGGGTCAGCAGTAATGGCCACCAGTCCCGCTAAAGCACCATTGAGGATCATGGTTAAATCAGCTTTACCAAACAGGATGCGTGATACGATCAAGGCGCCTATCAATCCACCCGCAGCGGCTGCATTGGTATTAAGGAACACGTTAGCTACTTCGTTTGCAACACCAATACCACCCAGTTTTAAGGTAGAGCCACCATTAAAGCCGAACCAGCCCATCCATAGAATGAAAGTACCCAAGGTCGCTAAAGGCATATTGGCACCTGGGATAGGTTTCACTGAACCATCAGCAGCATATTTACCTTTACGTGGACCGAGCAAGAGGACACCAGCAAGAGCTGCAGCAGCGCCGGCTAAATGTACAATCCCAGATCCGGCATAGTCGCTGTAATTTAATTCAAACATACCAAATACAGAAGCACCACCCCAGGTCCAGCTACCTTCCATAGGATAGATAAGGCCTGTCATGACAACTGCAAAGAAAAGGAATGCCCAAAGCTTCATTCGTTCTGCAACGGCTCCAGATACAATAGACATCGCTGTAGCAACGAATACAACCTGGAAGAAGAAATCAGAAGCACCAGAATAGTCGCTCATGTCACCGAAGCCGGCCTCAGTAGATGAAGCAAGTACAGCAGCAACAGCAGCGTCATCCATTTCAGCAACAGTTGTGATACCACTCAGGAAGACACCGCCATCGTACATAATTGCATAACCGCAGATCATGTACATAGTACAAGCCACTGCAAATAGCGATACGTTTTTGGCAAGAATTTCTGTGGTGTTTTTAGAACGAACCAGACCAGCTTCCAACATTGCAAAACCGGCGGCCATCCACATAACTAAAGCTCCAGTCACCAGGAAGTAAAAGGTATCCATGGCGTACTGTAGTTCAAAAATATAATTTAGATTGCTTTCCATACTAAGCCCTCCTAAAAGCTTGGTATAACTTTAAGTTCAAATAGATCAATTGCTTAAATAGCTTCTTCGCCGGATTCACCGGTACGAATACGAATGGCTTGAGTAATATCAGAGATGAAGATTTTGCCATCCCCTATTTTGCCCGTATTAGCTGCTTTAGTGATGGTTTCAATGGTTTGATCCAGTGAAGCGTCGGTAACTGCTACTTCAATTTTTAATTTCGGTAGAAAGTCCACAACATACTCTGCACCACGATAAAGCTCAGTGTGCCCTTTTTGACGACCAAAGCCTTTAACTTCTGTGACTGTGATCCCCTGAACTCCTATTTCTGATAGTGCTTCCCTGACGTCATCAAGCTTGAATGGCTTGATAATCGCATTAATCATTTTCATTAGATTCTCCTGCATTTAGTTTTAGCAGCTATTTCTACATTGATTGATAGTCGGGCTGCCGAGAAACAAAGTTTTATAATTAGCTCCTTAAAAGCCGCAATAGTCAGTTTGCAATCGCTATGCCAACATTTAAATAGCCATATATAACAATGAGTTAAAAATATTATGGAGCCTAAACCATATGCGGCGACACGCTTTTGCACAGCTTTGGTGCATTTTTAAAAGAAATGCGCTTTAAAGATTTTCTTCTTCAGGGGGAGGCGTCCTTTGCATGGCATTATTCCAGTTGCATATTGGTTTAAGGTATGAATTGGCGGGTGGAGGGGCTAAAACGCTTGTTTTTAGATTAGTCTTTATCTTATGCTCCTGTTTAGCATTTTCTGCTGCAATGTTGATGTTGTAACGATCAAATAAAGTGCATAAAAAACACATAATAAAAAAGTGCACAAAAGTGCATAAATTAACCTAATATAATTTTTTTAATAAAAAAAACACAACAAGACGTTTCTGAAGGGGAAAATAATGAGAAAGATCTTTAATCCAGGTTTGTTGATACTTGGCCTCGTGTTATTGCCGGCTATCAGTTTCGCTCAGGAAGTTGATGGAGCCGATACTGCCTGGATTATGACTTCAACGGCCTTGGTTTTGTTTATGACAATTCCTGGCCTTTCCTTGTTTTATGGAGGTCTTGTTCGGGTAAGGAATGTGCTGTCAGTGCTAATGCAATGTTTTGCGATTACCTGTGTAGCATCTATTGTATGGCTGGTTTGTGGCTACAGCTTGGCATTTGGTGAAGGCAATGCTTTTATAGGGGATTTCAGTAACTTTATGTTTGCGGGCATTCAAGAGGACAGTGTTGCAGGGTCTATTCCTGAATCGGTGTTTGCCCTATTCCAAATGACCTTTGCCATTATTACACCAGCACTTATTTTTGGTGGTTTTGCAGAGAGGGTGAAATTTGGTTCAGTAATGCTTTTCAGTATGCTGTGGCTTCTATTGGTCTATGTGCCGATAACTCACTGGGTTTGGGGAGGAGGTTGGTTAGGAGCTATGGGCTTGCTGGATTTTGCTGGAGGAACAGTTGTCCATATTACTGCAGGTATAGCAGCTTTGGTTTGTGCGCTGACAGTTGGAACCAGAAGGGGGTTTGGCAAAACGACTATGGCTCCACATAATATGACGATGACAGTTACCGGTGCGGGCATGCTTTGGGTTGGCTGGTTTGGTTTTAATGGTGGCAGCGCTCTGGCGGCAAATGGTGATGCAGGCATGGCGATGTTGGTTACACATATTTCCGCAGCGGCAGGTTCGATTTCCTGGATGATGATGGAGAAAATTAAATTCGGTAAGCCTTCAGTTTTGGGTATTGTCACTGGTATGGTGGCAGGCTTGGGGACTATTACGCCAGCATCTGGCTATGTAGGACCTGGTGGCGCTCTGGTGATCGGGCTGTGCGCTGGAATAGTTTGTTTCTTCGCGACGCAATATTTAAAACAGGTCTTGAAAATTGATGACTCTCTGGATGTTTTCCCGGTGCATGGTGTTGGTGGTATGTTGGGAACATTCTTTGCCGGAATATTTGCCTCGGCTGGTTTGGGCGTTTTTAGTGGGCAAGGTTTTAATGAAGGCATGACTATGGGGTCGCAAGTTGGTGTGCAACTAATTGGGATAGTCAGTACCTTGGTTTATACGGCTGTCTTAACCTATATTATTGTAAAAGTTGTGACTGCCTTAATTGGGTTCAGGGTGGGTGAAGAAGATGAAACCCTGGGGCTAGATATCGCACTGCATGATGAAAAAGGATATGATCTTTAGGTCTGGATTTTAAACATTATTGTTGAAGTTTAAGGTTTTAAACTGAGCAACAATCTAAAATTGGGAAGCTCCGGCTTCCCAATTTTTTTCCACAAAAAAATTATGCACTTTAAATTACTCAAACTGCTTGCTGATGGAAAATTTCACTCTGGTGAAATGCTGGCAAATACGCTGCAAGTAAGCCGTACATCCATCTGGAAAATGATTTCAAGAATTCATGATCTGGGTCTTGAACTGCATTCGGTTAAAGGTAAAGGTTATAAATTATCTGAGCCGCTGGACCTGTTCGATCACGAAAGCATATTAAAGAATATACCCGCTGATCTGAGAGTTAAAATTCAGGACATTAAAATTTTCCAAAGTCTTGATTCAACTTCCTCTTATACTATGGAGCTATTGCGAAGTAGGGAGTTAAACCTGGAAGGAAACAGGCTATTTGTTTGTTTGGCAGAGCAACAAACTGCTGGCAGGGGAAGAAGAGGGAGGCCATGGATCAGCCCTTTTGGTCATAATCTTTATTTTACAGTAGCACGTGAATTCAATACCGGGCTTAGTGAAATTGAAGGTTTTAGCTTGGTTATTGCACTAGCCATTGTCCGAGTTTTAGAGCGAAACAAAGTTCATGGTTTGGGTATCAAGTGGCCAAATGACATTCTCTGGCAAGAAAAAAAGCTGGCCGGTATATTACTGGAAATTACAGGCGATCCTACAGGTCTTTCTCAAGTGTTAATTGGAATAGGGCTAAATATAAATGCGAACCCTCAATCGATGTTTAATGTAGATCAGCCCTGGGTGGATATAAAAACTATTTCGGGCAGTGTGCCGGATCGCAATAAGCTGATTGCAGAAATATTAGCTGAAATGATCAAAATGATTGATGAATTTGAAGCTGGAGGCTTTGTTGCGTTTAAAGATGAATGGGAAGACTTTGATGCTCTAAAAGGTAGGCAGGTTGAATTAAAAACGCATACTAATCAGCCTAGCGGTATCCTGGGCAAAGTTATGGGGGTTAATAAGCAGGGAGCATTATTGCTGCAAACAAAAGAAGGTATAGAAACTTTCCATGGCGGGGAATTATCACCGAGGCCAGTTCAAAATGAGCAAGGAAATCAGCCGAGATGAAAATACTTGAAATAGATGCTGGTAATACACGTATAAAATGGCGGCTATTGGAATATTCAAACCAGCAACTGAAAAAAATAAAATCTGACTCCGTGTTCGCAGCTGAGCGTACTGAAGAATTACCAGATACTTTTATGCAGCAGTTACATGATTTAAAAGAAGAACATTTAGAAAAAATAAGAGTATCAAATGTGCGGGGTAATAGTTTTGCAAATTCATTATCACTTTTTTGTCTAAATATTTTTTCAGTAAGTGTTAGTTATGCGCAGGTAAGTGCAGCATGTGCAGGATTAAAAAATGCCTATCAAAATATTGAAACGCTGGGCATAGATCGCTGGTTAGCCATGCTGGCAGCATTTCGTTCTGCCAAGTCTGCAGTATGCGTTGTAGATTGTGGGAGTGCCATCACCGTAGATCTAATCAATGCTGATGGCCAGCACGAAGGTGGCTTTATTGTTCCTGGTTTACAACTTATGCAACGTAGTTTAGGAGAACATACCGCTAATTTAAAATATGATCCTCAAGCAACTATTGATATAGAGCCTGGAAAAAATACAGCAGTCGCTATCAATCATGGGGTTCTGGTAATGGCATTGGGCATGCTGGAAAAAGTTAATCAGCATAGGGGCTTGAATAGAAGGTGGTATTTAACAGGTGGGGATTCGACTGTATTGGCTCCTTTTATTAAATGGGAACATAACATTAATCCAGATCTGGTTATGGATGGCTTGGAAATTGCCGATGATGTCTTGATAGGCAGTACGAAAATCTCATGAAAAACTTTGTAATTGGTTTATTGCTACTGCACCTCTTTTATTTATCCTGGAATTTGGGCTTTTTGCCGGGTTCAGATAGTCCAGATAAGGTTATTGTTAGGGAGCCTATCCAGCGGGCGCCTCAAAGTTTGGTTTTACTGAGTGAAATGCCCGATGAGCAGCTCCTTGAAAACGTTAGAGCAGAGCTTGCAACAGAGAGCACGGCATCATTTCCGACCCAAAGTGCAGCAAGTGCAGAAAGTGCAGAAAGTCCAGAAAGCGCAATAGAAAGTGCAATAGATGAAATGTCACCTCAATCATTCTCAAGCTTTGAAAGTGAGGAAGAAAGTCTAGCCTGCCTTGCCATAGGGGATTTTGAAAATATCACTGACACCAATGTTTTAGTCGAAGAGCTTAGGCGACAGGGACTGCAGGCTAGAGTTGAATTACAGGAACAAATTGAATCGGAGTATCGAGTTTATATGCCGCCTTTTACATCGGATACTGCTGCCAGACAGACGCTGGCAAATTTGCTTGCTAATGGAATTGATAGCTTCCTTATTACGAATGGTGATCTGGCCAAGGGTATATCTTTAGGAGTCTTTACTCGACAAAGCTCTGCATTTGCCTTGCAGGAGGAGCTTGCATCAGAGGGTTATGCCACAAATATTCAGGAAACCATCCTTAGCAATACTGAGTTTTGGATAGTAATTAGGTCCGCTACAAGTACACAACTAGATGAGTTATGGCTTACTTTGCTAAATTCACAGCCATCCTTAAAACAATCAGAAAATCTCTGTCAAATGATTGCACCTGAGGGCTAATTCCCATAGAATGCCGCCTCTGTGTAAAAGAGAGCCAGGAAAAAGCTTGTCTGATGTTCTTTTTGGAGGGGTTCCCGAGTGGTCAAAGGGATCAGACTGTAAATCTGACGCGTAAGCTTCGGTGGTTCAAATCCACCCCCCTCCACCAGTCAGATAGAGGGTTTCTGGGAAATCCTTCGGGTTTTAACCGTCGGATTGAACGGCAGAAAACAGTGGACCAGGAAAGTAATAACTTACAAGTTAATTGTTTCTGGTCCTCTGTTTTTTGTGTGCGAGCCTGATTAAGGCGAGGCTAGGGTTGATTTTGCGGGTAGATTTTATGATCTATCGCAGATTTAGCGAGGGAATTAAAGCGGGTATAGTTCAATGGTAGAACTCCAGCCTTCCAAGCTGATCATGCGGGTTCGATTCCCGCTACCCGCTCCAGAGTCGAGTTTTAGACTGTTTGGATGTAGAACCAAACAAAGTCGAAACAGGATGATGTGAGTAGATCTTTGGGAGAGCTCGCATAGCTCAGGTGGTAGAGCGCATCATTGGTAATGATGAGGTCCCCAGTTCGACTCTGGGTGTGAGCACCATCTCTCTTTGACACAGAATAGTAAAAAGAAAGTGTATTAAACAGGTTTATAAATAGTTATTAATAAGTTAGTCGGAGGCATCGTCGATGGCAAAGGAAAAGTTTGAAAGAAGTAAGCCCCATCTAAATGTGGGCACAATTGGTCACGTTGACCATGGTAAAACTACATTAACAGCAGCGTTGACGCGCGTATGTGCTGAAACATGGGGTGGAACGGCAGTAGACTTTGCCGGTATTGATAATGCGCCTGAAGAGAGAGAGCGCGGTATTACTATCGCAACTTCCCACGTTGAGTATGACTCTGCAGCGCGCCACTATGCTCATGTTGACTGTCCGGGTCATGCCGACTATGTAAAAAACATGATTACTGGTGCTGCACAGATGGATGGTGCAATCCTGGTTTGTTCAGCCGCTGATGGCCCTATGCCACAAACACGTGAACATATTTTGTTGTCACGTCAGGTAGGTGTGCCTTATATAGTTGTTTTCATGAATAAAGCCGACATGGTTGATGATGAGGAACTGCTTGAGTTGGTTGAGATGGAAATTCGTGAGTTGTTGGACCAGTATGATTTCCCAGGTGATGACACGCCAATCATTATTGGTTCTGCGCTAAAAGCGTTGGAAGGTGATACCTCTGATATAGGTATGCCATCTGTTAAAAAACTGGTTGAAACTCTTGATTCGTATATTCCTGAGCCTGAGCGTGATATTGAAAAACCATTTTTGATGCCAATTGAGGATGTATTCTCTATTTCAGGTCGAGGAACGGTTGTTACCGGCCGTGTAGCACGTGGTGTTGTTAAAGTCGGCGAAGAAATTCAGATCGTCGGAATTAGGGATACACAAACTACTACTTGTACTGGTGTTGAGATGTTCCGTAAATTGCTTGACGAAGGTCGTGCTGGTGAAAACGTTGGTATTCTTTTACGTGGCACTAAGCGTGAAGACGTTGAGCGTGGTCAAGTGCTTGCTAAGCCAGGTTCAATTACACCGCATACCAAATTTGAAGGTGAGATTTATGTCCTGTCTAAAGATGAGGGCGGTCGTCATACCCCATTCTTTAAAGGGTATCGTCCCCAGTTCTATTTCGAAACCACTGATGTAACTGGTGCTTGCGAGTTGCCAGATGGTGTAGAAATGGTTATGCCTGGTGATAATGTGAAGATGTCGGTCGAACTGATTGCCCCAATCGCGATGGAAGAAGGTCAGCGTTTTGCTGTTCGTGAAGGTGGTCGTACAGTTGGAGCTGGCGTAGTAGCTAAAATCATCGAATAAGAAGTTAAAAAGCTTTAAGTTGAGCCGAGATCGCTGCTTGCAGTCTTCTCGGCTTAATCGTCTTATGAATTAAGATGAAGAACGATGATAAGAGTTGTATAGGCCAGTAGCTCAATTGGCAGAGCGGCGGTCTCCAAAACCGCAGGTTGGGGGTTCGATTCCCTCCTGGCCTGCCATTAACTAAAAGTTAAAGTTAGCAAAATGAACGAGAAGGTTGGGAAAGCTGCAAAGCTTAAAAACCAAGGCAGTAAAGAGGGTAGTCTAGACCTTGTGCTTTGGATAGTTGTTCTGCTCCTAGTGGCAGCAGGAGTCTATGGCAATAGTTATTTTGCTACAGAGTCCATGCTGTATAGGGTTATAGGCTTACTGGTTTTGGCTGTTGCTGCCGGTTGGTTAGCAACGTTAACTGTTAAAGGTAAGGCTTTTGTTGCCTTATGCCTGGAAGCTAAAACTGAAATTAGAAAAGTTGTGTGGCCTACTCGTACAGAGACTACTCAGACAACGTTAATAGTTGTTGTGGTTGTCATTATAGTGGCTTTAATTCTTTGGGCGTTGGACTCGCTATTAAGCTGGGTCATTACGTTTATTATTGGTTAGGAAAAAATAAGAATGTCAGCTTCTGAAAATACTAAGCGATGGTATGTAGTACATGCTTATTCAGGTTACGAGCGCAAAGTAAAGCAGGCGCTGGAAGAAAGAATTGCATTATCAGGCAATCCTGAATTGTTTGGTGACGTGCTTGTGCCAACAGAAGAAGTGTTGGAAATGCGCGGCGGCCAGAAAAGAAAAAGTGAGCGTAAATTCTTCCCGGGTTATGTTCTTATACATATGGTATTAAATGACATAACCTGGCACTTAGTAAAAGATACACCTCGGGTAATGGGTTTTATTGGTGGAAAAGCTGATAAGCCGGCGCCTATTACCCAGCGAGAAGTTGATGAAATAGTAAATCGACTTGAAGAGACGGTTGATAAACCTACTCATAAGACAGTCTATGAGCCAGGTGAAATGGTTCGGGTCACAGATGGTCCATTTAACGATTTCACAGGAACAGTAGAAGAAGTGAATTACGAGAAAAGCCGTGTGCGCGTCGCCGTGCTAATCTTCGGCCGTTCAACTCCAGTGGAGTTGGAGTTTTCTCAGGTTGAAAAGGGTTAAGAGTAAAAAATTTGGTGGAAGTTTCCATAAGGTAACTTCTTAATTAAAAAGTCGTCTCTATGAGGCGCCAGGGAAGTCGAAAGACGTTATTACCCAAAGGAGTATAAAATGGCTAAAAAAGTCCTGGCTTATATCAAGCTACAGGTTGCTGCAGGTAAGGCTAATCCTAGTCCTCCTGTCGGTCCGGCTCTGGGCCAACATGGTGTAAATATCATGGATTTTTGTAAGGCTTTCAATGCTGAAACTCAAAGTGTTGAACCAGGCTTGCCAATACCTGTTGTCATTACTGTCTACGCAGATAGAAGCTTTACATTCATTACTAAAACACCTCCCGCGGCAGTGTTGTTATTAAAAGCAGCAGGTCTTAAAAGTGGTAGCGGTCGCCCAAATACTGAAAAAGTTGGCAAGGTAACTCGTGCCCAGTTAGAAGAAATCGCGACCTTAAAAATGCCTGATCTCACAGCAGCCGATATGGATGCTGCGGTACGTACATTGGCAGGAAGTGCCAGAAGTGCTGGGATTGAAACTGAGGGGGTCAACTAATGGCCAAGTTAACTAAAAAGGCAAAATTAATTGCTGAAAAATTGGAAGCCGGTAAGTCTTACTCAATAAGTGAAGCCGTTGCTTTAATTGCCGAGTTTTCAACCAAAAAATTCAAAGAATCAATAGACGTCAGTATTAATCTGGGTATTGATGCCCGCAAATCTGACCAGGCTGTTAGAGGGGCGACTACCTTGCCTCACGGAACAGGAAAGGATGTGCGAATTGCGGTATTTGCCCAGGGCGAGAATGCTGAAAAGGCCAAAGCGGCAGGTGCTGATGTGGTTGGGTTTGAAGATCTGGCAGAAAGTATTAAAGGCGGAGAACTGAATTTTGACGTCGTGATAGCGAGTCCGGATGCTATGCGAATCGTTGGTCAACTAGGAACAATCCTGGGTCCTAAAGGTTTGATGCCTAACCCTAAAGTAGGCACGGTTACTCCTGATGTCGAAGGGGCGGTAAAAAATGCTAAATCTGGCCAGGTAAGATATCGAACTGATAAAAACGGCATCATCCATGGCGGAATTGGTAAAGCGGATTTTGATGCTAGTGCTGTTAAGGGAAATCTGGAAGCATTGTTAGTAGACCTAAAGAAAGCTAAACCTGCTTCTGCTAAAGGCGCCTATGTTAAGAAGATCGTATTATCTTCAACTATGGGGCCAGGTATCCAGATAGACCAGTCATCACTGGATTTTTAAAAAAGAATTTTGGCAGTGATTCAGTTCACTGCCTAATAAAGACTTTGGGGTGTTGTTTTCCAGGAAAACAAGACTGTCAAAGACCGCAGGTGTTTATGCATGTTGAAGCTTAACTCATAAACTTAATCTCCTGCGCAGATGGTGAAACCCGGCCCAATGTAAGTTATTGAGCTATTCACCGAATAAGACCCTGTATTTGCTTTGAGTGAGTGCAGGAATTTGAAATTGGTTCGCTGATTTCTTAACTGGTTGTCGACTTAATAGTGCAGTTGCTATGAAGTTATGTTGATGACTAAAACTTAGGAGTATTTAAAAGTGGCTATTCGTATTGAAGACAAAAGGCAGATTGTTGCCGAAGTCAACGAAGCTGCTAAAAGTGCTTTATCTGCAGTGCTCGCCGACTATAGGGGAGTTACTGTTAGTGAGCTAACTGAGCTGCGTAAAACTGCTCGAGAAAATAATGTTTATCTAAGAGTTGTCAGAAACACATTATTGAAACGTGCAATACAGGGTACTGATTATGAGTGCCTCAACGAAGCTTTGGTTGGCCCAACAATTTTAGCATTTTCTCAGGAAGATCCAGGTGCAGCAGCACGCGTACTTAAAGATTTTTCAAAAGACAATGCAGATTTTGATGTTAAAGCACTTGCTGTTGGCGGAAACCTGCTAGCTGCAGACCAGATTGATATTTTGGCGAAACTGCCAACATACGATCAGGCTATCGCGACCTTGATGAGCGTGATGTTAGCACCGGTAACTAAACTGGCAAGAACGGCAAAAGAGGTGCCTGCAAAGGCTACTCGTGTTGTAGCAGCTGTTCGGGATCAGAAACAGGAAGCAGCGTAAGCTTAAAAGACACATAACAACCTAGTTGTTTTAATTAATTAAACGAAATTAAAAGGAGAGCATTATGTCTCTATCTAAAGAAGAAATATTAGAAGGTATCGCTGAACTGTCGGTCATGGACGTGGTCGAATTGGTTTCAGCTATGGAAGAAAAATTTGGCGTTTCTGCTGCTGCAGCAGTTGCCGTTGCAGCTCCTGCTGCCGGTGGCGATGCTGGTGGTGCTGCCGCTGTAGAGAAAGACGAGTTTGACGTAATTTTGACAGCTGCTGGTGAGAAGAAAGTAAATGTCATTAAAGCAGTACGAGGAATTACTGGACTTGGACTTAAAGAAGCTAAAGATTTGGTTGATGGTGCTCCATCTCCAATTAAAGAAGGCGCCAGTAAAGCCGAAGCAGAAGACTTCAAAAAGCAGCTTGAAGAAGCTGGTGCGACAGTCGAGCTTAAATAAGTCAGCTATAAAAGTTGATTTAGAAGGTGGAAGTCCATTGTGTCTGGATGGCTTCCACCTTTCTGCGCTTTATCAATATGCTTAAAAGTATTAGCACTAGCATATTAGAGAGAGCAATAGAAAATGCTGGGGTTACTTTTTTTTAGAAAAGGTTAAAAGTAGCAAGATTCAGAAAATTCGCTGATTAGGGACCACTGATGGCATATTCATATACTGAGAAAAAACGTATCCGTAAAGACTTTAGCAAACTGCAAAGTGTTATGGATATTCCTTATCTTCTGGCTATCCAGATTGATTCATATAAACAATTTACCCAAGCGACTACCCCTCCTGAGGATCGGTTGGAGCAAGGCCTGCATGCGGCCTTTAAATCAGTATTCCCAATAGTTTCCTATTCGGGTAAAGCCTTACTTGAATATGTAAGTTACCGACTTGGCAAGCCCGAGTTCGATGTCAGCGAATGTATGCTTCGTGGTGCGACTTATGCTGTTTCTTTGCGCGTTAAAGTTCGATTGATCATTTATGAAAAAGAGTCAACCGCCAAAGTAATTAAGGATATAAAAGAGCAAGAAGTCTACATGGGTGAAATACCTCTGATGACTGATAGTGGTACTTTTGTGATTAATGGAACTGAGCGTGTAGTTGTTTCTCAATTACATCGTTCACCAGGCGTTTTCTTTGATCATGATAAAGGTAAAACTCACAGTTCAGGTAAGCTTCTTTATTCTGCTCGAATTATTCCTTATCGTGGTTCCTGGTTGGATGTTGAATTTGATCCAAAAGATTTGGTCTTTGTGCGAATTGACCGTAGAAGAAAACTACCGGCATCAATATTATTGAAGGCCCTTGATTATAGTGCTCAGGACATTTTGGAAATGTTCTATGACAATAATAAATATTTTATTGGTAAAGATGGTTCGCTTTCACTCGAGTTAGTCCCCTCTCGCCTGCGAGGTGTGGTACTAAATTTTGACATCAAAAACAAACGTACAGTCATTGTCCCTGCAGCTCGCAGGATTACTGCAAGGCATATTCGTGAAATTGAGGATGCCAAATTAACCAAGCTGGATGTTCCTTCAGAGTTTATATTAGGTAACGCTCTAGCCAAAGATATTATCGATACTGATACAGGTGAGATATTGGTACCTTGCAATACCGAGGTCACTGAAGAAGTATTAGAGATACTGGTAAAAGCCGGTATCAAAGAGTTTGAGACCATTTACACCAATGATCTGGATTGTGGTCCTTTTATTTCAGATACTTTGAGATCTGATTCGACTGAAAATAGACTAGAAGCACTGGTAGAAATATATCGGATGATGCGTCCAGGTGAACCGCCAACGAAGGAGTCGGCTGAAAACCTGTTTGCTAATTTATTTTTCTCAGAAGATCGTTATGACTTGTCTGTTGTAGGGCGAATGAAATTTAACCGTCGTCTTGGCAGGGAGGAGTCTGAAGGCTCTGGTGTGTTAAGCAAAGAAGATATCGTTGATGTTATTAAAACACTGGTCAACATCCGTAATGGATTTGGCACAGTTGATGATATTGATCACTTAGGTAATCGTCGAATCCGTTCTGTAGGCGAAATGGCTGAGAATCAATTCCGTGTTGGACTGGTTCGTGTAGAGCGCGCTGTTAAAGAGCGCTTATCCATGGCTGATAGTGAAGGTTTGATGCCACAGGATATGATAAATGCAAAACCGGTTGCTGCTGCAATCAAAGAGTTTTTTGGCTCCAGCCAGCTGTCGCAGTTTATGGATCAAAATAACCCCCTATCAGAAGTTACACACAAGCGACGAATTTCAGCATTGGGGCCAGGTGGATTAACACGTGAGCGCGCAGGCTTCGAAGTGCGTGATGTGCATCCAACTCACTATGGCCGTGTTTGTCCTATTGAGACGCCTGAAGGCCCGAATATTGGCCTGATTAATTCACTGGCGACTTATGCACAAACAAACAGATATGGTTTTCTAGAAAGCCCAGTGAGAAAGGTCGTTAACGGCAGTGTTACTGATGAAATTGTCTATCTTTCTGCTATTGAAGAAAGCAATTATGCGATTGCTCAAGCAAGTTCGCCATTAGATAAAAAAGGTAAATTTATTGAAGATATGGTGTCGGTTCGACTTCAGAATGAATTTACACTGGTCAACAAAGATCAAATAGAATTTATGGATGTTAGCCCGCAACAGGTTGTATCAGTTGCAGCTTCTTTAATTCCTTTCTTGGAACACGATGATGCAAACCGTGCCTTGATGGGGTCGAACATGCAGCGTCAGGCAGTACCTACTTTAATAGCTCAAAAGCCATTAGTAGGAACTGGCATGGAAAGATACGTAGCACGCGATTCTGGAGTTTGTGTTGTTTCCAAACGTGGTGGTGTTATCGATAGCGTTGATGCGGCACGTATTATTGTGCGTGTTCATGATAAAGAAACAGTAGCTGGTGAAGCTGGTGTCGATATTTATAATCTGACTAAATATACCCGTTCTAATCAGAATACATGTATTAATCAGCGTCCACTCGTGAAAGTAGGCGATACGGTAGCTGTTGGCGATATTCTGGCTGATGGTCCATCGATTGATATGGGCGAGTTGGCATTGGGTCAAAATATGCGCATCGCGTTTATGCCCTGGAATGGTTATAACTTCGAGGATTCCATCTTAATTTCTGAACGAGTTGTGAAAGAAGATCGTTTTACTTCTATTCATATTCAGGAACTCACCTGTATTGCTCGCGATACTAAATTAGGTTCTGAAGAAGTTACTGCAGATATTCCTAATGTGGGTGAAAGTGCCCTAGCTCGCTTGGATGAATCCGGTGTTGTTTATATTGGGGCTGAAGTTAATGCTGGTGATATTTTGGTTGGTAAAGTAACACCAAAAGGTGAAACTCAGCTAACGCCTGAAGAAAAACTGTTACGAGCAATTTTTGGTGAAAAAGCGTCTGATGTAAAAGACACTTCTTTGCGAGTGCCAAGTTCAGTCAAGGGTACGGTTATTGATGTTCAGATTTTTACCCGCGACGGTTTGGAAAAAGATAAGCGAGCATTAGAAATTGAAGAGCAGCAACTTGCTAAAGTTAGAAAAGATATTGAAGATGAATATCGAATTGTTGAAGAGGCTACTTTTCAGCGTTTACGAAAAGCTTTGGTAGGCAAAAAAGTATCCGGTGGACCCAAGCTGAAAAAAGGCGACGATCTGTCGGCTGAATATCTTGATGCTTTAGATTCGGAAGACTGGTTCAAGTTACGCTTAGTTGATGACAAACTCAGTGAGCAATTAGAAAACGCAGGCGTGCAGTTAAAAGAGCGTCGTGAAGAGTTAGATGAGCGTTTTGAGGATAAGAAACGAAAACTTACCCAGGGTGATAACTTGGCACCGGGTGTGCTGAAAATCGTCAAAGTCTATTTGGCTATTAAGCGTCGCATTCAGCCAGGTGACAAAATGGCTGGCCGTCACGGTAATAAAGGTGTGATTTCTGTCATCATGCCAGTTGAAGATATGCCTTATGACGAGAAGGGCAACCCGGTTGATATCGTATTGAATCCCCTAGGTGTTCCATCACGTATGAACGTTGGTCAAATTTTGGAAACTCACTTAGGCGCTGCCGCAAAAGGTTTGGGTGAAAAAATTAACGCCATGGTGCAACAGCAACTAAAGATTGCTGACATCAGAAAGCTGTTGGATCAGATTTATAACGGTATTGGTGATGCCTTGCGCCAGGAAGACCTTTCCAGTTTAAGTAATGCTGAAATTATGGAATTGGCTCATAACCTGAAAGACGGTGTGCCTATGGCAACGACTGTGTTTGATGGAGCCAGTGAAGTAGAAATCAAGCAAATGCTGAAACTTGCAGACATGAGTGAAGATGGACAAATCACACTTTATGATGGACGTACAGGCGATGCGTTCGATCGTAAAGTGACCGTTGGCGTCATGTATATGTTGAAACTGAATCACCTTGTAGATGACAAAATGCATGCCAGATCCACTGGCTCCTACTCTCTTGTTACCCAACAACCGCTGGGTGGTAAGGCGCAGTTTGGTGGTCAACGTTTTGGAGAGATGGAAGTGTGGGCTCTTGAAGCATACGGTGCAGCCTATACTCTGCAGGAAATGCTTACAGTTAAATCGGATGATGTAGCGGGTCGAACCAAGATGTATAAGAACATCGTTGATGGTGACCACCGTATGGAAGCTGGTATGCCTGAATCCTTTAACGTACTAGTTAAAGAGATTCGATCTTTAGGCATCGATATGGACCTTGAAACCGACAACTAAAACCAATTTTTTCCTGACTGATTATTAATATAGTAACAGCAGGCGGAGGACGAGAATGAGAGACCTATTAGGTTTATTAAAGTCACAATCACAAGCTAAAGACTTTGATTCGATTCGGATTGGTTTGGCGTCGCCACAATTAATTCGCTCCTGGTCATTTGGTGAAGTGAAAAAACCTGAGACCATCAACTACCGTACTTTCAAACCAGAAAGAGAAGGGTTGTTCTGTGCCAAAATATTTGGCCCGGTTAAAGACTATGAATGTTTGTGTGGGAAGTACAAACGCCTCAAGCATAGAGGTGTAATCTGTGAAAAATGTGGCGTTGAAGTTGCGCTTTCTAAAGTGCGTCGTGAGCGTATGGGCCATATTGAACTGGCTAGCCCAGTTGCCCATATCTGGTTCCTGAAATCATTACCATCACGTATTGGATTGCTGCTGGATATGACCTTGCGTGATATTGAACGTATTTTGTATTTTGAATCATTCGTTGTCACTGATCCAGGTATGACTACTTTGGAACGTGGCCAGTTATTAAACGACGAACAATACTATGATTCTCTGGAAGAATTTGGTGATGATTTTCAGGCAAAAATGGGTGCCGAAGCTATTCAGGATCTGATGACAGATTTGGATATCAATGAAGAAGCAAATTCACTGCGTGAAGAAATTCCGAATACCAATAGTGAAACTAAACTGAAAAAACTTTCCAAACGCCTGAAACTTCTGGATGGTTTTATTAACTCAGGTAATAAACCTGAGTGGATGGTCTTGTCAGTCTTGCCAGTATTGCCACCTGATTTGCGTCCGCTGGTTCCGCTGGACGGAGGTCGATTTGCCACCTCGGATTTAAATGATTTATATCGTCGAGTCATTAACCGTAATAACCGATTAAAACGGCTGCTGGACTTAAACGCACCAGATATCATCGTTCGTAATGAAAAAAGAATGTTGCAGGAATCTGTTGATGCCCTGCTGGATAATGGTCGTCGTGGTAGAGCAATTACAGGTTCAAACAAGCGTCCATTAAAATCTCTTGCTGACATGATTAAAGGTAAGCAGGGTCGTTTCCGTCAAAATCTACTTGGGAAACGTGTTGATTATTCTGGTCGTTCCGTAATCGTGGTTGGACCAACCTTGAAACTGCACCAGGCTGGTCTACCCAAGAAAATGGCTCTGGAGCTTTTTAAACCGTTTATTCTAGGTAAATTAATCTTACGTGGCGCTGCTACAACCATTAAAGCTGCCAAGAAAATGGTAGAAAAAGAAACGGCTGATGTTTGGGATATTCTTGCAGACGTTATTCGTGAGCATCCCATTTTATTAAACCGTGCGCCTACGCTTCATAGATTAGGTATACAGGCATTTGAACCAGTATTGATTGAAGGTAAGGCAATTCAATTGCATCCTCTCGTTTGTGCTGCTTATAACGCTGACTTTGATGGTGACCAGATGGCTGTGCATATTCCTCTGACGCTGGAAGCACAGCTAGAAGCCCGTTCTCTGATGATGTCGACAAATAACATCTTATCGCCTGCATCTGGTGAGCCAATTATTGTGCCTTCACAAGACGTGGTGCTGGGTCTTTATTACATGACCCGCTCACGTGTAAATGCACAGGGAGAGGGAATGGTTTTTGCCGACACAAATGAAGTGATGAAAGCCTATAGCTCGAAGAATGTTCATTTACAAGCACGGATCAAAGTTCGTTTGAAAGAAGTATTGTTTGATAAGAATGGTGAAGCAATTGAGAAAACGTCAATTGAAGAAACTACAGTTGGACGTGTTCTGCTGTTTGATATTGTACCTGACGGTTTACCGTTTTCACTGGTTAATCAGAAAATGGCGAAAAAGCAGATTTCCAATATTATCAATACCTGTTATCGAAATGTTGGTTTGAAAGAAACTGTCATATTTGCTGACCAGTTGATGTATATGGGATATAAATATTCAACCTATTCAGGTGCTTCTATCGGGGTGAATGATTTTGTTATTCCTGATGAAAAAGCAACCCTGATTGCCAAGGCTGAAGGCGAAGTAGCTGAGATTGAATCTCAATTCTCTTCAGGTCTGGTTACTCAGGGTGAAAAATATAATAAGGTCATCGATATTTGGTCTCGAGCTAATGATCAGGTAGCAAAATCCATGATGGATGGTCTTTCTACTGAAAAAGTAATCAACCGGGATGGGGAAGAAGAGGATCAGGAATCTTTCAACTCGGTGTATATCTATGCTGACTCAGGAGCCAGGGGCTCCCCCGCACAGATTCGTCAGCTGGCTGGTATGCGTGGTTTGATGGCCAAGCCAGATGGCTCCATTATTGAGACGCCAATTACTGCGAACTTCAGGGAAGGCCTGAATATTCTGCAGTACTTTATTTCTACTCACGGTGCTCGCAAAGGTCTGGCAGATACAGCATTGAAAACAGCTAACTCTGGTTACTTAACACGCCGTTTGGTTGATATTTCTCAAGACCTGGTTATTAAAGAAGCAGATTGCGGCACTGAAACCGGACTGGTCATGAACCCTGTTATTGAGGGTGGCGATATTATTGCTCCACTGGGTGAGCGTGTGCTGGGCCGCGTTGTGGCACAGGATGTGGTTAATGGTGATGGAGAAACTGTTATTGCGGCAGGTACACTGATCGACGAAAAAATGATCGATACTTTGGAAACCAACAGCATTGATGAAATTATTGTTCGTTCGGCGATAACCTGTGAGGCTGAACTGGGCATTTGCCGACTTTGCTATGGTCGTGACTTGGGTCGTGGTCATCTCGCCAACATTGGCGAGGCGGTCGGAGTTGTTGCTGCACAATCTATCGGTGAGCCAGGTACCCAGTTAACCATGCGTACTTTCCATATTGGTGGTGCGGCATCCAGAGCGACTGCTGCTGACAGTGTACAGGTAAAAACTACAGGTACCATCCGCTTGCACAATATGAAAACTGTGAAAAAAGTGAGTGGTGAGCTCGTTGTAGTCTCTCGTTCTGGTGAGTTAATCGTTGATGATACTCATGGTCGTGAACGTGAACGATACAAACTGCCGTATGGTTCTATTATTAATGGAGAAGATAAATCTGAAGTTGAAATCGGTCAGGTAGTTGCTACCTGGGATCCGCATACTCACCCGATTGTTGTTGAAGTTGCCGGTAAGGTGAAGTTCGATGGCATGGAAGAAGGCCTGAGTGTGACGCATCAAACTGATGAAATTACTGGTTTGTCTAGTATTTCAGTAATGGATACTGCTGAACGACCTTCAGCAGGGAAAGATTTACGTCCCGCCATAACTCTGCTGGATGGTAAAGGCAAGCTGTTAACTCTTCCTGACACTAATGTCCCGGCACATTATTTCTTGCCAGCAAAAGCCATCGTCGGTGTTGAAGATGGAAGTAAAGTTAATATCGGTGACGTTATCGCACGTATTCCACAGGAAGGTTCGAAAACGCGTGATATTACAGGTGGTCTGCCACGCGTAGCTGATTTGTTTGAAGCCCGTAGACCGAAGGAGCCAGCAATACTTGCTGAGATTTCCGGAACGGTTAGTTTTGGTAAAGAAACCAAAGGTAAGCGTCGTCTGGTGATTACGCCTACTGATGGTAGTGATCATTATGAAGTGCTGATTCCTAAATGGCGTCAAATGACTGTGTTTGAAGGTGAATTTATTGAGAAGGGCGAGGTTGTTTCTGATGGGCCACCAGCTCCTCATGATATTTTACGGCTTAAGGGCGTTGAAGCACTTGCTAACTATATTGTTAACGAAGTGCAGGAAGTGTATCGACTCCAGGGTGTTCGAATAAACGATAAGCATATTGAAGTTATTGTTCGCCAGATGTTGCGTAAAGCCGAAATCATCGATATGGGAGATTCTTCTTTCATTAAAGGTGAGCAGGTCGAATACATCAAGGTAAGAACTGAGAATGCCAAGTTGAGAGAAGAAGGCAAACAACCAGCTAAATATGAGCGTGTGTTACTAGGTATAACCAAGGCTTCTTTGGCAACGGAGTCCTTTATCTCTGCGGCTTCATTCCAGGAAACTACGCGTGTGCTTACAGAAGCTGCCGTCACGGGTAAACAGGATTATTTACATGGTTTGAAAGAAAACGTAGTGGTAGGACGTTTGATTCCAGCCGGTACAGGTCTGACATATCATGAAAATCGACGTTTGCATGCTTTAGCCAAGCGCAATGCTGCACAGGAATCAGATACAGTATCTGCCAGTGAAGTGGAAGCAGCTTTGACCGAGGCCTTGAATTCTGAGGTTGCGAGTGCTTCCGAGTCTACGGAAGACTGATAGCATAGCGTTTCTGTTGTAATATTAAACCGCTGCTTGGTAGAAGTCTGTTTTAGGTTTCCACCAAGCAGAAAAATACGAACTGGGTGGGCTGATTTACTTACTACAGTTGACTATAGAGGTGCGGCTCTTTAAAATCGCGCCTCTTTATTAGGATAGATAGTAATAACAAACAATATTTTTAATGATGCGCTAGTTATCGCATTATTAGTTATCGAACTAAATAGTGCAGGAGTTATGAATGGCAACTGTTAACCAATTGGTTAGAAAGCCTAGAAGAAGTAAAGTTGAAAAAAGTGATGTGCCAGCCCTTCAAGGTTGCCCACAGCGCCGCGGTGTGTGTACTCGTGTTTATACGACCACGCCTAAAAAACCAAACTCAGCACTACGAAAAGTTTGTCGTGTACGCTTAACCAATGCCTATGAAGTTACATCCTACATTGGCGGTGAAGGTCATAACCTGCAGGAACACTCTGTGGTTTTGATTAGAGGCGGCAGGGTAAAAGATTTACCTGGTGTGAGATATCACACTGTTCGAGGCAGCCTGGATACTTCTGGTGTTGCCGATCGTAAACAAGGTCGTTCCAAATACGGAACTAAGCGGCCTAAATCTTAAAATCAATTAATCTATATCTATAACAGTAAGGCCAGGTAAGAAAACTATTCTTATCCTGGATACCCTGAAGAGAGGAAAGCATGCCTAGAAGACGAGTTGTCGCCAAGCGCGAAGTTCTGCCTGATCCAAAATTCGGAAGTAAAATTCTTGCTAAATTCATGAACCACGTAATGGTTGATGGTAAGAAGTCTGTTGCTGAAAAAATCATATATGGTGCTTTAGGTGTTGTTGCTGAAAAATCAGGAACAGATGCGCTGGAAACCTTTGAAACAGCTTTAGATAATATCGCTCCCTTGGTCGAAGTGAAATCCCGCCGGGTAGGGGGCGCTACTTATCAGGTTCCCGTAGAAGTAAGGCCCGAACGTAGAAACGCTCTGGCAATGCGCTGGTTGGTTGAACATTCACGTAAGCGTGGTGAAAAATCCATGGCCCTGAGACTAGCGGGCGAGATTATGGATGCTTCACAAGGTCGTGGTAGTGCTGTGAAGAAACGTGAAGATGTTCATCGTATGGCTGAAGCTAATAAAGCATTCTCTCATTATCGTTTCTAAAATATTTTTGTAATCAACTTAATAATTGAGGTCTAGACTGTGGCTAGAAAAACCCCCATCAATCGCTATCGTAATATTGGTATCGTTGCTCACGTAGATGCCGGAAAAACCACGACGACCGAGCGTGTACTTTTTTATACCGGTGTTTCTCACAAAATTGGTGAGGTCCATGATGGTGCTGCAACTATGGACTGGATGGAGCAAGAGCAGGAGCGTGGAATTACCATTACTTCTGCTGCTACCACTTGTTTCTGGCAGGGAATGAACAAGCAGTTTGAAGAATACCGTATTAATATCATTGATACTCCTGGTCACGTTGACTTTACCATTGAAGTAGAACGTTCACTTCGTGTGCTTGACGGTGCCGTAGTGGTCCTTTGTGGTAGTTCAGGTGTACAGCCTCAAACTGAAACCGTTTGGCGTCAGGGCAACCGGTATGAAGTTCCTCGATTAGTGTTTGTCAATAAGATGGACCGTGCCGGCGCAGATTTCTTAAAAGTAGTAAAGCAAATGAAAGATAGATTGGGTGCAAACCCAATCCCTATCCAGTTGGCTATTGGTGCAGAAGACGAATTTAAAGGCGTAATCGATCTGGTGAAAATGAAAGAAATTCGCTGGAGTGAAGATGATCAGGGTACAACTTTTGTGTACGCTGAAATTCCGGATCATATGAGAGCTGAAGCTGAAAAATGGCATGAGCAGATGGTTGAAGCTGCTGCCGAAGCCAATGAAGAATTAATGGACAAGTATCTTGAAGGTGAAACCCTGACTGAGGATGAAATCAAATTAGGCTTACGTACTCGAACTCTGGCCAATGAGATCGTGCCAACATTGTGTGGTTCAGCTTTCAAAAATAAAGGTGTCCAGGCTGTTTTGGATGCAGTCGTTGAATATCTTCCATCACCAACTGAAGTTAAATCTATTCAAGGTGTTCTGGAAGATGGTGAAACTATCGAATCCCGTGAAGCTGATGATAAGGCTCCTTTTGCTGCATTGGCATTTAAAATTGCGACAGATCCCTTTGTGGGAACCTTAACATTCTTCCGCGTGTATTCAGGCACTTTGAAATCGGGTGATTCCGTATACAACCCCTTAAAACACAGAAAAGAACGTGTCGGACGTATGGTTCAAATGCACGCTAACTCTCGTGAAGAAATTAAGGAAGTACTAGCTGGCGACATAGCTGCAGCGATTGGTCTGAAAGATGTCACAACCGGTGAAACCTTATGTGCAGAAGATAAGCAAATTACATTGGAAAAAATGGATTTCCCGGAACCCGTGATTTCCGTTGCAGTAGAACCAAAAACCAAAGCTGACCAGGAAAAAATGGGTATAGCCTTAGGTAAACTAGCGCAAGAAGATCCATCTTTCAGAGTTGAAACGGATGAAGAATCAGGTCAAACAATTATTTCTGGTATGGGCGAATTACATTTGGATGTACTTGTTGATCGTATGCGTCGTGAATTTGGCGTTGAGGCGAATATCGGTAAACCACAAGTGGCCTATCGTGAGACTATCCGTAAAACCGTGGAAGTTGAAGGTAAGCACGTTAAACAATCTGGTGGTCGTGGTCAGTATGGTCATGTGTGGCTTAAACTGGAACCATTACCAGCCGATTCAGAATACGAATTTGTCAATGCAATTGTAGGTGGAACGATTCCTCGTGAATACATTCCTGCTGTTGATAAAGGCGTGCAGGAACAAATGAAAAATGGCTGCTTAGCAGGCTATCCTTTGTTAGCCATGAAAGTCACACTTTATGATGGATCTTTCCATGATGTCGATTCATCTGAAATGGCTTTCAAAATTGCAGGCTCTATGGCCCTTAAAAAAGGTGCACTGCTAGCTGACGCTGCTTTACTTGAACCAATCATGAAAGTTGAAGTGGTCACCCCTGAAGATTATATGGGTGATGTGATGGGAGACTTGAATCGACGTCGAGGAATTGTTCAGGGTATGGAAGATACACCATCCGGTAAAGTCATTGACGCCGAAGTTCCATTGGCAGAGATGTTTGGTTATTCCACGGATTTACGTTCTGCCACGCAAGGTCGAGCAACATATACAATGGAATTTACTAAATATGCTGAAGTGCCGAGTAATGTTGCTGAAGCAGTTATGAAAGGCTAATAGGGCTTTCTTTGTTAGGTGAATATAGTAGCGCTGGCTCTTCTATTCACTGCTAGCGTTAAAAATCTGCTCGGGCAGTCATGTATTAAAATATACATTCCTTTCCTACGCGGATTTTTGCTAAGCATTGAATACAATAACCTAGCGCCTTATTTAACCCTTTTTAGTAATTAAAAAAAGCCCTCTAATGAGGGCTTTTTTTGTTTATGCTTTTAATGGTTAGTTCATACTCCTGGTTTGAAGTAATGAGATCAACACCAGGAGCAGGGTGTCTATTAATCAGGTAATTCAAAAACCCATACAGATGAACTTGCCACTGCTGGCAAGGTGATTTCAGGAACCAATCTTCCGAAAGTGGCTGTTTGAGCGCCACCATAACCAACCACAATTGCGACATACTGTTTGCCATCCACAGAGAAAGTGACTGGATTGGTGTTCGGTACATCATTAAGTTTTGCCTGCCATAATTTTTCACCCGTCATATCATCATAAGCCGTCAGGTTACGATCTAAGGCGCCAGCAAAAATAAGTCCACCTGCAGTAGCAAGTATCCCGGTTGATTGCGGTGCGCGCTGACGCTCGATCCATGATTGAGTCATGTTTTCACTGACATTGATAGCCTGTATATGTCCATAAAGGCCATCACTGTCATCGCGTGGGCGGATCATCCAGTTATAACCTGCTGAAAGTGCGCCACTGCCCATACCTTCTCCAGTTGGCATAAGATCCATGCAAGATTCAACGGCAGGAACATAGAGCATTTGGGTCTGAGGGTTGTATGCCCCGGGTATCCAGCTGCGCCCACCACCGGCATGAGGACAAACGATTTTACGTTCACCGTCAGGGTAGAGTGACATGTCTACTATTTTTCGTCCTGATTCTAAATCGACACCCAGGATGAAGTTTTGCAGACCCATGTCATAAGAGAATAAATATTCACCGGTAACAGCATCATTGGCATCATAAAAACCCTGCTTGCCAGCTGTAAGTGAGACACGTCGTTCTCTGCCACCTACATTAACATCCATGATGATACGTTCAAAAATCCAATCCATATCAAACTGATCATTGTTCATATGTTGGAAATACCAAACCAGCTCCCCAGTTTCTGGCCTCAAAGCCAAAGTTGAATTGGTAAACAGCGCATCATTATTGATACTTGGTTGATTAACTGGATTAACCAGCATAGCGGTATCGTAAGTTGGAGAGGGAGCAAAATAGACCAGGTTGTTTTCTGGATCATAGGATCCTGCAGTCCAGAATGAACCACCATTTCTTTGTGTATATGGGACACCATTCCAGGTATTGCCGCCTAGTTCATCAGGTTCCGGAATCGAGTTGAAGCGCCAAAGTTTTTCACCAGTTTCTGCATCCAGCGCCTGAATAAAGCCTCCGCCGGGAACTACGTTAGGTTGTCTGGTCATTAGCGTTCCTTGCATGACAACACCTCTAGCAACTGTAGGGCCACCAGTTATTGCTGCACCTACTTCAGTTTCCCAAACCAGTCTGCCGCTTCGCATATCAAGTGCAATCACTTTCCCATCAGAGGTGGCAGCGTAGATTTTGTCCTCATAGATGGAAATATTTCTTTTTACACTGGGCCGAGCATCTTCAGCTAGTTCATGTTGATAATGCCAGAGCTCTGTTCCAGTGACGGCGTTCAAAGCCATCACGTTGTCACCAAAACTGTGCACGAACATGACTCCTTCATGAATCAAAGGAGTTGACTCATTTGGACCAGGAGGAAGTGATAGTGACCAGGCTACGCGGAGGTCATCGACATTATTTTTGTTAATCTGGTCAAGGGAACTGAAGCCCATTGCGTCATAAGTGCCTCGCCAATTCAGCCAGGACCCTGCAGGCGGGTTATCAAGTAAGTCTTGAGTAACGTTAGAGATATTTGCCAGCGGATTTGGATCTGATTGCCATTCAGGTATCTGGACACCAGGCGCAAAGCCTCCACCAGGGCCGCCACTTCTTCTGACAGCTTGAGCTGAGACAAGTGAATTCCCTGGGACAAACAAAGCTGCAAGTTCAGCAGAATCTGCAGGCAAAGGGTCATCACCCGCAGGGACATCATTTTCCTGCAGAATAAACGCAATCGTATCGATATACTGTTGTCTGCTTAGGCTGTTTGCCTGACCTGGGGGCATTTCACGAGTAGCATCAAATAATGCTTCCATATTGATGCCAGTCCATCGGGTAGAAAAAGAAGAACCGGTAAGGGGAGCTCCAAATTCACCATCATTCAGGTTTTCACCATGACAAACGATGCAAGTTTCACGGTAGATTGCTTCACCACGCTCAGCTTGATCATTAGTGTAATGGGCCGGGTCTTCAGGTAAGGGCCCTGGTTGTGCTGTAGCATTAAATGTAGCACTCAACAGAATGAGGCCACCTAACAGCGAAGAATAAGATGCAATTGTTTTCACTTGTAAAAACTCCTTGAGGGTGGATACGTATTTATTAGACGATCAAGCATACCAATTCTTGGGCTTTGTTCAATATTAATCTTTATGATCCTTCAAATTTGAACAATTATGGGCTTGATTATTTTGCCTAATGGTTTGATGATTGACCACTTAGGTATTAGCAAGAGTAAAAATTAGCAGTTTGCCTAAAAAAAGTGCTTAATTCATTTCAGCCTGATTTCTTCAAATTAATTGAAAAAACAGCTGAAAAAATATAAGTCCAAAAAAAATAAGAATATAAATAAGAACATAAGGATAGTCAGCTTGAATCGGTAGATATCACAGACTGGTTCAATTTTAATAAAAACAATATTAAGTCGATTTTCATAGGGGGAAATATGACGTTATCTAAACACTTTAAAACCATTGTTTTGAGTGCAAGTTTTCTGGCGTCAGGGTCAGTCTTTGCTCAGCCTGGGGGAGGCAATTTGCCTGACGCAATTCCGTTCCCAATGGAATTTGAAACTTCCAGAGACCATTATGATTATTTAATGGATTACTATAAAGGTGGCGTACAACATGATTATTTAAGTGTGCCTAAATGGGAAGGGCTTTGGTCAAGTGCCTCACATCAAGGTAACAATCAATTATTCATGGTGGACGATGAAATTATTCCAGGTGTGCTAACACCAGAATATGAAGCAGCATTTAAATATCGTCTTGATCTGGGAAATCAGGCTTTTAATGCCGGGGTAGACTATGACCGTTTAACCACCTGTGAGCCAGCGGGTATTCCACGTTGGTTTAGAGAGCCTTATGTACGCGAATTTATAAATACACCAAGCTACTCTCTATGGCATAACGACTTGGCTAATGATACACGACGTATTTATATCAACCAGGAACATGTCAATATTGATGGAACGCATTTCGCGGCAGGTGACAGTATTGGATTCTGGGCTAAGGATGATGAACTTGGCGATGTATTGGTTGTCCATACAGAGGATATTTACCCTGCAGACTTTTTTAGAGGCACACCGCCTACCAGCAACCAGGCAGAAACCCTGGAAATCTGGTATGAGTGGTGGGATGCTGAGAATGATGAAATGAAAATAGCGGTTAATGTCTATTTCTATGATGACTTGATGCTGGAGGAGCCTTTAAACGTTATCTATACCTTTAGACACCGCCAGGATATGGAAGATGCAGGCCTGAGAATTCGATACTGGGAGTGTGCCCAAAACCAGAATACCTATCTTACTTTTGATGAAGAAGGTCGGCCCAACACACAATACAGGCTGCCAGGTGAACCTGGCTATATAGATCCTAGAGGAACCCCTGCAACTCGTAACCCGGATTTACCTCAAGGTTTAATAGGTCAGGAAAAAAGCCCAGTTTTTGATGATCAGTTTGATTTTGCTTTTTAAGCAGGTATTCATGATAAATGAAAGTTTGAGTAAGAAATTATTTTGAGGAAGGAGCTATGAAAAATTCACAAAAAATATTATCGACTGTTATGCTCGCAATTCTTACATTTAGCGCTGTAAATTATGCCTCTGCGCACCATAGTTTTGCGATGTTTGACAGAGCAACTGAGGAAGTTATCTCCGGTGAAGTCGTGCGATGGGCTTTTAATAGTCCACATGTTGCACTCTATATTCGAGATGATGCCGGTACAGTATTTGCCTTTGAAGGCGCTGCGCCACCCCGAATGATTGAAAGTACGCCATCTATGACCGGTTATACTTTTCAACCAGGCGATCGTGTAACTATTGTTCAATGCCCTTTACGTGATGGTCGAAACGGTGGAGCTGTAGGTTTGGTACTAAAGGATGACATCTGGTATGACCCTAGTGATGGCGGATGTGGTGCCGATAGAGATGCCTGGGAAGACTGGTATGCTAAGGGCTATATGTCCAAAAAGGAAGCCATGGATGCAGGGGAAGAAATGCCCTAGTAATTTTCCGTTAGCTTGTTAATTGCATTTAAAATAAAGGGCTTCTAAGGAAGCCCTTTATGCATGCTGGAATCAGCAGACAGCATGTTTTTTATCCTAACGCGACTTTAGATGAATGTTTAACAAAAAGTTTTTTCAATATGCTTGCCTCTACTGCCTTTATGCGGCCACATTATCTTATGGTGCAAACTTCACTTATGACGGCGTCAACAGGCGCGATCCTGTAAATGAACTTGAAAGAAACACAATTAATGCTACTGGTAACGTCTTTTGTAAAGAAGTCAAAACGGGAAGGCAGTTAGTCACAACGGGGTTTTTAATTGATATAGGTCAGGATCGTCAAAATGCCATTTTGATTACCTCAGGCCATGGTTTTAGGGATTCAACCGATGATGAATACCATAGAGATTGTATATTCAGGCCATATGGCTCTGAACATTTTATAGCTATTGAAAATATTATTGCTGGAAACCTTGCGCAGATCGATCCTGCGGTTTTTATCAAGAATGACTGGGGTGTCTGTCATATTCCTTCAAATGAGAACACGGTAGGCGACGCCATCCCGCTAAGCAACAAAACCTATCAGCAATTGCACAGTCTGCTCCAGGCAGGTCTTGGTGAAATTAAATTTTATGGAGGAAATTTAATTCCGGATCAGGGTGAGGCCAGAATTCAGGTTTCTGACAAATGCTCTATTTGGCAGCCAACCCCCAGAGCGATTCTGGGCGCCGGGCACTCGATTTATACGAATTGTGACTCTACCGGTTCAAGTTCTGGAGGACCTGTAGTTTTCGAATCCTACGATGGCTCTGTTGAAGTCATTGGTATTATGTTTGGGGCTATTCATACCGTTACAACAGTTAATCGCATTCTTGGTGATAATGCCGCAACAATGACTATCAAAGATGTTGAGAATGCCACTGATATCATTCCTAGCCCGGAAACGATTATAAATATTGCTGTTCCGCTGATACCGGGTATGCGTGAGCAAAGTTTGAATGATCTTTTTGAGAGATTATCGGGCTTATAAGTGTTTTTAGCTGCAATCGTTCAATAGCCTGAAAATATTAACTTCTAATAGCATTCAGTGCTTGACAGGCTTATTCCACATCCTTACAATTTGCGCTCTTTTTTCGCGGTGGAAAAGGGTGTTCCCTGTGCCTCCGTATAGGAATAGTTCTTTAACAATAAACAGGAGATGTTGGTCGCATGCAGAACCAGCGAATCAGAATTCGGCTCAAAGCCTTTGATCATGGGCTTATTGATAAGTCTACTTTAGAAATAGTGGAAACTGTCAAACGTACTGGAGCACAGGTTAAAGGTCCTATCCCTTTGCCAACACGAAAAGAGCGTTTTACTGTACTAATTTCGCCGCATGTTAATAAAGATGCGCGTGATCAGTATGAAATTAGAACGCATAAGCGTCTCCTGGATATTGTAGAGCCAACGGAAAAAACCGTTGATGCCTTGATGAAGCTGGATTTGGCTGCTGGTGTTGAAGTACAGATCAGTCTTGGTTAGTTAAAGAAATTTTTAAGAACTATATAAGAACAGTAAAGATTTAAGAAGTGAGTGTCTGTTTTCTCGTAAGCTGGCACTTTAAATACAACGAGTAGTTATCCCGATTTACGCAAGTAAAAGGGATAAAAACGTAACATGGTGTAATGCGTAAGCAGCCATAGTGGGTTAAAGCCCCATACACGATGAGGTAATTATAATGTCGATTGGCTTAGTCGGTCGGAAAAGCGGGATGACTCGCATTTTCACCGAGACAGGGTCCTCTATACCCGTAACAGTTGTGGAAGTACTTCCCAACCGAGTAACGCAGATTAAAACCGTAGAAGCTGATGGCTATAGTGCTGTTCAGGTTACTGCTGGTTTAGTCAAGACTTCTCATGTCTCAAAATCAGAAGCAGGTCACTTTGCTAAAGCAGGTGTTGATGCTGGACGTGGACTGTGGGAATTTCGAACAGAAGAAACTGAAGTTTCTGAGCAGGAAATTATCACTGGTACGGAACTTACTGTAGATAAATTTGAAGCGGGTCAGATCGTTGACGTGACCGGTACTTCTAAAGGTAAGGGTTTCCAGGGCGTCATTAAGCGTTATAACTTCCGCATGCAGGACGCTACTCACGGCAACTCACTTTCTCATAGAGCGCCAGGATCTATTGGCCAATGCCAAACGCCTGGACGAGTATGGAAAGGCAAAAAAATGGCAGGTCAGATGGGTAACGTTAAAGTCACGACTCAAGGCCTCGAGATTGTTAAAGTTGATACAGAAAACAATCTACTCATGATCAAAGGTGCGGTGCCTGGTGCAACCGGTACTGATGTGATCATTTCTCCAACCATTAAAGCTAAGTCTTCAAGGGGGTAAGCAATGGATATTAATGTTGCAGCACCCGGTAAGAAGACCGGAAAAACAGTTTCAGTCTCTGATGAGAGCTTCGCTAAAGAATTTAACGAAAGTCTTGTGCATCAGGTAGTAGTAACCTACATGGCAGGTGCTCGCCAGGGTTCTGTCAAACAAAAGACTCGTTCTGAAGTGAGCGGCGGTGGTAAAAAACCATGGCGCCAAAAAGGCTCAGGTCGAGCTCGAGCAGGGACCACAAGAAGCCCGATTTGGCGCTCCGGTGGTGTTACATTTGCGGCCAGACCACAAGACCACTCAAAGAAAATTAATAAAAAAATGTATCGTGGTGCGCTACGCTGCATCCTTTCAGAATTGATCCGCCAGGAAAGACTTCTAATTGTTGACGATTTCACTCTAGAAGATCACAAGACAAAAGGCCTTGTCCAAAAGCTATCTGAATTTGATTTAAAAGATGTGCTGATTGTCAGTGAAGAAATTGATAAGAATCTTTATTTAGCATCTCGCAACTTATACAAGGTTGATGTGCGTGATGCCGCTGCTGTCGACCCTGTCAGTTTAATTGGTTTCGATAAGGTGTTGATGACAGTGCCTGCACTGAAGAAAGTAGAGGGGATGCTGGCATGAATCAGGAACGCATACTAACCGTTATTCTTGGGCCGCATATTTCTGAAAAAACCTCGATTATGTCTGAAGTGAATAATCAGGTGACTTTTAAGGTGGCAAAGGACGCAACTAAACCTGAAATTAAAGAGGCTGTTGAGAGCTTGTTTGATGTGCAGGTTAAAGACATACAGATTTTGAATGTTAAAGGCAAAACCAAAAGATCCGCACGTGGGAAACTTCGTAGCCGCTCAGACTGGAAAAAAGCCTATATAAGATTAGAGCAGGGTCAAGAAATAGACTTTGCTGAACTGGGTTAAGGGGTAAGAGAAGATCATGCCAGTTGTAAAGAGTAAGCCTACTTCACCAGGTCGTCGTTTTGTTGTTAAGGTTGTTAATCCTGATCTTCATAAGGGTCAGCCTTATGCGCCGTTGCTTGAGAAAAAGACAAAAAACGGTGGTCGTAATAATGCTGGACGCATTACAACACGTCATATTGGTGGTGGACATAAACAAAAATACCGTGTTATTGATTTTAAACGCGATAAAGACGGCATTCCAGCGGTGGTTGAAAGGCTTGAATATGATCCTAATCGCAGTGCAAATATAGCTTTGCTTAAGTATGCCGACGGTGAGCGTCGATACATAATTGCCCCGGCTAAAGTAAGTTCTGGAGATCGGATTGTTTCAGGTTCTTCTGCGCCAATGAAGCCAGGAAACTGTCTTGCTTTGCGTGATCTTCCGGTTGGTAGCACTGTGCATTGTGTTGAGTTAAAGCCTGGCAAAGGTGCTCAAATGGCACGAAGTGCAGGGACATCTGTACAGTTGGTAGCCAGAGAAGGTCAGTATGCAACTTTGCGTTTACGTTCAGGTGAAATGCGTAAAGTGTTGTCTGATTGTCGAGCTGTTTTGGGTGAAGTTTCCAATAGTGAGCATAATTTACGTTCATTAGGTAAAGCTGGTGCTAAGCGCTGGAGAGGTGTTAGACCAACTGTTCGTGGCGTTGCCATGAATCCGGTTGATCATCCGCATGGTGGTGGTGAGGGTAGAACTTCAGGTGGACGTCATCCTGTTTCACCATGGGGTACACCAACCAAAGGTTATAAAACAAGAACTAACAAGCGTACGAGTAACATGATTATTCGTCGCAGAAACGCGCATAGATAAGGGTAGGTATAACAGTGCCAAGATCGCTAAAAAAAGGGCCTTTTATAGATCTTCATTTATTGAAGAAAGTACAAGTTGCCGCTGAGAATAATGACAGAAGACCTATTAAAACATGGTCTAGACGTTCAATGATTTCACCTGAAATGTTGGGTTTGACAATTGCTGTTCACAACGGTCGTCAGCATGTACCAATTTTGATATCTGAAGATATGGTTGGCCATAAATTGGGTGAGTTTGTTGTGACGCGCACTTATCGTGGCCATGCTGCAGATAAGAAAGCACGATAAATATAAATACGTAAATAAGTTTTGAGGCTTAGAAGATAATGGAAGTAACAGCGAAACTTAAAGGTGCAAACCTTTCAGCACAGAAAGCGAGACTGGTAGCAGACCAGATTCGTGGCCTTGGTGTTGAAGCAGCGCTGGAAATATTGACCTTTAGTCCTAAAAAAGGAGCTGAGGTTATTAAGAAAGTGCTGGATTCAGCCATAGCTAATGCTGAGCATAATGAAGGTCTTGATATCGATGAGCTTCGCGTCAGTACTATATATGTCGACGAAGGTACAACTTTAAAACGTATTCGCCCACGTGCTAAAGGCCGTGCAGATAGAATTTTGAAACGTTACTGTCATATTACCGTTAAAGTCGCTGACGATAGCGCTAACTAGAATAATAGAAAAAAAGAGGCAAACATGGGGCAAAAAGTAAATCCAACAGGTATAAGACTAGGTATTGTTAAAAAACATACTTCTGTTTGGTATGCCAGTGGTAAAGATTATGCGGATCACTTATTGCAGGATATGGAAGTTCGCGACATTATTAAAAAGAAATTGGCAGCAGCCTCTGTTTCGCGTGTAGAAATTGAACGTCCTGCTCAAACAGCCAGAATTACTATTTATACTGCCCGCCCCGGTATTGTGATTGGTAAAAAAGGTGAGGACGTTGAGAAGTTAAAAAACGAGCTTACAGAAAAAATGGGCGTGCCAGTCCATATAAATATTGAAGAGATTCGTAAGCCAGATTTAGATGCACGGCTTGTAGCTGATAGTGTTGCACAGCAATTAGAACGTCGTGTGATGTTTCGACGCGCAATGAAAAGAGTAATGCAAAATGCAATGCGTCAGGGTGCTGAAGGTATCAAGGTGCAGGTTAGTGGTCGATTAGGTGGTGCTGAAATTGCACGTTCTGAGCGTTATCACGAAGGACGGGTACCTTTGCACACCTTGCGAGCAGATATTGATTATGCCACCAGTGAAGCATTAACCACTTACGGCATTATTGGCGTTAAGGTTTGGATATTTAAAGGTGAAGTTTTTAACTTTGATGAAGAGCAGCCTGCTGCGGCAGAGACTAAGTAAGACAAGAATTGAGTAAGAGGTAGGCGAGAAATGTTACAACCGAAGCGAACAAAATTCCGTAAGCAGATGAAAGGCCGCAATCGTGGTCTTGCTCATCGCGGTAGTACAGTGAGTTTTGGAGAATATGGTTTAAAAGCGATTACTCGTGGTCGTTTGACTGCGCGTCAGATTGAGTCTGCACGTCGTGCGTTAACTCGTCATGTTAAACGTGGTGGAAAAATCTGGATTCGTGTATTTCCAGACAAACCAATTACCAAAAAGCCACTGGAAGTACGTCAGGGTAAAGGTAAAGGTAGTGTTGAATATTGGGTAGCTCAAATTCAGCCAGGTAAAGTGTTGTTTGAAATTGAAGGTGTGAGCGCAGAATTAGCTGAAGAGGCATTTACTCTGGCAGCTGCAAAATTACCGTTCGCAACTAAGTTTGCTAAAAGGGTGGTGATGTAATGGCCGGGTTAGATACTTCAGAACTAAGAGAGAAATCTGTTGATGAGCTCAACGAGATTTTAATTGGCCTGTTGCGTGATCAGTTCAATCACAGAATGCAAAAATCAACTGGTCAGTTGAATCAGACACATTTGCAGTCTGTGGTAAGAAAAGATATTGCCAGAGTAAAAACTCTGTTAACTGAAAAAGCAGGTTCTTAAGAAATGTCAGAAACAAATTTAGAAGCAAAAAGTGCGCGTACGGCTACTGGTAGAGTCGTTAGCAACAAAATGGATAAAACAATTACTGTTCTGGTTGAAAGGCGTGTGAAGCATCCTGTTTACGGGAAATATGTTACCAAGTCTTCTAAATTGCATGCGCATGACGAAAGTAATGAGTGCATGCCTGGTGATTCAGTGACCATTAAAGAAGTAAGGCCAATTTCTAAAATGAAAACGTGGGCTTTAGTCTCCATTGATGAGAAAGCGGTTCAGGTTTAAGAATTTAATAGTATTAATTGCAGGGTTGAGAGGCGTTAGATGATTCAAACACAATCTTATTTGGATGTGGCAGATAACAGTGGTGCAAGGCGTGTCATGTGCATAAAAGTACTGGGCGGCTCTCATAGACGTTATGCCAGAGTAGGCGACGTGATTAAAGTTACTGTCAAGGAAGCTATTCCGCGTGGCAAAGTAAAAAAAGGTCAAGTATTAAGCGCAGTTGTGGTTCGTACCAAAAGTGGTGTCAGGAGACAGGATGGATCATTGATTAAATTCGATGATAACGCTGCAATTTTATTGAATGCTCAGGATGCCCCAATTGGTACGCGTGTTTTTGGTCCAGTCACACGCGAATTAAGAAATGAGAAATTTATGAAAATTATTTCTCTGGCGCCAGAAGTTTTATAACAAGGATAGAAAGAAATAAACGTTAAGTAATACGAGTTTAGAGGTTGAGAACAGGTTAATGCAAAAACTGAAAAGAGATGATGAGGTGATTGTGATTGCTGGCCGTGATAAGGGCAAGCGAGGCAAGATCACTCGTGTATTGGGTAATGGCCGTTTAATTGTCTCTGGTATAAATATGATCAAGCGTCATACGCGCCCAAATCCAAATATTGGACAGCAGGGTGGCATTGTTGAAAAAGAGGCAGGAATTCAGGTTTCTAATGTCGCCATATTTAATCCTAAATCAGAAAAAGCGGATCGAGTAACGTTTAAAATTGAAGAAGATGGTACCAAAGTTCGCATTTTTAAATCAGACAGTTCTCTGATTGATTAACAGATAGCAGCGTAAGAGAGATTAAGACATGGCTCGAATGAGAGATTTATATAGAAACGAAGTAGCGCCAGAACTGATTAAGCAGTTCGCCTATAAAAACCCTATGGAAGTGCCAAAAATTACTAAAGTGGTGCTCAACATGGGTAATGGTGACTTTGGTGATAAAAAAGTACTGGATAATGCTTTAAACGATTTGACGCAGATCAGTGGGCAAAAGCCTGTTGTGAATAATGCGCGTAAATCTATTGCTGGTTTTAAAGTCAGAGAAGGTTGGCCTGTTGGTGCAAAAGTAACTCTGCGTGGCGTAAGAATGTATGAGTTTTTGGATCGTCTAGTTAGCATCGCAATTCCTCGTATTCGTGATTTCAGGGGTTTAAATCCAAAGTCATTTGATGGTCGAGGTAACTACGCATTAGGTGTAAGCGAGCAAATTATTTTCCCAGAAATTGATTATGACAAAATTGATACCTTGAGAGGCCTGGATATTACGATTACAACCACGGCTAAAACAGACGATGAAGGCAGAGCCTTGTTACGAGCAATGCAGTTTCCGCTACGAGGCGGAGAAGTTGCTGCTGAAACAGCTCAGGCATAAGCGATAAAAAGCAGAGGATAGTTTAGATGGCTAAGACATCAATGATCGCAAGAGAAGATAAACGTAGCAAACTGGTTGCGCGCTACGCTGAAAAACGTACTGCTCTAAAAGCAATTATTAACAGTACGACTGCTTCTGATGACGAGAAATGGGAAGCGCAGATTAAACTGCAAAAGTTACCTCGTGATGCAAGTCCAGTAAGACAGATGCGTCGCTGCCAGGTTACTGGTCGCCCACATGGTGTATATAGAAAATTTAAAATGTGTAGAAATAAATTACGCGAAGCTGCAATGCGCGGTGATGTTCCAGGTTTAACTAAGGCAAGCTGGTAAGCGTTTAGGAGATATTAATAAGATGAGTATGTCTGACCCAATAGCGGATCTTCTGACCAGAATCAGAAATGCCCAGTTAGTACAAAAAGAAAGTGTTGATTGCCCTGCTTCAAAAATCAAGCTGGCTATTCTTGATGTTCTAAAACAAGAAGGATATATCAATGGCTATAAAGTCAGTGATGATTTGGTGAAGCCTGTTGTAACTGTGGACCTTAAATATTTTAAAGGTAAGGCTGTTATTGAAGAATTGCACAGAGGTAGTCGACCAGGCTTGCGTCAGTATGTGAATAACGAAGATTTACCAGATGTAAGGTCTGGATTAGGTGTGGCAATAGTGTCAACTAACCAGGGTGTAATGACAGGGAAAGCTGCTAACCAGGCTGGTATTGGTGGCGAATTACTCTGTACCGTTTTTTAATTTAAAAGATTTAATAGAGCAAGCTTATGTCCAGAATAGCAAATAGCCCCGTCGACTTACCAAAAGGTGTTGAAGCCATTATTGCCAATGGTTTGATTTCCGTTAAGGGTACCCAGGGTTCTCTCGAACTCCCGTTGCATGAGCAAGTGGAAATTGTTAATGAAGATAACCAGTTGAAGTTAAAAGCTAAAACAGAAGAAAAAAACTCTGTTGCGCTTGCTGGTACTTACCGTTCGCTCGTTAACAATATGGTTATAGGTGTCAGTCAGGGCTTTGAGAAAAAACTTACTTTAATTGGCGTTGGTTATCGCGCCAAGGCACAAGGTAACACTGTAAACCTGGTTGTTGGGTATTCACATCCTATTGATTACAGTTTGCCAGAAGGTGTTAGTGCTGAAACGCCAACTCAAACTGAGATTGTGCTTAAAGGTGCTGACAAACAATTGGTCGGTCAGGTAGCCGCTGAGATCAGAGAATTTAGACCACCTGAGCCATACAAAGGTAAGGGTATTCGTTACGAAGATGAATATGTCTATCGTAAAGAAGCTAAGAAGAAATAAGACTAGCTTGTAGCTAATACTGAGGCAATGGAAGAACAATGAACGAAAAGAAAAAATCACGTCTACGTCGAGCAAAAAGATCTCGCGCCAAGATCAGTGAATTACGCGTAAATCGGCTTTCTGTTTATCGTAGTCCGCGACATATTTATGCGCAGATTATTTCTCCTGACAACCAGATTCTGGCAGCGGCATCTTCATTAGGTGGCAAGAAAACCGGGAATGTTGAGTCTGCTATTGAAATTGGTAAGCAGATCGCTGAGAAAGCAAAAACGGTAGGAATTACTAAGGTGGCTTTCGATCGTAGTGGCTATCAATATCATGGCAGAGTTAAGGCATTGGCCGATGCGGCACGTGAAGGTGGACTGGAGTTTTAGGTTATGGCATATAAAAACGAACAAAATAAAAACGAAGAAGGGTTGCAGGAAAAGCTTATCCAGGTTAACCGTGTTGCTAAAGTGGTTAAAGGCGGACGTATCTTCGGTTTCACTGCTTTAACCGCTGTTGGTGATGGCAATGGTCGAGTTGGTTTTGGTCGTGGTAAAGCACGAGAAGTTCCACTGGCAATACAAAAAGCTATGGAAGCTGCCCGGCGTAATATGATTTCTGTAAAACTGGATGGAGGTACATTGCAGTACCCGGTTAAAGCTCGTCACGGTGCTTCGAATATATATATGCAGCCCGCCTCTGAAGGTACAGGTGTTATCGCAGGTGGTGCAATGCGTGCCATTTTAGAGCTTGCTGGGGTGCATAATGTATTGGCGAAGTGTTATGGCTCTACCAATCCGGTAAATGTTGTAAGAGCAACTTTTAAAGGGCTGCAGCATATGCGTTCTCCTGAGGAAATTGCTGAGAAGCGTGGTAAAAAAGTTGAAGAGATTGTTAGTTAATTGATTAGTGAATTGAATCAATACTAGTAACAAAGCATTCAAGAGACAGCTAGCAAAAATTTGTAACAAATAGTTAAGAACAGGTAAGTAGTGATGGCATCAAAAACAGTAAAAGTGACTTTAGTTAAAAGCCCTATTGCGGCTTTACCAAAGCACAAGGCTTGTGTATCAGGTCTTGGCTTGCGTCGAATTCGTCACCAGGTTGAACTGGAAGATACTGCTGCTGTTCGTGGCATGATTAATAAAATCCGTCACCTAGTCCAGGTGGAGGGAGAATAGTAATGAGATTAAACACAATAAATAATGTCCCTGGCGCAACTCAAGCCAAGAAACGCGTAGGCCGAGGTATTGGCAGTGGTCTAGGAAAGACTTCTGGTCGTGGTCATAAAGGTCAGACTTCACGTTCTGGTGGAACTGTTAGACCGGGATTTGAAGGCGGGCAAATGCCTTTGCAAAAACGACTGCCCAAGTTTGGTTTTACTTCACGTGTCGGCATGATAACTGCGGAAGTCCGAACTTCCGAGCTAAATAAAGTCGATGCTGATGTGATTGATATTGCTGCATTGGAAAAAGCCGACATTATTAACCGCAACATTAAGCGGGTGAAAGTGATGTTGTCAGGTGATGTGACCAAGGCAGTTACCCTTAAGGGCTTGGCAGTAACAAAAGGTGCCAGAGCAGCTATCGAAGCGGCTGGCGGCAAAATTGAAGAGTAAGCAAGAAAAATATAACTGAAATGGCAAAGAAAGGCTTAGCACAAGCAGGAATGCAAGCAGGTAAAGGAGACGGTCTGGCAGAACTTAAAGCCAGATTGCTTTTCGTCTTGTTTGCAATTTTTGTATACCGTATAGGTACGCATATTCCTGTTCCGGGGATTAACCCTGACCAGCTTCAAGCTTTATTTAATCAAAATCAGGGAACCTTTTTAGGTCTTTTCAATATGTTCTCTGGTGGTGCCATTGAACGCATGAGTATTTTTGCTTTGGGCATCATGCCTTATATTACAGCCTCGATTATCATGCAGTTATTAACAGCGACTACACCATCCCTTGAGCAGTTGAAAAAGGAAGGAGAGTCCGGGCGTCGTAAAATCAGCAAATATACTCGTTACGGCGCTTTGTTATTTGCCAGTGTTCAGTCGGTAGCGATTACAACTGGACTTTTAGCGCCGATATCATTTGATCCTAATTTTAGTTTTTATTTTACAGCGATTGTTTCTTTAATTACTGGAGCAATGTTTTTAATGTGGTTAGGCGAGCAGATCACTGAAAGAGGTGTTGGTAACGGCATTTCGTTACTTATTTTTGCGGGTATAGTTGCTAGCTTGCCTGCGGCTGTTGGTCAAGCCCTTGAGCAGGCTGCGGAAGGCCAGATACAACCCTTGGCATTGTTTGTTGTGGCAGTCTTGGGTGCCGTTGTTATTGCCTGTGTTGTATTTGTCGAAAGAGCTCAGCGTCGTATCACAGTGAATTATGCTCCTCGCCAACAAGGTAGAAAAATGTATCAGGGGCAGTCTAGCCATTTACCCTTGAAAGTTAATATGGCTGGCGTAATCCCTGCTATTTTTGCCAGTTCATTTCTATTGTTCCCCCAATCCTTGGGTACCTGGTTTGGTAATAATGATGGCTATGAATTTTTGGCTGATCTCGCGTTGGTGCTTGGCCCCGGTCAACCCTTGAACATATTATTGTTTACCGTTTTGATTGTAACCTTCTGTTTCTTTTATACCTCTTTGGTATTTAATCCCAAGGAAATTGCAGAAAACCTGAAACGCTCAGGTGCTTTTATTCCTGGCATTCGTCCTGGTGAACAAACGGCAAATTATGTTGATAGTGTGATGACTCGACTCACTATGTTCGGAGCTGCGTACATTACATTAATTTGTTTGATGCCACAGTTTTTACAAACCTCGGCCAACGTCCCTTTCCAATTGGGCGGAACATCTTTGTTGATTGTGGTAGTGGTATGTATGGATTTTATGGCGCAAGTGCAATCACATTTGATGTCTCATCAATATGAATCCTTGATGAAGAAATCCAATATTGGCTCATTTAAGCGCTAAAAGCAGACGCTATAGCCAGATAAGAATTTAGGAGTGGAACCATGAAAGTTAGAGCATCAGTAAAAAGAATGTGCAGAAACTGCAAAGTTGTTAAACGCCACGGCACTGTGCGGGTTATTTGTAAGGAACCTCGTCACAAGCAGCGTCAGGGCTAATGGCTCTAGCTTGATTTTGCTCAGGACAAGGTATAAGCTGTCGCGCCTTTTGGCACTGCTCTGAGTCCGATTTAAGTATTAAGTGATTGATTTTATAAATAAAAAATAACGAAGATTAAGATAGAATTGGAGTAAAAATATGGCCCGTATCGCCGGAGTCAACATACCAGATAATAAACATGTAGTGATTTCACTCAGCTATGTTTATGGCATTGGTCCGACCATTGCTAAACAGCTTTGTGAAACTACTGGCATTGCGCCGGATACTAAAGTTAGTGAATTGAGTGAAGAATCACTGGATTCACTTCGTAGTGAGATAAGCAAACTGAATGTTGAAGGTGATTTACGCCGCGAAGTATCAATGAACATAAAACGTTTGATGGATTTGGGTACTTACCGCGGTATTCGTCATCGTCGTAGTTTGCCCGTGAACGGTCAACGAACCAAAACTAACGCCAGAACCCGAAAAGGTCCGCGTAAACCAATTCGCAATTAACAGGATTTAATAGAAGGTACTAAGTTAATGGCTAAACCTGCTGCAGCACAAACGCGTAAAAAGGCAAGAACACCGGTTTCTGATGGTGTGGCGCATATTCATGCCTCTTTTAACAACACTATCATTACCATCACTGATCGTCAGGGGAATGCCTTAAGTTGGGCAACTTCCGGTGGTTCTGGCTTTCGAGGTTCAAGAAAAAGTACACCGTTTGCAGCTCAGGTTGCAGCAGAACGAGCTGGTAAAACAGCTGTTGAATTATATAGTTTGAAAAATGTTGATGTTAGGGTAAATGGTCCTGGTCCAGGACGTGAATCTGCAGTTCGCGCATTAAATGCCTGTGGTTTAAAAGTCAGTAATATTACTGATGTTACCCCTATTCCTCATAATGGTTGCCGACCGCCTAAAAAGCGTCGCGTATAAGCAGCCAGATATAAGTCGAAATTAGTAGACAGGAGAAGAACCTATGGCCCGTTATATAGGCCCAAAATGTAAATTATCCAGAAGAGAAGGCACTGATCTTTTTCTAAAAAGTGGTGTTCGTTCACTGGAAGACAAGTGTAAAGCTGAAACTATTCCAGGTCAGCATGGACAACGTCGCACGCGTCTTTCAGATTATGGTGTACAGCTACGTGAAAAACAAAAAGTACGTCGTATGTATGGCGTTCTGGAAAAACAATTCCGTTCTTATTACAAAGAAGCTGCGCGTCTAAAGGGTGCGACAGGTGAAAACCTTTTACAACTCTTAGAAAGCCGTCTAGATAATGTGGTTTATCGTATTGGGTTTGGATCCACTCGATCTGAATCAAGACAACTGGTTTCTCATAAATCCATATTGGTAAACGGTGAAGTGGTGAATATTCCTTCTTATCAGGTGCAGGAAGGAGATGTGATTTCAGTGCGTGAGAAAGCCAAAGAGCAATTGCGTATTAAATCAGCATTGGATTTGGCGGCGACACGTGCTGCAGCCGAATGGATTGATGTGAATGTCAGCAAATTGGAAGGCCAGTTTAAACAAAAGCCAGATCGCAGCGAGTTACCAGCTGAAATAAACGAAAGCTTGATTGTAGAGCTATACTCGAAGTAAGCCTGGTAATTTAAGATAGAACATTTAAAGAACTAAAAATTTAATATCAACTAAGCCAAATAAAAGAGGAACTACATGCAGATTTCCCTAGCAAACTTTCTGACCCCTCAGGTGATCCAGGTAGAGGAATTAGATAAGTACCGTTCCAAGGTAGTTCTGGAGCCACTGGAAAGAGGATTTGGTCACACATTAGGTAACGCTCTTAGAAGAATTTTACTTTCTTCAATGCCGGGTTTTGCGGTTGAAGAAGTTGAAATCGATGGTGTGGTTCATGAATACAGTACTATTGAAGGCGTTCAAGAGGATGTCATTGAAATCATTCTTAATCTGAAAGGCTTGGCTATTGCCTTGAACACTCAAACTGAAGTTGTACTTACTTTGAGTAAATCTGGTAAAGGCCCTGTAACTGCTGCAGATATAACTTTAGATCACGATGTTGAAATTGTTGATCCTGATCATTTGATTTGTAATCTAAATGAAAATGGCTCGATCAATATGAGAATTAAAGTAGGATCTGGTCGTGGATATGTGCCTGCGGATTCACGCTTAAGTGATGATGATGAAACTCGTTCAGTTGGTAAATTGCAATTGGATGCTTCTTATACCCCAGTTAACCAAGTCACTTACACTGTTGAAAATGCTCGTGTCGAGCAACGTACTGACCTGGATAAACTGATTCTTGAATTAGAAACTAATGGCACTATGGATGCTGAAGAAGCTATCCGCCAAGCAGCAACTATTATGCAACATCAACTCAGTGTGTTTGTTGATTTGCAAAGTGATGTTGTCAATGAGCCTGAAGAAGCTGAAGACAAGATTGATCCGATATTACTGCGTCCAGTTGATGATTTAGAGCTTACTGTGCGTTCAGCTAATTGTTTAAAAGCTGAAAATATTTACTACATTGGTGATCTGATTCAGCGCACTGAAGTAGAGCTATTGAAAACCCCAAATCTGGGTAAAAAATCATTAACGGAAATTAAAGATGTGCTGGCCTCACGCGGTTTGTCTTTGGGTTTACGTTTAGAGAATTGGCCACCGTCATCGCTGAAAAGCGACGACCGAGCTGCATAAAATAGATATTAATTAGGAATAGTAGTCATGCGTCATCGTCACTCAGGACGTCAACTTAACAGAAATAGTAGTCATCGTCAGGCCATGTTCCGTAACATGACTACGTCTCTTGTTGAGCACGAAATTATCAGAACAACACTCGCTAAAGCTAAAGAATTAAGGTCTTATGCTGAGCCTTTAATTACTCTTGCGAAAGAAGATAATGTAGCAAATCGTCGCCTCGCCTTTTCCCGAGTACAAGATAAAGCTGCTGTAGGAAAGTTGTTTTCAGAACTAGGGCCTCGTTACCAAAAACGTCCTGGAGGCTATCTGCGCGTTATTAAATGTGGTTTACGCACAGGAGATAAGGCTCCAATGGCTTATGTTGAACTGGTTGATCGCCCTGCTGTAGATTTTGAAGATGATTATATTGATCAATCTGAAGAACTCGTTGCAGAAGAAGCAGTAAATGAAGAGGCTTCAGAAGATGTCATAGAAGAAACTGCTGAAGAAACTGCCGAAGAAGAAATCATCGAACAAGCAGAAGAATCTTCTGAAGAAAACAAAGAAGATAAATAAAATAGTTATCTCTAATTAAAAAGCCGCTAATAAGCGGCTTTTTTTTGCAAAAAAATCTTGTCCATATAAAAACTATCTTGTTCCATAGATGACTATAGTTTTTCCTGACACTTCAATTAAGCCCTGTGCTTGTAAGTCTTTGAGAATACGGCCCACCATTTCACGCGAACAATTGGTTATTTTCCCTAATTCCTGTCGGGTAATTTTAATTTGCATGCCATCGGGATGAGTAAGAGCACTGGGATCTTTGCTTAAATTAAGTAAAGCACTGGCAATTCGGCCGGTAGCATCGAGAAAAGACAAGTCAGCAACTTTTTGAGTGGTATTACGAAGCCTTCTAGCCATTTGTTTACCCAAAATATAGACTATTTTAGGGTGGGCTTCAGCATAGATTTTGAAATATTCATAATTTATTTCAGCAAGCTCAGATCTTTCTTTAGTCACTATGCTGGCGCTTCTGCTCATATTTATATCGAACAAACTCATTTCGCCAAAGAAGTCGCCTGCGCTTAGGTAGGCAATAATAATTTCTCGATTATTATCATCTTTCAATAGAACACTTATAGAGCCGCTTATAATGAAATAGAGTGTTTCTGATATATCGCCTTCTTTAAAAATTAAGGTATTAGCAGGGTATGAATATTTTTTGTTTTGCTTAAGAAATTATCAAAATCAGGGAAATCGATTTTTTTAAACAATACTGACATAAGTTCCTCCTAACTGAGAAATTTTGTACTTAGCATGATTTTGATGGGGACCGAGTATATGTGCCTTAAGAGACTTAATCTACTTTATGTCCGTAAATTATGAATAGGAAATTCAGTGCAATTGAAAATTAAATTTTGTACAAATAGTCTCTGGTTATGGGAACAGGTCCATGCTTTTTTGCTAACTGCAACTGATAAACTACCAGATCAGAAAATACAAAAGCGACTTCACAGATAGCGAGATAGAATTCCCACATTAAGCAAAACTCTTCATCAAGTATTTCAGCTATCTCATGACGATGTTGTTGAAATCTTAGCTGCCAGTGATGCAAAGTAAGCGCATAATGTTTGCGCAGTACCTCGACATCTGTAATTCTTAAATTACTGAGTTCAAGTGCTTTTGTAATTTGTGAAAGGGAAGAGTTAACTCCTCCAGGAAATATATACTTGTGAATCCATGGATTGGTCGTCCGAGGGGGGCCTGTTTTGCCGATCGTGTGAACCAGTGCTAGACCGTCTTCATCCAGCATATCCGCTATCTTGTTGAAATAAGTAGTGTAAAAAGGCGTTCCCACATGTTCAAACATGCCAATACTAACAATCCGGTCATATAAACCATGATGCTCACGATAATCTTGGAGATGAAAGTGGGTGTTAGCCAATTGGCGTCTTTTAGCTTCAGCTTGTGCGACCGATAGTTGCTCCCTGGACAGTGTGATACCGCTGACATCAACATTATAGTTCTGAGCCAGATGAAACATCATGCTGCCCCATCCACAACCGATATCAAGTACTCTTTGATTGCCCTTTAACAATAATTTTTTAGCGATGTGCTTCGCCTTGCTGTTTTGCGCTTCTTCAAGAGAAGCATCATCCGATTCAAAATAGGCACAAGAATAGAACATTTCTTTATCTAAAAAATGTCTAAATACATCTTCATGGATATCATAGTGATGCGAGATATTATTATATGCACGAGAAATTTTATTCCACTGCTGAATGGCCCCTTGTATGGGTTTGTGCCAGCTATTTTTTTTGGGTTGAAAGTTGCTTCTCAGTAGGCCAAGGAGATCATAAAGGGAGCCATCACCCGCGTGCCATAGGCCTTCCATATAAGTCTGCCCCAATTGGAATTCCCAATCCAGGGCTATACGTCTGATCGCTTTTTCACTTTTAAAGTACCAGTTCACCTCGGTGCCGCTTGATCCGAAGGTATAAACTTTACCTTGGGGCAGATGGAGATGCAGAATCCCTTCTTTTATGTGCTTTTCTAATAATTTCAGGTACATCATTGAATTTTATTTAGTCAATAAATTTTTAAATTCTCAAAGCATTCAGGAATATAAATTTTCAAACCAGAATTGTAAATACCATGTAAGCCTGAATCATGCACTATTACTGTCAAGATATGTTGATTTTATCACTGTGCGTCTTTATTCTGCATTCAATCTATATAAAATAAATAGGAGCCAGTATGAATGAAGTAGTAGATTCGGCAGAGTTGCTAGGAGCATCATCTTCAGATAATACTATTTTTGGGCATCCGCGCGGCCTTTACATTCTGTTCTTCACTGAGATGTGGGAGCGTTTTTCATATTATGGAATGCGTGGCCTATTGATATTTTATCTCACCGAACATTTCTTATTTAGTCAGGAGCGTTCTTCTATTATTTATGGTGCCTATACTGCGCTTGTTTACGTAATGACAATCATAGGAGGAACACTTGCTGATAAGTATCTGGGATCGAGAAAAGCAGTGACTTTCGGAGCGATCCTGCTCGTAATAGGGCATTTGGGTATGGCTTTTGAAGGTAATGGGTCCAGGGAGATATTGACCTATAACGGCGTTGACTATGAGATAGGGCTTGATGCCAGAGGGGGTGACGGCAATCAGATTATTTTATCTGAACAGGGTGTCTCTCTGGTTTCATTTAATAACGGCGCTACCCAGATGCTAATAGCGGAACCTGATAATGTTGGGCTCCCTGCAATTATCCCAGCCACTGACTTTACTCGGCGCACAGAGACAGAAGCGCTTTATGTGAATGGCTTATACCTGTCTTTGGCGCTGATTATTGCCGGAGTAGGTTTCCTTAAAGCCAATATCTCATCCATAGTGGGAGCTCTGTATGGTTTTGGTGATACTCGCCGTGATTCGGGTTTCACAATTTTTTATATGGGAATAAATCTTGGTGCTTTTCTGGCATCAATACTATGTGGTTATCTTGGGATTACCTATGGTTGGAAGTACGGCTTTGGTCTTGCTGGTATAGGAATGGTTTTTGGACTGACAATATTCTTGAAATTCCAGGGCTGGCTTGAAGGAAAAGCAGAGCCGCCAAGTATTGAAAAACTACAACAAAAGGTATTTGGGCCACTGAATATCGAGGCAATGTGTTATTTAGCTGGTCTGGGGATTATTGCGATATCCATGCTCATGGTCATGAATGCCCATCTGATTGATGATACTTACGTCGGTTTTTTAGGCATTTTAGTGTTTGTTTTTATGGTGTCTTATGCCTTTTTCGGTTGTGATAAAACTGAACGAAACCGCATGCTGGCGGCCATCTATATTATTCTCGCGCAAATACCATTCTGGGCATTATTTGAGCAGGCAGGGACATCATTGAATTTATTTGCAGGAAGTCTGGTTGATCGAACCATGTTGGGTTTTAACGTTCCTGCCCCGATATTCCAGTCATTAAATGCCATGTTTATTATTATATTTGCACCTCTCATGGCCATGCTGTGGATTAAACTTGCCAAGCATAAGATCAATCCATCCAGTCCAGTAAAATTTTCTCTAGGGGTGTTTATGGCTGGTTTAGGTTTCCTGGTATTGGTTGCTGGTATGAAGATTTCAGGAAGTTCCGGCCTTACAGCAGTTTATTTTATTTTCCTTATATACTGGATTCATACCATGGGGGAGTTAATGGTCTCACCTGTTGGTTTATCTGTCGTGACCAAGCTGGCGCCTCCCAGGGTGGTAGGTATGACTATGGGCGCCTGGTTTCTTTATAGTGGATTATCCAATTATCTGGCTGGTGTTATTGCATCGACCACAGGGGCAGAAACCATAGGGGGACAGCTAACGGATGTAGCAGCGGCCAAGGCAAACTTCATTAGTGTTTATACGCAGGTTGGTTATATTGCGATGGGTATAGCGGCTTTGATGTTACTAGTCTCACCATTCATCAAGAAAATGATGGAGGGTGCTGAGTAATAGGTATTTTAGGAATCAAAATAAATTTAACCTGTTACTCATTCACTGAATAACCATACATAGAAAAAAACTTGATTAGAGCTGGGTGTATTTTTTTATTTTCCTTAAAGTCGAATTAAGTTTTATCGCTGACTGAATCTTTCAATATTTCGGTAGGGAAGCCATCAATAGAATGTTGGTTTTTTTCTTGCCAGTAGGCTTCAATTCCTTCTTCACCTTTTGGACCTGACCATTTTACGAGTGCATTTCGATCTTCCTTATATTTGTAAAATGGGACTGCAAAGCCGCAAGATGTCTGGACTAGATCGATGTCCATAATGAAAAATTGTCTGGCGCCTGATTTTTCAGGAAATAAATTTAAATACTCATGCCATAGCTCATCTCTAGGATGAATCGATTGGGCATTGCCATAAATTCTTAGTATTAGTGGCTTCAGTTCAAAAGAACACAACATGATGGTCATACGTGGGTTTTCAATAATATGTGCCGCTGATTCATTGCCGCTACCCGTATAATTAAGCCAGATCAATTTGTTTGGATTTAAAATCCTAAGAGAATCCATGCCTTTCGGGGATACATTTACAGTTCCGCTAGAGCGAGCAGTGCCAACAAAAAACATATGCTGGTTTTCTATAAAAGCAATTAGAGAAGAGCTTAATTCGGGAAATTTTTCAGCCATGAAGATATTTGAAGAGTTAGTATATTAAACAGGCATTCCAATAAAAAAGATTACCACTGCATAAGCCACTTTAGAGAGTATGTGCAGTGATTGATCTTGATGCAGGTTGATGATTTTGTCGCATTTAACATAGTCAATTAACCAATGACTTATAAATTCGGCAAGTAGAAGAATGATGCTTCCCGTACATAAATATACGATCAGGCCATGAGTAGAAGCATGAGCCGATAACCAGTAATACCATTGCGGAAAACCATCATCGAACTGTTCACGAGTTTTATTTCTATTTTTGCCTGAACTCATAGGGCCAGGCTGTAGAACAAAGTCTCCTACAAAATGACCCGCTAGCATTAATACTAGAATTGAAATGACTTCCATCTTCAGTTCTCGTTTT
>JAURLP010000007.1 GCA_030831165.1 Gammaproteobacteria bacterium | reverse complement strand
TTGGTACCGGAGGCCGGACTTGAACCGGCACGCTATCACTAGCACCGGATTTTGAATCCGGCGTGTCTACCAATTTCACCACTCCGGCAAATAGAGTCTGTCTGGTTATATCTGAAATAGACCAGCGCGGATTATAACGCCTGTTGGGCTTGCTGCCTATGATTTACAGAATAAAAGCGGTAATCTTTCGCACCCATGAAACTTAGTGATTTCCATTTTGATCTTCCAGAAGAGCTGATCGCCCATTATCCCCCTGTAAAACGTACGGATAGCCGTTTGCTTTGCTTATCTCGTGAAAGCGGTCAAATCGATCATCGACACTTCACTGACTTCATTTCTTTAATAAACCCTGAAGATTTACTGGTGTTCAATAATACTCGTGTGATCCCTGCCCGACTATTTGGGTATAAGGCTAGCGGAGGCAAGGTTGAAGTTTTAGTAGAAAGGGTGATGGCTGGCAACCAAATACTTGCACAAGTTCGTGCAAGTAAAGCACCGAAGGCGGGTTCTTTTATTATTTTTTCTGAAGGAGTTAAAGCGGAAGTTCTTGGTCGGAAAGAAGATTTTTTTATATTGGCTTTCCCGGAAGACCTGGCGCTGATGAATTTGTTAGATGAAATCGGGCATATGCCCTTGCCACCGTATATAAAGCGAGAAGATGAGCTGTCAGACAAAGAACGCTATCAAACAGTTTATAGCGAGAAACAGGGTGCCGTCGCGGCCCCAACGGCGGGATTGCATTTTGACAAGCCTTTGCTTGCTGAGATTGCTGCTAAAGGTATCGATACTGCAAAAGTCACTCTGCATGTTGGAGCAGGAACATTTCAGCCCGTTCGAGCTGAAAAAATTGAAGATCACGAGATGCATGCAGAGTATCTGGAAGTGGATGAAACAGTTTGTGAAAAAGTGAACGCATGCCGAGCCAGAGGCGGGCGAGTGGTCGCGATAGGAACGACGACAGTTCGCTGCCTGGAAACTGCAAGCAGCTCTGGAGAAATTTCACCCTATAAAGGCGATACCGACATTTTTATTTATCCAGGATATAAATTTAAATCAGTGGATGCTTTATTAACTAATTTTCATTTGCCGGAATCGACACTGATTATGCTGGTGAGTGCTTTTGCCGGGAAGGATAATATTTTGCGTGCTTATAATGAAGCAATAAAAGAAAAGTATCGGTTTTTTAGTTATGGGGATGCAACCTTCCTAAATTGATATCGCTATTGTGCTTGCTAATACTTCATTAAAATTTGAATTTCCTTCATTCATGTAATAAAGCGTAAACTTCTAAAAGAAATTCTGGTTTCTTTCCGTCTTAGCCGAGCTTGTGAGGTTTTATATGATCAGGTTGGAATAAACTAGCTATGTTGTAAGATTAAGGCAAATACCGAATCTGAATGCCTACGCTGTCCTGATCGATCAGTAGATCTGAAATTACCACAACTTTATCATTGCTCTCAAAGCCAGCCTTTTTCTTCAGTTCATTGAAGGCACGGCGTAAAGTTTCTTCTGGGTCATCACTAAATTCAATTTTAAAAGGATAGAGGTAACGGTTTAGTGTCATCAGTCGTCGGGTAATACCAATATTAGTAAAGGCGAAAATCGGTGAGCTCTCAGGATGACAATTGGTGACATAATTGGCCATGATACCGTGTCGTGTAACGACCACGATACCTTTAGCATTTAGATCATCTGCTAGCTCAACTGCGGTAGCCGCGAGATGTTCCTTGTCGGAAGATTTAATTAATTCATCGGTTAATTTTAATCCGGGCTGTTTTTCAGTGGCGCGTGCAATAGCATCAAGCTGTTTTACACAGCGCACAGGATATTTGCCGATGGTGGTTTCACCTGACAGCATAATGGCATCTGCTCCTTCATAAACAGCATTCGCTACATCCGTCACTTCAGCTCTTGTCGGAATAGGGTTTTCAATCATTGATTCCAATAAATGCGTGGCTACGATGACGCGTTTACCATGGCGCGCGCACAAGCGAATGATATTGCGTTGCACGGTTGGTAAATCAGCTAAATCAATTTCGACTCCCAAATCACCTCGAGCGACCATTATGCCATCGGATATCTGGATAATTTCTTCCAGGTTTTTTACACCCTGTTGATCTTCAATCTTTGCAATAATTTTTACAGTGGATAATTTTTCCGGAAAATTTTCTTCAATTAAGTCACGAAGCTGTTGCACATCTTTTGCTTCTCTAACAAAAGAAAGCGCGATGTAATCGAGTTCATGTTTAAGACCATAAAGAATGTCTTCTTTATCTTTGTTAGTGATTGCCGGCAAGTTGACTCTAATGCCAGGCAGATTGACATGCTTTTTGCTTCCCAGTTTGCCGCCATCCAAAATCTTACAGCGTAATATTGGGTTGTTTTTTTCCAGAACTTGAAGATTAATCAGGCCGTTGTCGACGGTTATTTTGTCGCCAACACTTACCGCTTCAATAAGCTCGTCATAATTTATTCGAATTGAAGATTCTTCTACATCAACACCATCCCGCACTGTGATGGATATTTCATCGCCAGCTTTCAAGTCAAGATCATTCTCCAAAACCCCGGTTCTGATCTCAGGTCCCTGGGTGTCGAGCAATATGCCAACAGGAAAAGCAGTATGTTTGTTTAACTCAACGATGTGAGCAATCATGCGATCTACCCATTTATGGGGAGCATGGGACATATTGAGACGAATAATATCCATCCCCGCAGCATGCATTTCCTGAAGGGTTTCGTAATTGCTAGTGGCTGGGCCAAGGGTGCAGATTATTTTGGTTTTGCGCATGAATGCGTCCGGTAGATATGCTGATTGTTATACAGAAGTAGCGACAATATTATCAGAGTACTAATCTGCAAGTCAGTTTTTTGAAGTACCCAGAAAAGTATTTGTTGCTCATGGCAGCTTTGTCATCAATTAATAAACATAGGCTCACCTGTAAATTAAGCAAATGCGTTTATATAAATAATAATCTAAATGATATTGATTATCATTTAGATTATGAGTAGAATCGCCTGCGCCAAATAATCCAGAATCATATAAATTATGAAATTACTACCATCCAGGCAATCTACATTAACGGCAATTATATTTGTGTGCAGTTCCCCTCTGGTTATTGCGCAAGATTCAGAACAGGCAAGTATTACAGAAATGATGGTCAGGGGAGAGTATCTTGAAAGAGATCAGGTTAATGCTCTAAGAACTCCAACACCGGTCATCGATGTTCCTCAAAGTCTTTCTATTGTTACTGCTGACCAGATCAGATTACAGGGTTTCACTACCATTGGCGACATCATTAACTATACCCCAGGGGTCAGTACCTCACAGGGAGAAGGGCACCGTGATGCCCTAGTTTTTCGTGGTGTACGTTCGACAGCTGATTTTTATATTGATGGATCAAGGGATGATGTTCAGTATTACCGTCCACTATACAATCTAGAACAAGTGGAGATATTACGGGGCCCGAATGCTCTTTTATTCGGGCGTGGTGGCACTGGCGGGATATTGAATCGTGTCACCAAGAAGGGCGTTCTCGGTGAGAATTTCACCACCTACCAGGTTGGGGTTGATAGTTATGGTGAATACAGTCTGCAAATCGACAACAATTTCGATATCAATGATGCCTCCGCTTTAAGAATCAATGCCTTTTATGAAAGCCCCAACAATCAGCGAGATTTCTATGATGGTGAGCGAGTTGGTTTTAACCCAACAATAAAAATCCAGATGAGCTCAGCTACTTCTGTCGATCTTTCCTATGAATACGTTGATCATCAGCGTTTTATTGACCGTGGTATTCCCACGGGTGCCAACGGTCGACCTGTGGAATCATTCAAAGAAATCATTTTCGCAGATCCAAACCTGAATTCAACAGAACTGGAAGCTCATTTGCTTCGAGCCGCTTTACAACATGAATTCTCGGATACTCTGAAGGGAAATTTTAGTGTTTTCTATGGCGATTATGACAAACTGTATCAGAACTTTTATGCATCAGCTTATGATCAGCTACTTACTCCAAATGAAGTAACACTGGATGGTTATCTGGATACAACGCGACGAGAAAACCTGATTCTGTCCGGGAATCTGATTCGTGAATTTGCTACTGGTCGCGTTATTCACACAATTATTGCCGGTGCTGAATATATAGATACTTCATCAGATCAGGATAGATACAATTCATTCTGGGACACAAGCTCGGATGACAATGAAAGCTTTACAATAACACGCCCGCTGATTTTGAGGGGTGGCGTCGGTGTTAACTCATCCGGGGTGGCGACAACGAATAGTTTTACGACTGATATCAATGATGATACACGAGTGGATATCGATGTGTTTTCGTTTTATATACAAAATGAAATTGCTCTTCACAGTAAGCTGGATATGATTCTCGGGGCCCGTTTTGACAGCTTCGACATTCAAGTTCTTAATGTGGTTGCAAATGAAAGCAGAAGTCGTAGAGATGAAGAAATAACTCCGCGCCTTGGCGTTGTATATAAGCCAGTGGAAAACGTTTCAATTTATGGAAGTTATAGTGAATCTTTCCTGCCACGTAGCGGTGAACAATTTGAAAACATTAATGGCAGTAATAATCAACTGGATCCAAATACTTTTGAGAATCTTGAAGGTGGTGTGAAATGGGATTTTAGGCAAGGATTAAGCTTGACCGCAGCTATTTTCGAAATTCAACAAAGTTCCCCGCTGGTAGCAGACGCAGACCCTGAAACACTGGATGTGATCGATTCTGAAATTACAGGTTTCGAGATTCAGCTTCAGGGCCAGTTAAATGATAATTGGTATGTTTCAGCTGGCTACAGCAATCTTGATGGTGAGCAGGTTGATCGAACAGGGCCAACTGGCTTGCGCCCTCAGGAACTACCGGAAAACATGTTTTCAATTTGGAATACATTCCAGGCAGGCACTAAACTCGGTCTGGCACTTGGTTTGACTTACCAGGATGATAGTTACATCAATAACAGTAATAACGCCGAATTGCCGAGTTATACCCGTGTTGATGCAGCAGTTTACTATGATGTTTCAGAAAAACTTCGACTTCAGCTCAATATCGAGAATCTGACTGATGAGCTTTATTTTCCCAATGCTCATAGCACTCATCAGGCTACTGTAGGTGTTCCTCTTAATGCACGTGTGACGATCAGTGGTCGTTTTTGATGGCTACTAGGTCTTTAAATTTTCCGATCTGGAGATAAATTGGATACTTTTCTCCTACGTTAATAAACATCCCCGCCAGTCGTGGATGTTTATTTTAAAAAATAAATTATTGCAAAGAAGTTTATGGCAAAAGATGGCGTTTTAATTTTGTTTGACTAGATCAATGCTTTAGCTGTCCATGAATTGAAAATTTGCTATAATCGCGCGCTCACGTCGCCAGCAGTATATTTCGGCGCTGTCTTGATACTAATTTTTAATTACGCTAAAGGGATCCCAAATGAAATCACCTGTTCGGGTTGCAGTCACAGGGGCTGCTGGACAAATCAGTTACTCACTTTTATTTAGAATTGCATCTGGTGCCATGTTAGGACCAGATCAGCCGGTTATTCTGCAATTACTGGAAATTACACCCGCATTACAGGCGCTAGCAGGTACTGCAATGGAAATTGATGATTGTGCTTTTCCACTGGTACATGGCATCGTCCAAACAGATGATCCTAATGTTGCATTTAAAGATGCAGATTACTGCTTGCTGGTGGGTGCTCGTCCTCGTGGACCGGGCATGGAACGAAAAGATTTATTGGAAGCTAATGCGGCGATTTTTTCCGTTCAGGGCAAAGCCATTAATGATAATGCCAGCCGTGATGTGAAAGTGATCGTGGTTGGTAATCCAGCAAACACCAACGCCTTGATTGCTTATCGTAATGCCCCGGATCTCAAACCTGGTCAGTTTACTGCAATGACTCGCCTGGATCACAACCGTGCCATGGCTCAGTTGGCTGAAAAAACAGGTAAACACAGTTCTGATGTAAAAAGCATGATTATTTGGGGCAATCATAGTGCCACGCAATATCCAGACATTCATCATTGTACTGTTGCTGGCACTGCGGCGACTGATTTGGTTGATATGGATTGGGTTGTTGGCGATTTTATTCCCACAGTTCAACAGCGCGGCGCAGCGATTATTAAGGCTCGCGGTCTTTCCAGTGCAGCTTCTGCTGCCAATGCGGCAATTGAACATATGCGTGATTGGGCTCTGGGAACTAATGGCCAAATAGTCAGCATGGGTATTCCAAGTGACGGTAGTTATGGAATTACTGAAGGCCTGATCTACTCATTCCCGGTAACTTGTGAGAATGGAGAGTACACAATAGTGCAGGGTCTTGAGATTAATGAGTTCAGCCGGAACTTGATGCAGGCTACCGAAAAAGAATTGAGCGAAGAGAGAGACGGCGTCTCACATTTACTTCCTTAAATAGTAGAGGCGCTTGCGGGCTTGTTCGCAAGCTTTGTTATTTATGTACTCAGTCGGTCACGTATTAAATATACGCTCCCGCTTTCCGTGCATAAATGCCTTGCTTGAAAACCAGCCTGCCAAGCGCGAGAGTATTTCGAAAGAGTATGCAGCATAAGAAAAAGGAAGTGATGTCACTTCCTTTTTCTATTCTGGGATAAATAAAAAGTGAAATTTTCAGTTTCTACAACAGACGGTCAAGCACGTCGAGGCTGTATGAGCTTTGCTCGAGGAGAGGTGCAAACCCCCGCGTTTATGCCTGTTGGAACCTATGGTTCTGTAAAAGGTTTATCGCCTTCCCAGATTTTGGAAACCGGTGCAGAGATACTGCTAGGCAATACGTTTCACTTGATGCTGAGACCTGGAACTGAGGTCATAAAGCAGCATGGCGATCTGCATGATTTTATGTCATGGGATAAGCCTATCCTTACCGATTCAGGGGGGTTTCAGGTTTTCAGTCTGGGGGATTTGCGCAAAATTTCCGAAGAGGGTGTTGAGTTTAGGTCTCCGATAGATGGCGACAAGGTATTTCTAAGCCCTGAAAAAGCCATAGAGGTGCAGCGTAAACTGGGTGCAGACATTGTTATGGCTTTTGATGAATGTACACCTTATCCGGCAACGGAGACAGAAGCTCGCGATTCAATGGAGTTATCCATGAGGTGGGCGAAACGTTGTAAAGATGCTCACGCCGAAAGTCGGGCAGCTCTTTTTGGTATTGTGCAAGGAGGCATGTACCCAAACCTGCGCAAAGAATCATTAACAGCGCTTGAAGAAATTGGTTTTGATGGCTATGCCCTAGGCGGTTTATCCGTCGGCGAACCAAAGGAAGAGATGATGATGGTACTGGAAGTGCTGGCCCATCTGATGCCTGCCGATAAACCAAGATACCTGATGGGTGTGGGGACTCCTTCTGATCTGGTAGAAGCCGTTAGCCGTGGAATTGATATGTTTGACTGTGTAATGCCAACACGAAATGCAAGAAATGCCCATATTTTTACTTCACAGGGTGTGTTAAAGCTCAGAAATGCCCAATATCGGGATGATTTAGCGCCTCTTGATAAAAATTGCAGCTGTTATACTTGTAAAAACTTTTCCAGGTCATATTTACATCATATGGATAAGTGTAAAGAAATGCTTGGAGCTCAGTTAAATACAATACACAATTTGTACTATTATCAAAGCCTGATGTCTGATTTGCGCAGTGCTATAGAACAAGGTAAATTGACCGCCTTTAAAAACAGCTTCTATGAAGCTCAGACCAGTAAATAAGACTAAACTAACAACAAATCACTAATCTTCTAACTTATAGGCAATATTATGGATTTTTTCATCAGCTCAGCATATGCACAAACCGCAGACGGCGCCGCTCAGCAAAGCCCCTGGACCAGTTTTATTTTTCTGGGTGGGTTTATACTGATTTTTTACTTCATGTTGATTCGTCCGCAATCAAAAAGAGCTAAAGAACATAAAGCATTAATTCAGGGCATTGGTAAAGGCGACGAAGTGATAACGGCCGGCGGGATTATAGGTAAGGTCACTAAAGTTGATGAACAATATGTCTCAGTTACAGTGGCTGAAAATGTTGAACTAAAAATGCAGAAGTCTTCTGTATCTGCAGTGCTGCCTAAAGGCACTATTAAATCAATTGAGCAAGCCTAATTAGACGTAGTCTTACTTCAACAGCAACTGGTCTGTGATGCATGTTAAATAAATATCCTCTTTGGAAAAATCTCATGATAGTGTTTGTTATTGCACTATCGGTCGTTTATGCCGCACCAAACTTTTATCCGCCAGATCCTGCCATTCAGATTTCCCATGACAGTGGGCTGGTCGATCAAAGCGTTATAGATACTGCATCTGCCGCATTGATTGCGGATGGTATTAACTATCTGTCGGCTGAACTGGAAGATGGTTCAGGCTTAATACGTCTGCAAGATCAGAATGATCAGCGCCGTGCGCAGGAAATCGTACAACTGTCATTACCTGATGAATATCTGGTTGCTCAAAACATGGCGCCGAATACTCCTGATTTTTTACAGTCCTTCGGTGCAGGCCCAATGGCTTATGGTCTTGATTTAAGTGGCGGCGTACACTTTCTGATGGAAGTCGACATGGAGCAAGCTGTCAGCAATCAATTAAATGATTCCATAGCGGTAATGCGCCGCTTATTGCGTGAAGAGCGACTCCGCTATCGGCCGCCAATTGAAGTAGATGATACCAATCGCATTGTGCTTCGCTTTAATGATGCAGAAACCCGAACAGCAGCTAATAATTTAATAAGGGATGAATTTCCTGATTTGATTAGTCGCAACAGTGAAGTTGGTAATGAATTTATTTTGTATTACCAACCAACTGAAGCAAGCATTTTGTTGCTGCAGGATTATGCGCTTCAACAAAATCTTTCAACACTCAGAACCCGTGTTGATGCCTTAGGGGTTAGAGAGCCCAAGGTGCAGCGCATGGGTCAGGATCGAATTGTTGTTGAGTTGCCGGGCATACAAGACACCGCTCGTGCCAAGGATATTATTTCGACGGTTGCAACCTTACGATTCCACTTGGTGGCTGAAACTAATGCTGCGCCCGGAACCACAACAGACTATGAATATGAAGGTTTGCCGATTACCCTGGAAAATGATTTGATCGTTGGTGGTGACAGTGTTACTCAGGCGCAAGCAACGTTTGATGCCCAGACATCTCTACCTCAAGTCAACATTACACTTGATGCAGCTGGCGCCAGGCAAATGAATGAAGCCACGCGTGGCAACATTGGTCGTAATATGGCTATTCTGCTTAGCGAAACCAAAGTACGTACTGTTACAGAACTTCTGCCCAGCGGTGAAATTGTTTCGAGCTCTGAACCCTATGAAGAAATAAGAGTGATAAGTGCCCCTACCATTCAGGCTGCTCTTGGCAGGCAATTCAGGATCACCGGCTTAATGGGTAATGAAGCAAATGATTTGGCCTTGTTAATTCGTTCTGGCGCCTTAGCAGCGCCAATGTATTTCATTGAAGAGAGCACAATTGGGCCTAGCCTGGGGCAGGAAAATATCGACCGAGGGGTTTTATCAGTACAAATTGGTTTTGCCTTAGTGCTTGTTTTTATGGTGGCTTATTATCGTTTATTTGGTTTGGTTGCCAATGTGGCTTTGGCTATAAACCTGTTTTTATTAATTGCTGTGATGTCGATTATTGGTGCAACATTAACCTTGCCCGGTATTGCAGGGATAGTATTGACCGTGGGGATGGCAGTGGATGCCAATGTCTTGATCTTTGCTCGCATCAGGGAAGAACTCAAGAATGGCTTGAGTGTGCAAAAAGCCATTGACTCTGGTTATGGTAGGGCTTTCGTTACTATTCTTGATGCAAATGTCACGACATTGCTGGTCGCAATAATTTTATACTCTATCGGAACAGGTCCGGTTAAGGGATTTGCCGTAACACTTTCCATTGGTATTCTGACTTCCATGTTTACTGCGATAGTCGTAACACGCGCCATCATTAACCTTATTTATGGTGGGCGAAAAGTGAATAAACTTTCTATAGGCATAAAAATGCCTGAGCCAAATACAAGTAAGGGCTAAATCAGGTATTAGATATGATAGATTTTAATAACACGATTGATTTTATGGGCAAACGCAAGTTTGCCACGATGTTTTCTGCGATTCTCATTATCATTTCTCTGGGTTCTTTCATTGTTAATGGCATGCGTTTTGGTCTGGATTTTACAGGCGGTACACAAGCCGAACTCCTGTTTGAGGAATCACCCAATCTGGAAGATATCAGAAACACCTTGGGACAAAATGGTTTTCAAAATTATGAAGTTGTGTTTTTTGGCAGTGATTTGGATGTTGTCATTAGAATACAGGATGTCCAGGAAGAAGGCTTGCCCCTGGAGGAGTCTAATCAGACCGGGGATCGTGTGTTGGCAATGTTAGAAGAGGCTTCCGGTCAGAATATTGAGCTGCTACGTTCTGAATTTATCGGCGCCCAGGTAGGTGATGAGTTAAGAGAGCAGGGTGGTTTAGGTATGCTAGTCGCATTGATCATGATTATGATCTATATATCTTTGCGATTTCAGTTCAAGTTTGCAGTCGGTGCAGTAGTTGCTCTGGCGCATGATGTCATAATAGTGTTGGGATTTTTCTCTCTTATGCAATTTGATTTCGATCTGACGGTACTGGCAGCAGTGTTAGCTGTTGTAGGTTATTCGCTGAACGATACTATTGTCGTTTCAGATCGTATTCGTGAAAACTTTCGTTTGCTCAGAGGTGTGGATGCTACAGAAACCATTAACAGCTCAATTACTCAAACTTTTAGCCGGACTATAATTACGTCTCTGACCACCTTGTTGGTACTTTTAGCTCTGCTTCTGGTTGGTGGAGAAATGATTAGTGGCTTTGCCATTGCGTTGACAGTAGGAGTTTTGATCGGAACTTACTCATCAATTTATGTCGCGGCGAATGTTTTGCTTTATATGCACATAAGTAAGGAAGACCTGATACCAGCCCAAAAAGACGATCCAGAATTGGAGGCACTGCCTTAACCGATAATTCTTTGTAAATCCTTCAAAGGGAAACGTTATATTAACGCTCCCTTTTTTTAGGTCTGGCCATGTATGAGTGGTATTTATGGCTGATTAAGTAAGCCCTATAAAAATCTTATTTCTCTTTCAAGGTCGTTTAAAGTAATGCTCTTTTCGCTTACAAGCACTTCATTTTCGCCTAGACTGATTATGGTTCCAGCCTGTTCCATAATGATTTGCTCAACTTTTTCATCTGTGACGCCACCCTCGATTTTGACGATATTAATTTCGCCTGTATTGATGGAGGCAGATCCGCCTGGCAGATAAATAGTGCCGTTATTAAAATCAACCGCAAAAGCGATAACGCCTGGGATTAGATAGAACAGTAATCCAATGGCATCCAGTACCACAACGCTGACATCAAGAGGACCCTCATTTTGCCCCTTTCTTTCGGGATACAAAATTGTGCCGCAGGCTGAAAGCTGGAATGCAAGAACAGTAGTTAAGGGAACAGCAATAAGCTTTTTAATTTTTGTATTCATAATATTTCTCAATGAATAATAGGTATGAAAGAAAAAAACATGTTTTTAGTAGATTGTTCAAGAACCATATGCAGTGTATAGACTAAGATGGCTACAAAGATACGTATATCGTAGTTATTTTATAAAAGGAAAGAATTGTCTGCCGTCTGCAGAACAAACTGTTTCTTAGTAAAACCAGGGAAAGTAAGAGAAAAGGGTGTTGAAGAGCAGTTTAGTGTTTGGAATGCTGTATTTTTTAGAACTGTGGTAGTTGAATTTTGGTTTTTAAGGGCTTTTATAAGGGACAGCCCAAAAGCTAATTCTTGCTTTGGACTGTCTGTTCATAAATATACGTTTATTAGCAAACGTATAGAGATTTTAAGATTAAACAGCTACAACTTTGTTTGCGCAGGGACCTTTCTGGCCTTGACCAACTTCATACTCAACTGCTTGACCATCATTTAGGGTGGCATATTCACCACCACTCTGGATTTCTGAATGATGAACAAAAAGATCTTTGCCGCCGTCTTCTGGAGTGATGAAGCCAAAACCTTTATCCGGGTTGAACCACTTAACAGTACCTTTACTCATTACATATACTCATTTTATTGGTGAAAATTAAAATATCATATTCGAGCTCACCTAATCGAATATAAAACAATTACCAACTAAAGCAGATAACTGCTGATAAGGGATATTTCCCTTCCAAAGGCTATGATTACATAGTGAGTCACTTTTAAATAGGAATAAATAAAAATATATGTTGATTTAAGTTTGCTATAAGGAATGAAAATCAGTTAGCTATTAAAAAACCGGAGTATTTATTGAGAAAAGTGGAATCGCAAACGATAGTTTTAAAATGACTGTATAGATAAAATAAGTCACAAAATACACGATGCCTTTGTAAGGCTCTCAGTTTTAAAGGTTTGAAAATAGGGGGTCACAATGGTTCGATGTCCATTTCATGGGTCCATTTGGGGAAGCCAACTTTCGATAGATATTTGGCTAACTCTGTAGATCCATAGAAACGAATCTCGTCATCTACCATAAAAACAAGAACAGCCTGGTCAACCTTGAATTTTTTTAATCGGGCATTATTGGTTAGCTCATTTAAAAGCTTTAAATTATCGTTTTCTGTACCTGTTTCTGATTTTGCACCAAAAATAGCAAAATCCATGAAATCTCCATTCGATGTCTTTTGCCTGAAATGTGCCATATTTATTTTCATAAACTCTCCTGAAAATTTATCAATCTTTCATAAAATATTTATTATTGCGTTATCAGTATTGTAAAAGTTATCCCTTTGATAAATATGTCTTTTTAAGTCTGGGAAGTAAAGTACGGTTAAATTGTTAGCTGCCGGACATAAAATTCTAAAATTTTCCACATTGTAGTGCTTCTACATAGATTGAATCTTTCTGATTTGAGTTGGAATCTTGATAAATCCCACCAAAAAATCGTGTTAACACTGCTGATGTTGAGTTTTTGTTGAGTTCCAGAGAGGCAGCATCATTCGAGCAACTCCATGACCAGGATTTGGATTGGCAATTCATAATCAATAATGCAGGATCATTGTTTTCAGATATAACTGCGGTTAACTCCTTTAGCTCAATTCTATAAATTCTGGTACCGAACTCTGAAGCTTCCCATTTATTTTCGGTCCATAACAAACCACCGGCTGCGGTGCCCTGGCAAGACCAGAGCTCAACTTGTTCAGCCGCAATTGCTAAGGGAGTCAAGAGAAATATGATGAGTAGTTTCTGCATTTCTTAAATCTTTCAGTTAGTGTTTTGATTTTCCTGTTTTTGCCTTAGGCGACATCGAAATAAGGGAGCACGATCCTGGTCAAAAAAGAGTTCACCTAAAAAAACGATAGTAAGCAGTAGCTACTGCTTTAATTCTAACAGTGTGTGATCAGTATTTTGAAAGGGAAGTCGTTGATTAATAGATTGAACGCTTATATAAAAAAAGGGGTTGAGAATTGAAAAGTATGAATCTGCACTTAACAAACGTTGCCCCATGTTTTTATTTGCTTATGTTATACATCGCCGACAATGGTGTTTATTTATAAAGGTTTAGTTCTCATATGACTGTTCAAGGCACTCATAGGGATTAACTTGACGATAGGGTAACCAGACGAAATATTTAGTTAAGTCAAAGGTTTCCGTGTAATAAACCGGATCAGTCACTGTCAGGCGATAATCCATGCGTTCATAATCTGCTGAAGGCATGAATCTTTCGATAATAGAGATTTGATCGCTCTGTGGCTCACCTGTCCATCCAAAGTAACCGGCACTGATATGATCAGTTTCCACAACCAAAGTGCTTCCTTCCCAATGCCCGCGCGAGAAACCAAACATTGTGTGCTCATCAGGAGCAACTGCATTAGGGTTCATATGGATAGTGCGCATGGCATCATACTCTTCCATTTGTAATTCGATAGTATCTCCGACCTGGGTGAATTCAACAGGGAAGGGGGTCATCATGATGAGAGGTGTGCCTTTAGTACCACAAGCAAGAAGGTCGTTGTCCCATGGGTTCCATTCAGCCAGGAAAGCTTCACCTGCCGCATTAAGCGGGTAACCACCTTTAAACATAGGGAAGGCAGCAGGATCATTCATGATGGTGCTCCAGGTGCGGAATATGCCATCAGCAGATGCCATGGCCGCTTCAATATCAACACCCGAGTTTTCTGCATCGACATAACCGATTAAATTACCTGCTTTGCCTGCGGGGAAATAGGGGCGGCCAGTACCGAAATCGAACTCATAACCAGTAGGTAATAAAACATTGCTGGCAAGAATCTCTGGGCGATCCAGTTTTGATGGTGCACCTGCCATGGTTATGGTGTCTCCAACCTTAATTTCATCACCATCAATGCCACGATTTCTCATCACACTGTAGGATATGGTTTCAGCACGCCAAAGCCGTGAACCTCCTGCTTCATCTTCGACTCTAAATAGAATATAGCCGTGTGGATTGCGCCAAGATACTTGCTCAATGACGCCTGTCACTTCAATAGTCTGATCGCCATCAAATAATGCAACTGTAGAGTGATGTGCTAAAGCGCTACCGGTGAAGAGGCTAAAAGTTAGCAGAGTAGGAATAAGGGTGAATAAGCGAGTCATGTTAGCTCCAGAAATTATTATATTTTTTGATATTGCCATATTTAAGACAAGAACAATAGCAGATTGAATATTAAATACTAAGTAATAAGTTGTTAGCGTAAATCAGCTGGATTGCAGTAATGGTTTAGTTTGTTTGGCCTGATAATCCAGAAAATGTTGTTGCCATTCTGAGATATGGTCGGTAAGCGAGCATTGCACAGCTGTCACTTTGTATTCTGGGCAGTTTGTTGCCCAATCGCTATATTCCGTGGTGACGATATTGGCTCCAGAAAAAGGCATATGGAAAGTGGTATAAACCACACCCGGTTGCATGCGTTCGGATAGCAGTGCATGTAAGGAGGTTTCACCTTTACGACTTTTCAACATGATCAGGTCTCCATTTTTAATGCCACGTTCTGCCGCATCATAGGGGTGAATTTCCAGAATGTCCTCCGGGTGCCAGACATTATTCTCTGTCCGGCGTGTTTGAGCACCTACATTGTATTGGCTGAGAATCCGGCCGGTGGTTAATAATAATGGAAATTTAGGTGTAACTTTCTCTTCAGTCGGAATAAATTCTGTAATTTCAAAAGCGCCCAATCCACGCACAAATTTATCGATATGCATGATGGGAGTGCCGTTAGGAGCCTCATCATTACATGGCCATTGCAAGCTGCCATCCCGGTCGAGCTTGTCAAAACTTACTCCGGCAAAGGTTGGTGTCAGACGTGCAATTTCATCCATAATCTGTGAAGAATCATCGTAATGCATGGGGTAGCCCATGGCCTGAGCGATCTCCATGGTAATTTGCCATTCGTGCTTGCCGGTTCGCGGTTTGATGGCAGGCCTTACCCTTCCCAGGCGACGTTCAGCATTGGTAAAAGTCCCATTTTTTTCCAGGAAAGAAGTGCCAGGCAAAAAAACATGAGCATATTTTGCAGTTTCATTCAGGAATAAATCCTGTACAACAAGACAATCAAGATTCCGCAATGCTGCTTCAACATGGTGAATGTCTGGATCTGATTGTGCGACGTCTTCACCCTGAATATACATGCCTTTAAAAGAACCTTTCACGGCTTCATTGAACATATTTGGAATTCGATAACCTGGTTCATTATCAAGTCTTAAACCCCAGTCATTTTCGAAGCTTAGCCGAGTGAGGTCATCACTGACTGGCCGATAACCTGGAAATTCATGTGGAAATGAACCCATATCGCAGGAGCCCTGGACATTGTTTTGGCCCCGCAAGGGATTCACTCCACATCCATTGAAGCCCAGATTACCCGTCAGCATAGCCAGATTAGCCATACCCATCGCCAAGGTGGCACCTTATGAATGTGCGGTCACGCCCAGACCATAATAAATAGCAGCACGTTCAGCCCTGGCATAAAGCCGGGCCGCTTTGCGAAGGGTTTCAGCCTCTACACCGAGGACTTTAGCGACATAAGAAGGAGAGTTCTGCTCCCGTTTTATGAAGGCAAGCCAATTTTCAAATAAATCTTTATCACAACGGTGATTAACATAGTCCCAATCAACCAGGTCTTCCTCGACAATGATATGAGCGAAAGCATTGATCAAGGCGACATTAGTGCCGGGTAAAATAGCCAGATGAGCCGCAGCTTTAATATGAGGGCTTTCAACCAGATCAATACGGCGTGGGTCTACAACAATAATTTGCGCCCCTTCGCGTAATCTTTTTTTCATTCTGGAGGCAAATACTGGGTGAGCATCAGTTGGATTTGCACCAATGAGCAAAATGACATCAGCACTTTCAACGCTAATAAAATCCTGAGTCCCTGCTGAAGTACCAAGTGTCTTATTTAAACCAAAGCCAGTGGGGGAATGGCAAACCCGGGCACAGGTATCAATGTTGTTGTTTTCAAAGGCTGCTCGAACCAGTTTTTGCACAACAAAAACTTCTTCATTAGTCGCACGCGATGAAGAAATTCCCCCAATAGCTTTGCGCCCATATTCCTGCTGCAGTTCTCTAAATTTTTTAGCGGTAAACTGAATGGCTTCTTCCCAGCTTACTTCTCGCCAAGGATCATCGATCGATGACCTAAGCATGGGTTTTAATATACGTTCTTTATGGCTGGCATAACCCCAGGCAAAACGACCTTTAACACAGGCATGACCTTCATTGGCTTTGCCACTCTTGGCGGGCACCATTCTGACGACTTGATCCCCTTTCATCTCAGCATTGAAAGTACAACCGACACCACAATAAGCACAGGTAGTTTCTATACTGTGTTCCGGCACGCCATGCTCAATGACTGTTTTTTCCATTAATGTTGCAGTTGGGCAGGCTTGCACGCAGGCGCCACATGAAACGCATTCCGAATCAAGAAAACTATCCTCAATTCCTGCGCTAACGTGTGACTCGAAACCACGCTTGCTAATAGTGAGCGCAAAGGTTCCCTGCACTTCATCACAGGCTCTGACACAACGCGAACAAACAATGCATTTGCTTGGATCGAAAGAAAAGTAGGGGTTGGAGTTATCCCTAGTTGCATTGAGATGATTGTCGCCCTGGTAACCATAACGCACATCTCTCAAGCCGACAGTGCCAGCCATGTCCTGTAATTCGCAATCCCCATTAGCGCTGCAGGTCAGACAATCCAATGGATGATCCGAGATATAGAGCTCCATCACGCCTTTTCGTAATTTCGCCAGCTTTTGAGTTTGTGTGTGTACAATCATGCCTGCTTCAACTGGCGTTGTGCATGAAGCCGGAGTGCCTCGACGGCCTTCAATTTCAACCAGACATAAACGGCAGGAGCCAAAGGCCTCGAGGCTATCAGTTGCACACAGTTTGGGGATGCTGGTGCCAAGCTGTTTGGCGGCTCGCATGATACTGGTGCCTTCAGGGACCACGACCTGATGCCCGTCAATTTCCAGGCTAATTAACTCCTGGCAAAGGGATTCGGGTGTTCCATAATCGAGGTCTTTTTCAAGACTCATTAGTCGGCCTCATTGTTTCATCCGTTCGTTCAGTTAACAACTGGTGCAATTTTACTGCACTTCGCACCGGCATTGGTGTTAATCCACCCATTGCACAAAGTGAAGCATCTTCCATCGTTTCGCAAAGGTCTTCAAGTAAGTCGTATTGTTCAGATCTTTCAGATTGATTTTCGGCAGTCCGTATTCGAGTAATGACCTCAACGCCTCGTACTGAACCAATACGACAGGGAGTACATTTGCCACAGGATTCAACAGAGCAGAACTCCATAGCAAAGCGGGCCTGTTCGAGGTAATCAACACCATCATCAAACACTACAATGCCGCCATGTCCAAGCATGCCTCCTGCAGCAGAAAAGCTTTCATAATCCAGTGGTGTATCAAGCTGCTTTCCAGAAAAATATGCGCCTAATGGTCCACCGACCTGAACAGCTCCAATTGCCTTGCCTGTATAGGTGCCACCAGCAAAGTTTTCAATTACCTCCCGTAGCGTTAATCCAAAAGAAATTTCTACCAAGCCGCCATGCTTAACATTTCCACTGAGCTGAAAGGGCATTGTGCCAAGAGATTTTCCTCGACCAAAATTTGCATAATATTCAGCACCTTTGGCGAGAATAACAGGGACTGAAGCTAAGGTGATGACATTGTTGACGACAGTTGGCTTACCATGAAGGCCCTTTAGGGCAGGCAGGGGAGGTTTAAATCTGATCTGTCCTCTTTTACCTTCCAGACTTTCCAACAATGATGTTTCTTCACCACAAATATAGGCCCCTGCGCCTATGTGTAAGTGAATGTCAAAATTATGAATACTGTCTTGAATTGTATTGCCGAGATATCCAGCTGCTCTGGCCTTTATTAAGGCTTCTTCAAGAATGATTTTAGTCAAGGGGTATTCAGAACGCAGGTAGATAAAACCATGTTCTGCACCTACTGCTATACCGGCAATTATCATGCCTTCAATTAGACAGTAGGAGTCGCCTTCCATTAACAAACGATCAGAAAAAGTACCACTATCACCTTCATCAGCATTGCATACTATGTACTTGGAGTCAGCATCGGCATCAGCAACAGTTTGCCACTTGATGCCTGCAGGGAAAGCGGCGCCCCCTCGGCCTCTTAAGCCAGAATCCAGGATTATGTTTATTATGTCCTTACTGCTGGATTTAAGTGCTGCACTTAATCCTCTAAAGCCGCCATGTTTTTTATATTCATCGATTGATAGCGACTCTATTTCTCCGCAACGTGAAAAGGTTAAGCGTTGCTGTTGTTTAAACCAGGGTATATCAGAAATTTCTCCGAGTTTGAGTTCATGCTCTCCGGCATTTAAAAAATCAGCCTCAAATAAACTTTGAATCTGTGAAGCTGTCACGGGGCCATAACCTAGTCGCTTGCCATTAAAGTCGATTTCTAAGAGCGGCTCTAGCCAGGCAGCCCCACGTGATCCATTTCTGAGTATTTGTATTGCTATACCACGAGCAGCAGCTTCATGCTCAATTGCGCTTATTAGTTCTTCAACACCCAAGGAAAGAGTGGTTGTTTCCCTTGGCAGGTATATTTTAGTCATCCTGCACTTCCCTAAGATTTGTGAGAATCTGATTTAATTTCTCGCTGGTAAGACGACTGATAATTTTTGTATTAATCATTAGATTGGGAGAACAGGAACAGTTTCCAAGGCAATAAACCGGTTCCAAAGTAATATCAGCCAGCTTACTAGTTTCATGGAAATCAATTTTCAGTGCTGCTTTTAGCTCAGCAGTTAATGCTCTTGAGCCCATTGCCTGGCAAGATTCAGCTTGGCAAATTTTAAGAATATATGACGCGGGTTTGGTATCTCTAAAATCATGGTAAAAACTAATCACACCGTGCACTTCAGCTTTAGATAAATTAAAAAATTTTGCTAATAGCGGGATGAGAGCTTTATCAATATAGCCATAGGTATCTTGGAAAAAATGTAGAACATCGACCAGATTATGCTCTTCGATATCAAAGTTTTTTAAATGCTTATGGGCTGCGTCCAACTGCCAGTCTTCATAGTGGTTTTTCGGGATGTTGAGAGCAAAATCTGACACTGCAAGGACCTTTCTTTAGCTGTACTATAGTCGAATTAAATAAGTTCAATAATCCTAACATATGCCTTGGCAACTGGCACCAGGATCAAAAACTATAGATAAAAAGAACTTTTGACCAGCTTTGTCCTGATGGGGCCAAACTTAGCCGAATAATTAGATGTAGTTTGCATTTTTGATACAGCAAATATTTGAAGTAATGTTAATGTGATGTCATTAACAGATTAGTGCTCACTTCTTTCATTAGACTGCAGACCTGCGTTAATAATTAGCAATATATGAAATGCTGTTGGAGTGAGTTATGAAGATGCTTGGATACGGCTTAAATATATTTATGACCCTGGGGATTACCCTGAGTAAGGCATTACTGGAACGAGTTGGTATGGAAACTAACTATTTGTTCATTGCTCTTGGAGTATTGGAAGTCAGTGGTTTATTGGTTTATCGAGGCTTGTTACTCATTATCATCGCAATAGCGATGAGCATAGCAGTTAATATGCCTGAAGATTTCCTATTACAATATTCTGTGGATCGAGATGTGTTATTGGTTATTCTTCTTATGATGGTGATATTCCCGATTGGGATTAAAGGAGCCGGCAAAGTTCAGTTTAATTAGGTCTTTGCTGTTAGGGCTTGCTAATCAGATTATGATGCGGTTGTCATCGTGATAGATATTAAAGTCTGATTCACTCAAAAATCCAACCAGAGAGATATTAAATTCCTGCGCCAGTTCAACCGCTAAAGATGAGGGTGCGCCGACAGAGACAATTATCGGACATTTTGCCATTAAGGCTTTTTGTAGCAACTCATAACTGGCTCGACCGCTTAGAATCAATCCGTTTTTACGTAAAGGTAAGGCTTTGGCCATAAGTAATTCGCCAATAATCTTGTCCATGGCATTATGGCGACCAATATCTTCTGCTAATTTGATCACCACGCCCAGGTTGTTAAAGATGCCACAGGCGTGAGTTCCACCGGTGCTGTGAAATAAGTCTTGCTTAATCCTCAAGTTGTTCCCGAGTGTGGCAAGTTCTTCAGAGCGAATTTGAAACTGATCATGGCCAAGAGGTTCTGCGCCATTATTACTCAGGGCTTCCAGAGAGGCCTTACCACATATGCCACAGCTTGAAGTTGTATAGAAATGCCTTTCCAGACGTTTAATGTCAAAACTGGTTTCGTCGGATAATTCCACTCTGATAAGGTTTTCCTTGGTGGTATCAATATCCATGACCTGCTTGTCAGACTGGATAATATTTTCACTAAATAAAAATCCCAGAGTGAGTTCAATGTCTTGCCCCGGCGTACGCATAGTGATGGCAATACTTTTATGTACCCGCCCTTTAGTTGAATCGATGTAGCCCAGGCGTATTTCCAGCGGTTCTTCATCTGCGACAACATCGTCCTGATCTTTGCTGGTTCCATTCAAGGAGTTTACTTTTGTCGTTTTAATGAACATGCTGGTTTAAAAATGCCTGGTTATAGTTTGTTTAGTGTTTGGATCTATAAGTATTTCAGCGCAATGCATAGGGAAGGTATTCTGATTTCTATCATGAAAATAATGTTTTAGTGTTTCCATAACCGGAGTGAAGGCTAATTTATTCCAGGGTATTTCATTCTCCGAGTAAAGTTTAACGTCAAGACTTTCTGCACCAGAAGAAAAATTCAAGTCGAGTAGATTCGCACGAAAAAATAAATGCACCTGATTAATATGAGGCACATTATATAAACTATAGAGATCCAGAAGTTCTACATTGGCGCAGGCTTCTTCTCTGGTTTCTCTGAGTGCTCCTGCATGCGTGGATTCGCCATTTTCCATGAATCCTCCGGGTAAAGTCCAAAGCCCATAGCGAGGCTCTATAGCGCGTTTACACAAGAGTACCTTGTCTTCATATATTGGAAGAGTACAAACAATAATTCGAGGATTTTGGTAATGGATATGACCACATTCATCACAGACATATCTTTCTCGATCATCACCTGCCGGGATAATCGAGCTTAAATTATTGCCACAATGATTGCAGTGATTCATATTTTTTTGAATTAAAACTCAAAGTTCCAAGATTGATCTTGTATAAATTTCTAAAACAATGGAGCCTGTTCAGCTTCTTCAGGATTGTAGTACCACATTTTGACATTTTTAATCATGTTGTCTTTTACTTGAATAACTTCCGCGCGGTAAAAGGGTAACTCTATCCCGACATTATTTTCTGGAATATTTTCAAGGAATTCAGTCAACAGCCCGTTTAAAGTTTTGGCACCTACGGTGGGTAAATCCCAATCCAGCGCGCGGTTAATTTCGCGAATATTAGCGCTGCCTTCAATCAAGTAGGTTCCATCTTTTTGTGGATGAATTTCATCGGTTTCGTCAGCCATGCTGGTAGTAAAGTTACCGACAATTTCTTCCAGAATATCTTCAAGAGTGACTATACCCTGAACATCTCCATATTCATCGACAACCATTGCAATTCGACGTTTCTTTTTCTGAAAATTGATCAACTGGGTATGCAATGAAGTTGATTCGTGGGCAAAATAGCTTTCACGGGTGAGCTGCATAAGCTCAGCTTTGTTCACTTCATCAAGATGTATTAATTTTGCCGTGTTACGCATGTGCAAAAATCCAAGCACATTATTGAGGTTTTCTTTATAAACGGGCAGGCGAGTATGATGACTGTTCACAATAGTCTGCATGATGGTGTCTACACTGTCGTCAATATTGATGCCAACAACATCGTTACGTGGCACCATAATGTCACTGACAGATACCTTCTCAAGATCAAGAATATTAACCAGCATATTTTGATGCCGGACTGGCAAGTGAGTACTTGACTCATAGACGACGGTCTTTAGTTCTTCAGTTGTGAGATGATCGCCATCCATATCATCAATATCGAAGCCAAGCAGACGAACTAAAGAATTTGACACTGTATTGACCATCCAGACAAGCGGATGAAAAATTCTCAATAAAAAAACTAAAGGCAGGCTAAAGGGAAACGCTACTTTCTCTGGGTGAACTGCAGCGATGGTCTTTGGTGTAACTTCGGAAAAAATTAAAATAACAATAGTCAGAATAATGGTCGCAACAAGAATGCCCGCATCCCCAAATAATCTCACTGCAATAATTGTAGCAATCGCTGATGCAAAAATGTTTACGAAGTTATTGCCAATTAGAATTATGCCGATAAGCCGATCGGGTTGTTCTAGTAATTTATTCGCACGGATTGCGCCCTTGTGGTTGCGTTTTACCAGGTGTCTCAGCCTATAACGGTTGAGCGCCATCATGGAGGTTTCTGAACTGGAGAAGTACCCTGAGATAATAATTAAAATTAGCAGAATGCTGAAAAGGGTTTCTAAAGATAGATTACTCATTTGCGGTTAAAAAATATAAATCAGATGGTTTATCAGGTGCGTTCAAGGATCAACTCAAGTACAAACTTACTGCCGAAATAAGCCAGTACAAGGAACAGGAATCCCACTAGGGTCCAACGTATCGCCGTAGCTCCTCGCCAACCAGCGAAGTGTCTTCCCCAAAGCAGAATTGCAAAAACAATCCAGGAGCTAATGGAGAGAACAGTCTTGTGCGACAAGTGTTGTCCGAGAAAATCTTCAGTAAATAAAACGCCTGTAACAATAACACCGCTTAATAGAAATATTCCTACCCAGACAATTTCAAACAGTAAACTCTCCATCGTTTGTAAAGCCGGCATGTGTTTGATTAAACGAAAACCATGTCGCTGCTTGAGTTGCTGGTTTTCATAAGCCATAAAAACGGCCTGTACTGCTCCAATTGTGATGATGCTGGTAGCCAATATGGCCAGTACAATATGCAGGGCTAGGCCGCCACTGTAATCCGATTGTGGGGTGTAACTGCTTGGAATAATCAGAGAACATAAAATACTGACAATAGCTAAAGGAAAGATAATTAAAAATAAATTTTCCAGTGGTTTTTTCAAACTACTCAATATTACCAGTGAGGAAATGGCAAAACTGAACAGGGTTGCTATCTTGAAGAACCCAAAACTATATCCTAAAGGCGTGTTGATGACTTCGATCATATTGATCAAATGAGCTATAAGAGCAAGGCCGCCAAAACTTAAGACAAGTGTTCGGGTGTTACGTGTATTACGATCCTGGAATATACGTTGAGCCTGGAACCATGTCCCTAAGAAATAAAGAGCGACTGCGGAGATTCCTGAAAGTGTTGCAAGCATTGGGAAAGTCTCTCATAACTACGCACGCCATTGAAGCTTTTTTGTTGTAGAATTATCTTTTGGAACCACAAGACATGAAGTGATGAGAGATGTTTGAAACTTTAACAGAGAGATTATCCGGCGCCCTAAAAAGCATTACCGGTAAAGCCAAGCTATCTGAAGAAAATATCCAGGAAAGTTTGCGAGAAGTTCGCCGGGCCTTGCTTGAGGCTGATGTTGCCTTGCCTGTCGTCAAAGACTTTATCGAACAAGTTAAACGGCGTGCTATTGGACAAGAAGTTAGTGCCAGCCTCAACCCGGGTCAGGCTTTCCTGAAAATTGTACAAGCTGAGTTGCAGGCGTTGATGGGTGATGCCAATGAGGCATTGAACCTTAAAGCTGTCCCCCCAGCTGTTATTTTGATGGCAGGCTTGCAGGGTGCTGGTAAGACGACTTCGGTCGCTAAATTGGCGTTGTGGTTAAAAAACAACCAGAAAAAATCAATTATGGTCGTTAGTGCGGATGTCTACCGGCCAGCCGCAATAAAGCAGCTGGAGACTTTGGCTGGAGAAGTTGGGGTTGAATTTTTCCCCAGTGATATTGACCAAAAACCTGAAGATATCGTAAAGAACGCGCTGGCGGCTGCCAAGAAAAAATTTATTGATGTGTTATTTGTCGATACCGCCGGTCGTCTGGCGATTGATGAAGAGATGATGTCTGAGATCAAGTCCTTGCATGCAGCCATCAACCCGACTGAAACATTGTTTGTCGTAGATGCCATGACCGGACAGGATGCGGCAAATACTGCAAAGGTCTTTAATCAAGCCTTGCCTTTAACGGGTGTTATTCTGACGAAAACTGATGGTGACGCCAGAGGCGGTGCAGCTTTATCAGTTCGTCATATAACTGGTAAGCCCATTAAATTCATGGGTATTGGCGAAAAAATTGATGGTCTGGAAGCCTTTCATCCTGATCGTGTAGCCTCAAGAATTCTCGGCATGGGAGATGTATTATCCCTGATAGAGGATGTTGAAAAGAAAGTCGACAAACAAAAAGCCCAGCGTTTGGCACAAAAAATCAAGCGTGGTAAACGATTTGATCTGGAAGATTTCAAAGAACAACTACAGCAAATGCAAAACATGGGAGGTATCGCTAACATGCTGGATAAGATGCCTGGCATGGGTGGCATGGCTCAAGCAGCTGCTGGCAAGGTGGACGATAAGATGTTTGCCCGCATGGAAGCTATCATTAATTCCATGACCATGCAGGAAAGACGTAACCCTGATGTATTAAACGGATCACGCAAACGGCGCATCACTCAGGGCTCTGGAACCAACATTCAGGATTTAAATCGTCTCATCAAGCAACATAAGCAAATGCAACGCGTGATGAAGAAAATGAAGGGTGGAAAATTGGCCAATATGATGCGAGGTTTAGGCGGAATGAATACGCCTGGTGGCATGCCGCCTCCAGGTGGCGGTTTCCCGGGTAGATAAAAGAATAATATTTTACGTTAAATCAGTTATTTAAGGTTCCAATACAGAACCTTTTCCCTTAGAATACTCGCCTTTTTTCCTGCCAGGAAAGTCTTGGTCGGAATACGCTTAGCACTGAGTTATAAAAGTGCTGAAGAATAATAGAATTTATCATTTAGGAACAATAACTTATGTTAATGATCAGACTTTCTAGAGGCGGAGCCAAGAAACGTCCTTTTTATCATTTTACAGTTGCGGACAAGCGTAAAGCGCGCGATGGCAGTTTTGTAGAGCGTGTTGGATTTTTCAACCCTGGCGCTAAAGGTCAGGAAGAGCGCTTGCGGATTGACCTGGAGCGAGTGGAGTATTGGAAAGGACAAGGTGCACAACTAAGCGAACGTGTCGCTAGTTTGGTAAAAGAGGCAGCAAAGGAAACAACGGCAGCTTAAATGACTGACCAGCTTTTTGCTGATCATGTTCTGATTGCTCGTGTAGGCGCAGCTTACGGAATTAAAGGTTGGGTTAAGTTAATTTCTTTTTCTAGCCCGAAAACCAATATTCTTGAATATCGCTGTTACTGGACACCCCAAGCTGGCTCTCTGGTCAAATTGGAAGTAGATCAATGCAAAGCACAAGGAAAAGGCTTTGTTGCCCATATCAAGGGCTGTGATGACAAGAATCAGACGCAAGAATTTACAGGCAAAGATTTATATATTGAAAAATCATTATTGCCTGAATTAGATGACGATGAATATTATTGGCACCAGTTACCGGGTTTAAGAGTAAAGACATTGAGTGGTGATGATCTGGGGGTAATCGATCATTTATTAGAAACCGGCGCGAATGATGTGTTGGTGGTTAAGGCCGATAAACACAGTGTTGATGAAGAAGAAAGATTAATTCCTTACCTCCCAGAGCGGGTAATTGACAGTATCGACCTGAATCAGGGACTGATAAGGGTTAACTGGGAAAAGGAATATTAAGACATAGTCATAATAGTAAATGCTGTTGTGAGGTATCAGGGAAACGTGATGAAAATAGCCATAGTCACTTTATTTCCCGAAATGTTTACAGCCCTGACCGAATACGGTGTTACCGGTAGAGCTGTAAAACATGGACTTGTGCAAGCACAGTGTTGGAATCCAAGAGATTTCACCAGGGATAAGCACCGTACCGTAGATGACAGGCCATATGGTGGAGGGCCTGGCATGTTGATGAAAACAGAGCCGGTAATAGCGGCGATAGATGCAGCACGGTCAGAATTAACAGGCCTTATTAGCAAGGGAAGCAGGCCTAAAGTGATATGTCTGAGTCCTCAGGGCAAAAGACTTAAGCAGAAAGATATTGAAGGTTTGGCAAAGGAAAGTAGTTTAATTTTACTTTGCGGGCGGTATGAAGGAATAGATGAAAGGGTTATAGAAACCCAGGTAGATGAAGAATACTCATTGGGCGACTATGTCATCAGTGGGGGCGAATTGGCAGCGATGGTTCTAATGGATGCCATGATTCGTTTGCAACCGGAAGCGCTTGGACATGAAGACTCCGTTTCTGAAGATTCCTTTGCTGCCGGGCTGCTGGATTACCCACACTATACCCGGCCTGAAGATTTTGCAGGGCATAGGGTGCCTGAAGTGCTGCTTAGTGGAGACCATGCCGCTATAGCTCGCTGGAGGTTGAAACAAAGTCTGGGCAGAACCTGGTTACGAAGACCGGATTTGTTAGATGAGTTTAATTTAAATGATGAACAGAAGGTTTTACTAAACGAGTTCATCAGTGAGCAAGATTGATAAATATTGATAATTATCCAAAACTACAAAATAGTTAAGCTGGATAAGTAAACTGGAGTAAGAAGATGACTGGCAAGAACGCTATTATTCAAAAAGTTGAGCAAGATCAGTTAAAAACTGATATCCCTGAATTTAGTCCCGGCGACTTAATTGTTGTACAAGTGCGTATTAAAGAGGGTGATCGTGAGCGTTTACAGGCTTTTGAAGGCGTTGTCATAGGCAAACGTAACCGTGGATTGAATTCAGCATTCACAGTTAGAAAAATGTCTCATGGCGTTGGGGTGGAAAGAACATTTCAGGCTCATAGCCCGTTAATAGAAAGCATTACACTGAAACGTCGTGGCGATGTTCGTCAAGCTAAGCTTTATTACTTAAGAGAGCTGACTGGTCGAGCTGCTCGTATTTCTGAAAAACTGGATAAAAAAGCAGGACAAGACGCTTAATTGCTTAGGCAATTTTGCGTTGTCGCTTGGCGACTTGTTACAATGCCTGCAAACAAACTGGCCTGGACAATATAGAATCCAGGCCAAGGTAAAAGGGGCAAACATGTCGATTCATCTTCCTAAAATATTGTTTGGCAAAGTTCTGTCAGTTTTTCTGTCATTGCTTTTTTTTCCTCTTGCACAACAAGCTCTAGCGCAGGGTATTTCAAGTAGTCTGATTGATGATACTCCCGAGGTTGCAGCAATACGCTCAGTGTTACTAGAAACACAGCCCGGAATAGACATCCAAAGTATTATTCCAAGCCCTGTGGATGCCCTCTATGAGGTCAGAATTCAAAATGGTCAGGCTATTTTTGCCAGCGACGATGCACAATACTTCCTCCCGAGTGACCTCTATCAGGTAACATCTGATGGTTTTGTTAACCTGGGTGAAGGGCGACGTAATGAGATACGCCGTGAGCTGATTGCAGCTGTCGATGAAGCTGATATGATTATTTATCCTGCAGATGGCGAATCCAGAGCGATACTTACTGTGTTTACTGATGTTGATTGTCCATATTGTCAGCGCCTGCACAGTGAAATCTCCAAGCTTAATCAATATGGTATTACTATTCGCTACCTGGCTTTCCCTCGTAGCGGTTTGGACGAGGTCACCTACCCCAAAATGGTTTCGACCTGGTGTGCTGAAAATCGGAATTTAATTTTCACAACGGTCTCAAGAGGAGCTGCGATTCCTCTGGTTGAATGCGAAAATCCGGTTGCTGAACAATATCAACTAGGCAGGGAAGTTGGAGTAACAGGCACGCCGACCTTGGTGTTTGAAGATGGATCTTCTGTACCTGGCTATGTGCCTGCCGATGACTTGGCAGCATTTTTGTTCGAAGCCGAATAAGCCTTTCCCTTTAGTTAATTTAACTCAAAAGAATTCAGGAGATTAGCTTGCAACCAATCAATATTGGTATTTGTGGCTTGGGTACTGTTGGCTACGGCAGTTATGAAGTACTCAAACGCAATCAAGAAGAAATTTCTCGTCGCTTAGGGAAACGTTTATGCGTTTCGCATATTGCAGCCTTGGCATTAAAGGAAGGGCAAGATGTGGATGATGTAACAATCACCAGCGATGCCATGTCCGTTGCCAGAGACCCCGCTGTGAATATTGTGCTTGAATTGATCGGCGGGACAGAATTTGCTTATGATCTGGTGCTGGAAGCCATTTCAAACGGCAAGCACGTGGTCACTGCAAACAAGGCTCTTATTGCTACTTATGGCAATGAAATCTTTAAAGCCGCCCGCGAAAACAATGTCATCGTTGGTTATGAAGCAGCTGTAGCAGGAGGAATTCCTATCATTAAAGTGGTCAGGGAAGGTTTGGCAGCCAACAAAATTAATTGGCTGGCGGGAATAATCAATGGCACCGGCAATTATATTTTGACTGAAATGCAATCAAAGTCCCGACCCTTTGCAGATGTTTTGAAAGAAGCACAAGACTTGGGATATGCGGAAGCAGACCCTACTTATGATGTAGAAGGAATTGATGCTGCTCATAAACTAACCATACTTTCCGCACTGGCCTTTGGCACCCCGCTGCATCTTGAAAAAGCCTATACAGAAGGTATCAGTCAGATAACACCTGAAGATTTGAAATATGCGAGTGAGCTGGGTTATCGCATTAAGCATTTAGGTATCAGTAGCATTTCTGAAAAGGGCATCGATCTAAGAGTGCATCCCACATTGATAGCCAAACAAGCCTTACTTGCTAAAGTTGATGGAGTCATGAACGCCATATTAATGCATGGTGATGCAGTGGGTTCAACCCTTTATTATGGTGCCGGGGCAGGTGCTGAACCTACAGCATCGGCCGTGGTTGCTGACGTTATTGATTTAGTGCGGCGGATGGATTGTTTGCAGGAAGAACCAGAACAAATTCCTGCTTTAGGTTTCCAGTCGGGCTCTCTCAGAGGAACCAGAATACTGCCAATAGAAGAAATAATTTGTGCCTACTACCTGCGAATTTTGGTTCAGGATAAAGTGGGTGTTATAGCGGATATCACCGAAATATTAGGTGATAATGAAATAAGTATTGATGCGATGATACAAAAAGACCCTGATAAATCCGGGCAAGATCACAATGCGATTTCAGTGATTATTATGACTCATGAAATTCAAGAATCTGTAATGAATAAAGCAATTACTGAACTGGAAGCGCTTGATGCTGTGACTGCTAAAATCACGCGTATTCGAGTAGCGGAGCTCGACGAATAAACCTGGTCTTTATTTTTAAATGAAAAGTAAGACAGAATAAAATGAAATACATAAGTACTCGTGGTCAATGCGAACCACAAAATTTTGAAGAAGTTGTCCTTACGGGTTTAGCACCTGATGGCGGGTTATTTATTCCTGAAATAGTTCCACAACTGAGTCGTGAGCAAATTTTAAGCTGGAAAAACCTGAGCTATGCTGACCTTGTCTATGAAGTTATTCGTTTATATGTTGCTGGGGCTATTGAGGATAAGGTACTAAAACAGATGGTGATTGATACTTACGCTGACTTTAGCCATCCTGAAGTTGCACCATTGCATGCATTGAATAATAACGAATGGGTGTTGGAATTATTTCATGGACCGACTTTAGCCTTTAAGGATTTTGCCTTGCAATTGCTCGGACGTTTGCTGGATTATTTTTTAACAAAGCGCCAGCAGCATGTGGCTATATTAGGTGCGACTTCAGGTGATACTGGTTCGGCTGCACTTGAAGGATGCAAACATTCAGAATTTGTTGATATTTTTATCCTGCATCCGCATAACCGGGTGTCAGAAGTTCAACGCAAACAGATGACCACTGTGCTTGGAGACAATGTTCATAATATTGCTATTTCTGGAAATTTTGATGATTGCCAGCAAATTGTGAAGCAGGCGTTTTCAGATCAAAGTTTTCTGCCGGATGGCTACCAATTGGTTGCGGTAAATTCTATAAACTGGGCCAGAATAATGGCGCAGATTGTGTATTATTTTTATGCTGCCTTGAAATTTATTGATCGCAATGAATCCGTCTCTTTTTCAGTGCCCACCGGCAATTTTGGTGACATCTATGCTGGTTATCTGGCAAAAAAAATGGGATTACCCATCAAGCAGTTAATCATCGCAACCAATAAAAACGATATTTTGCATCGTTTTATCAGTAAAAATCAGTACAACCTGAGTAGCCTTGAAGCCAGTCTATCACCCAGTATGGACATCATGGTATCGAGTAATTTTGAGCGATTTATTTTCGATATGTTTAATGGTGACACTGCAAAAGTCACTGGTTTTGTAAATGGTTTAAGCAGTAATATTCATCAGGTTTCAGGCAGCGAATGGGAATTTGCCAAAGCTATCTTTGATTCGGCAAGTGTTGATGATGAAACAACCTGCGCGGTGATTAAAGAGGTGTTTGATAGTCAGGGTTATCTCTTGGATCCTCATACCGCAATTGGCGTGAAAGCCGCACAGCTTTGTAAAAATGATGACCTAACGCCAATGATAACTTTGGCAACAGCTCATCCGGTCAAGTTTTCGGAAGCGATTACAAAAGCGGGTTTGTTCATGCCGGCTTTGCCGCAGCACTTGAGTGACTTGTTGGAGCGTGAAGAAAATTATGTCGTTATGCCGAATAAACTCTCAAAAGTTGAAAAGTACATCAGACAAAGTTTGTAAGGTTTTAAAGCGATCTAAGGTTAAAAAAAACGGCTTTCTGAATTTTAAGCAGGAAGCCGTTTCTGTTTTGATCAAAATAAAATAAGGTGATTTAGTTTTTTATCTACCATCCAGGATTTGTCACGAAGCAATCCTGAGGATTCCATTTGGAGTCATTTGCTTCTTTTTTGAAGTTCATACTAGTGAACCAAGGAGCTTCGAGATAAACAGGATCCTCTACAATAATGTCAACGATCAACCAGGTAGACCCATCCGGAATGGTAATCAAATCATAGTATTCACGTACTTCCACCTGGTCACTATGAGCCAAACCATTTTTGCGTAAATAGCCTGGTATAAGATTGTTAGTGACGACTTGTAGTGAATTACTCACCATTTCTGTGCGAGGGAACTGTTGACCAATAGGGACGACATTAGTAATGCCAGGCGAAACTTTCTGTCCTCTCGGAGCTTCCCATCTCGCAATAGAATGGCCCTGTCTTGAAGGTTCACCTGCTGCAACACTAAGGTCAAAATTTAGATATCGGATCTGACGCCCGGCATCAAATTCCAATTTTAGTGTTTCATCATTTTGCCATGAAATTTTTATGCGCCCTGGTTCATGCATAATGGCCGCAGCACCATAAGCACGACATTCATTACCTTCATCCATTTCAGGTCGCCAATTCAGCGCATACTCTTTGCCTTGTTCGTTGACAGGAATGCCCGCTATGTCCCCAATTTGTGGAGTTACCATACGATAACGCCAGTCTTCCGTGACAATGCTAACCCAGGTGCCAGTCAGATCAACTGGTGCACCGGCTCTGCCGGAAACTTGTTCCTGTCCTGGGCCATCTAAACCAAAGTCTGGAAGAGTTGATGTTCCATCTCTTTCTGCGGGCTCTTGTGCCTGTGCAAATAGGATGCTGGATAAAGTTATAGTTGTGAGGAGTGCTTTAAATATGTTTTTCATAAATTCTTCCTTACATCTCTGTAGTCAGGCTGGTATAAATTGCCGTAATAAATTCTTCTGAACTTGGTCCGCCACGAGCGCCACCAAACTCAGTGTCATAATCCAGAGTAGGGCGCGATGAGATAATTTGTCTTAAGTTCATGCCGTCATCAATCAATGCTTCAATTCGTTGCATAACGATATAGACCATATTTCTATATTCGACGACATCAATTTCATCTCCGATACGACCATGGCCAGGAATTACATATGTACCTGCTTCTGCCATTGGCCCTGGGACAATAAGTTCAATTAGAAAATTGAGAGCTTTAACTAAACCTTGAACACTTCCGCCTCGCTCAGTATCGATATCAGGATATTGACCTGGAGTAAAAATATCGCCGGTACTGATAACATCTGAACGTCGGAAATAAACAATGCTGTCACCATCTGTATGAGCGTTGGGCATGTGATAAACAACAATACCTTCACCATTCTGATAGAAATCCTTAGTAGGCATAAAGTATGTACTGGTAAGGTCTAGACGCTCAATATTGTGATCAGTAAGGTAAAAACGGTTTAGAACATTTTCATGGGCCAATAGGGTAACGCCACCAGATGCACCGGCTATAGCTGTAGTTTGTGGAGCCCCTGGCGGACCAAAGCTTGCGAGATTGGCATTTAATCGATATCCCATTCTGCTGAGCATGGCATTACCAGAGATGTGGGCTTCATCCAGATGAGTATTGATCACATATAATACAGGCAGGCTCGTGATTTCCTGTATCAGGTTTATCATTGCCGGGGCTGTTTCTTCGTCGGGGGTGTCGACAAAAACAATGCCCTCTTCACCAATTTGAACTGTAACGTTGACTTCTGCACCGGATAGCATATAGACATTTCCCTGCACGTGTAAAAGCTGCAGTTCATTTTCTTGGGCTAATAAAAATTGGGATGTAGATAATAGAGTAGCTAGTAGGATGGTTTTACTTGCATGTAATAACTTATTCATTAGTTTATTCCTCGACTTTGCTGCTTATTCGCAATCTAGTGTACAGAAGCGGCTATCACCCAAGGGTTCACCTAATTGATCACGAAACTCTGGGTACATGGTTTCAGGGCCTCCCATCATTCCCTCATAGGGCAAGTGGTATATCTCCGCAGTTTCAGTCAGAAAGGGGTTTTGACCTGGCAGATAATGAGGAACGATTTGCCCATCGTCACCAATGGGTGTCTCCAGCACATATTCACAGTTATTGGTGGTAATTCGTAATGCAGGATTTATCACCCAATTCTGACTTCTAACGAGAGGCTCTGTATAGAACACAGGGTCATCGACAACAGTTACTACAGTTAGATAATCTTCATGAAGATACCAGTATTCAGTAAAGGTCCGTTCACTGCTGGCAGGGACTCCATTACGACGGGTATAGCTTTGTTTTTGATGGGTTGTATATACAACCATCATGCCGTTTTCAAAATGGGCTGTAGAAAAACCGTCCCAAGTGTGCGGAGCGTCGGCAGGAGGATGATCACGGCCATCAAGCCATATGGTTCTTTCTTGATTGTGAAAATTCATGCGGGTTTTAAAAGCAATTGCCTGTTGGGATCTTGGATCAATAACTCGTTCGATACGCATATGTGCCAGACCGCGCATGGAGTAGTCTCCACCATGTTCGCGACACTGGAATTCTGGGACCACTGAAATACGGTTGGGGTCCCAGGTGTTGGCGCGCATGATGGCGGCTTCATTCAGAGGAAGTCCTGCGAAGTCTGACAAGGGGGGGCCAGGGATCCGCTCAGGTGCATCTTCGTGATAGATAGCACTCCAATCGCCTGAGAAATTAATCTCCTGTGCTGCAACAATAGTGCTAGCCATTGATATGATGCTGAACCCAAGCATCTTAATAAGGTTGATACTTTTCATAATCCCCCCTGCGGATATTAGATTTATACCAGTTGATATTTACGACTAATACGAAGGGGGATGATTGTATGGTTTATTAAAAAATAAAAGCAAGTTTTTCCGGCCAATCTGAGGTAAGTTCAGCTAGAAAGGCTTAAAAGGGGAAAAAGATTACAATGGTTCAGATAGTTCGACCTCAAATGACATTTCACTCTTATTGCGACGTCTGGTTAATACTTCGACTACGTCCCCAGGCTGAAATTGCTCCAGAGCATTAAGCAAGTCATCATTGTTGGTGACATCCATGTTTTCAATGCCGACGATGACATCGCCAAGCATGACATTTCCGCGTTCATCCTGCTGTAAACCAATTAAACCAGCTTCCTGAGCGCCAAGGCCTGAAGTGACATCTCCAACAATGACCCCCTGGATGCCATTTTGCTGACTGATGGTGTCATTTAAATTTGAAATTCCCAGAACCGGACGGATTTCACGACCAAATTCCTGAAGTTGCGGTATAACCCTTTTGACTGTATCAACAGGTATAGCAAAGCCTATACCGGCATTGGCGCCTGAGGGACTTAAAATCTGGGTATTTACTCCGACCAGTTGCCCCATGGAGTTCAATAGCGGCCCTCCTGAGTTGCCGGGATTTATTGAGGCATCGGTCTGAATCACATCACGGATTGCTCTATTGGTTAATGAAGTCATCTCTCGACCCAGGGCGCTGACGACTCCAACGGTCAAGGTGGTATCCAGCCCAAAAGGGTTGCCAATCGCCACAACTTTCCGCCCTACCTGGAGTGATGATGATTCGCCAAGAGGTAATGGGGTCAGTTTTTCTGATGGAGCATTAATGCGAAGCAAGGCAAGATCCTTGTCGGGAGACAAACCGACCACTTCTGCTTCCCAGCTACTCTGATCCTGAAGTCTGATCATTACTCTATTGGCATCTTGAACAACGTGATAGTTAGTTACTATCAATCCGCTTTTGTCCCAGATGAAGCCGGTACCTGCACCACGGGGTATTTCTTGAACATTTCGAGAAAAAGGATTGTTTCTGACCAGGGCTGTATTGGTGACAAAGACTACGGAGGGACTTGCTTTACTATATATCTCAATGTTGTTCGCTTCATCTTCTGTCTGAAAGCTAAGATACTCTGGTGCACCTTGAGAAAACTGGATTAAGGCTGCGCTGGCTAGCGCTGCACTGACAAGTAAAAAGTTAATGGTCTTTTTCATAGTAATTTTCATGGTTATATACTAGGTTTAGGGATTACGTTTTTAATATGCTGGATTTGCACTTAGGTTAGTTTTATACCCAAAAGTTCCAGCTTGTTTGTCTGCAGGCTGGGAACTATGCAAATTTTCAATTTTTGTCCACATTTTCTTATGTCTAGGTTAGTCTGTCGTTTTTCAAGTGCGGCTAGTAATCAAAGGTGAGTAGTTGCTAGAAATACCCGGAAATATTATCAGTCAAATCAGTGATGCTTGTGAAAAATTTGCTGACCAGACAGCCTATACATTACTTGGAAGAGCGTTAAGCTATCGAGAGCTGGATGACTTAAGTGATAATCTGGCTGCTTATCTATTGAAACATACGCAACTACAAAGCGGGGATAGAGTCGCTATCCAGCTACCCAATATACTTCAGTTCCCCATTGCAGTTCTTGCAGTTTTCAAAGCCGGCATGGTTGTGGTAAGCACCAATCCTGAATATTCGGAAGATGAGCTTGAACATCAATTAAATGATTCCGGCGCTAAGGCTTTAATAGTTTTTTCAGGCTGTGCAAAAACGTATTTGAATATTCAGGAACAAACAAACCTCGAAGAAGTGATTATTACGAATATTGCGGATTTACATCATCCCTTAAAAAGTTCCCTGATTCATACATTTGCGCGCTTCGTTGGGGGGTATCGATCTTGTTTGGAATATCCCAAATTACAAAAATTCAGAAAGGCGCTGAGTTTGGGTGAGCAAGCAAAAATTGACTGCAACTTGAAACAGGCGAATGCTATACCCTTGGATCAGGTGGCAATACTCCAATATACCGGGGGCACAACTGGTATTTCCAAAGGCAGCATGTTGTCGCACAGGAATTTATTGTCGAATTTTTTACAATTAAAAACCCAGTTGGGAGAGGATTGTCCTGCCACTGAATCGATAGTAGTCGCTCCTCTACCGCTTTATCATGTCTATGCCTTTACCGTGAATATGCTTTTTAGCCTGTTGATGGGTTATCACAATATTTTGATAGTCAATCCAAGATTTATTTCACTATTTATAAGAGACATAAAACCTTACAAGATAAATATTTTCTGTGGCATCAATCCCTTATTTAAAAAACTGTGTGAGCATCCTGAATTTAAAAAAGTAGATTTTTCAGAATTGTCTATTTGCACAACAGGAGGCATGGCTTTGTCGAAGGATATTGCTGATCACTGGCATAAAGTGACTGGCTGCAGAATTCTTGAGGGCTACGGTATGACAGAAACATCTCCACTTGTAGCATGTAACACGTATCAGGATTTTCAAACTGACAGCATCGGTAAGGCGCTGCCGTTTACGGAATTAAAAGTTATTGATCAGCATGGCCTTACTCTTGCTCAGGGAGAAGAGGGAGAGCTTTGTGTCCGTGGCCCACAAGTCATGCAGGGCTATTGGCGACAGCCGGAAGAAACCGCTAATGTACTGGACAAAGATGGCTGGTTAAGAACTGGCGATATTGCGAGCATTGATGCCTTTGGAAATTTAAAAATAATTGACCGATTGAAAGATATGATCATAATTTCTGGATTTAATGTTTATCCAATGGAAATTGAAAGTATGGTCGCTCTCTATCCTGGGGTAAAAGATGCCGTTGTTATTGGTGTTAAAAATTCCGAGGGTATTGAGCAGGTTAAACTGATTGTTGTTTCTGGAGATCCGGCATTGAGTACAGATGCACTTTTAAATTTTTGTAAAAGAAAGTTGTCGGCATATAAAGTCCCTAAAATTATAGAGTTTAGACCGTCATTGCCAAAATCAAATCTGGGTAAAGTGCTAAAAAGACAATTGCAGCTTGAAGAAGCACAATAAGGCCGAGCGCACAGGAATTAGATCAGCAAGCCATGAAATTAAAAGCTAGGGAAGTATTAGTCTCTACTGAAGAGATAGAGGATTTGCATCCTGTGCTTGAACAGATAATTCTCAGCAGAGGGGCTACAGATAAAAAAGATCATACTCTTGCTATTAGTGATCTGCTTAAACCGGATCTTTTATTAAATATTGATACTGCAGTTGGATTGCTTCTCGAGTGTTTAAAGCAGCAAAATAAAATACTTATTATCGGTGATTTTGATGCAGACGGTGCGACAAGTACTGTCTTATTAAAGCTTTGTTTGGAAAAATTTGGGTTTACTCAAGTTGACTATCTGGTGCCAAATCGCTTTGAATTTGGTTATGGACTGACACCTGAAATAGTTGAAGTGGCCAGACAGAGGCAACCGGCACTTATTGTTACTGTGGATAATGGCATTGCTAGCTTCGATGGGGTAAAAAAAGCTCAGGAATTCGGCATAAAAGTTCTGGTTACCGATCATCATCTTCCAGCAGCCACATTGCCAGAAGCAGAATGCATTTTAAATCCTAATCAATATAACTGCCCCTTTCCATCCAAAAATCTCGCGGGGGTAGGTGTTGTTTTTTATTTAATGCTGGCTCTGCGTACCACTTTGCGAAACGAAAACTGGTTTACTGAAAAATTACCAGAACCTAACATGATGCAGTTTCTGGACCTGGTTGGACTGGGCACAATTGCAGATGTTGTTCCCCTGGATAGAAATAATCGTTGTTTGGTTAAACATGGCGTCAATCTGATAAGGACTGGTCATTGTCGCGCCGGCATTACTGCTATTTTGGACCTTGCTGGTAAAAACAGGGAAAATATTAATGCCGGGGATTTGGGCTTCGTATTAGGGCCGCGCCTGAATGCGGCAGGTCGTCTTGATGATATGAGCTTGGGAATTGAATGTCTGCTGACTGACAATCCCCACAAGGCTTACCAGTTAGCTCAACAACTTGATGATCTAAATAAAGACAGAAGAAGTATTGAGCAGTCAATGCAAACTGAAGCATTGAAACTGCTTGATGAGGTTAATATACAAAGCAATGACGACTTAGGTATTTGCTTATTTAATGCTGACTGGCATCAGGGAGTAGTCGGTATTTTGGCATCACGTCTTAAGGATAAATTTCATTTACCTGCTATTGTATTTGCCCGTTCAAGTGATAATGATGATGAAATAAAAGGTTCTGCTCGTTCCATTCCAGGTTTGCATATTCGTGATTTATTAGATCTTATTGCGACTAATAATCCAGGTTTGCTTACTAAGTTTGGAGGCCATGCAATGGCAGCAGGACTAAGTCTTCGTTTACAGGACTTCCCGGCTTTCAAAAAAGCGCTAGCGGCTGAATTAACTGAATTGGTTGATGCTTCAATGCTTGAGCAGTTAGTCTATACAGATGGTTGTTTGGGGGAAGATTGTTTAAATCTCGACTTTGCCGAGTTATTACAGGATGCAGGGCCTTGGGGGCAGCAATATCCAGAGCCTTTGTTTACAGGAAGTTTTGAAGTTATTGAAGCCAGGGTGTTAGGGGAAAAACATTTGAAGTTTCTTTTGAAACTTGCAGAGTCAGAAGCAGTGTTTGATGCGATAGCCTTTAATGTTGATGCCGATATATTGAAACAACCTTTAAGCAGTGTCGAAGTGGCTTATAAGCTTCAGGTTAATGAATTCAGAGGGCAAAGGTCGGCCCAATTGTTAATAGTGCATTTTGTTAGTGTTGACTAGAATAAAAAAAGCCCCGTTTTTTTAACGGGGCTTCCTGATGATGTGGATGCTAGGCTTAAGCGCTAATAAGGCTAATATGGAAGCGCCAATGTTTGGGGCGCTTCTGTAATAGCAGATAATAACTACCTAGTTAGCCGCCCAAAGACTCAATATAAGCAGCTACATCTTTAATGGCTTTATCAGTCGTCAAGGTTTGCGCCATTGGTGCCATTTGTTGGCCATAAACATCGCGAGGGTCCGAACCGCGAGCACCAGATTTAAAATTTTGTAATTGGCGTTCGGTATACCAAGCTTGTTGTCCAGCGATTCTAGGGCCATTTAAGGCTTGCAGGCCTTCTCCATTAGGGCCATGGCATGCGCTGCATACGCCATAGAGAAGTCTGCCGGCTTCAACATCTTGAGCCAGTAGGTTGCCAGAAAAAATTGATAGAAAGAGACCTGATGCTATTATCAGTTTGAACTTCATTTTAAAACTCCCGATAAGTGTTTAGTATTTAATATATACGTAACGACCCTGTAAGTAGATTGCTGCTGCTAGACTCTAAAAAAGCGGATATATTATAGCAAATTTTATACTGTCAAAGTTAGCCCTAACTGCGTAATATGTGCATTTTTTTGAACCGCTTGGAGCGCGTAGGAAAATCAACTAATTTCAATTAAGTAAAACTGGAAAATGAAAGTATGACAATTAAATCTGACAAATGGATTCGTACGATGGCACAAAATAAAGGCATGATTGAGCCGTTTGAGGCTGGTCAGGTCAAAGAAATAGGTGGCAAAAAAGTTATTTCCTATGGCACTTCCAGTTATGGTTACGATGTTCGTTGCGCAACTGAGTTCAAAATTTTTACCAATGTTCACACTACTAGCGTTGTTGACCCCAAAAACTTTGATGAAACCAGTTTTGTCAGTATCGATGAAGACTATTGTATTATTCCACCCAATTCATTTGCGCTGGCCAGAACGATTGAATATTTTAGAATTCCTTCTAATGTGTTAACGGTTTGTTTGGGCAAATCCACCTATGCCCGATGCGGCATCATCGTTAATGTGACCCCTCTTGAGCCTGAATGGGAAGGCCATGTAACCTTGGAATTTTCAAATACTACACCGCTGCCAGCCAAAATTTATGCGAATGAGGGGGTGGCTCAGATGTTATTTTATGAGTCTGATGAGCAGTGCGAAGTCACTTATAAAGATCGTCAGGGTAAATATATGGGGCAGACCGGGGTTACACCTCCCCGGGGATAGCCAATATCACAATTGCGCTTGCAAATAGCTCGCTTAAAGCAAGGCTTCATTCACTCACTTAGTAAAAATAAGCGGCTTCATAAACGTACATTTTGTCTCATTGTTGTTGTGAACATCAGGCTGTTAAGGCCCTTATAGAAAAAGAATATTTATCACCTGGAATTTCCTTTTTTGTTTCATGAACTTACGGCTTTTCAGTAAGTTATAATGTCCTGAAATTAAGAATAAGTGAATAATGATGCTAAGGGTTAGAAATCTATATTGTGAACGTGATGAGCGGATTCTTTTCCAGAATCTGGACTTTAGCGTGGCAGAAAGCGAGGTCTGGCAGATACAAGGCTCTAATGGCAGCGGGAAAACCACCTTGCTAAGGATTCTCTGTGGATTAAATGATGAATTTTCTGGCGAAATACATTGGCGCTGTAAAGAGCAAGGCAAAGCTCGTCAGGAATTTAACCATGACGTTTTTTATCTTGGACATGCTCCTGCGATAAACAAAACTCTTAGTCCCAAAGAAAATCTCAGTTGGTTTTGTGCGTCAAGGGGGCTGAGAAATACCGATCAAATTAAAACCGTTCTGAATAGTTTTAACCTCTATGGTTATGAGGATATGCCTTGTTATTTAATGTCAGCAGGTCAGCAGCGGCGGGTTAGCCTGGCTCGTATGCTATTGAGTCAGGCAAAGCTATGGATAATTGATGAGCCCTTTACAGCCCTTGATAAACAAGGGGTGAAGGAGTTAGAAGCTTTGCTAACTACGCATGCTTTAGACGGAGGCGCAATAATTTTAACGACGCACCACAGTTTGCAGATAGATTATCCAATTCAGGTAGTTGATCTTGATGCAATGGTAGGTTTGGCAGCTGCATGAATCTAGTCAAAGCTACATTGCGTCGTGAGTTGTTAATAGCCTTACGCAGTCCTGGTGACATTATCAACCCATTAATGTTTTTTGTGATTGCGGTGAGCTTATTTCCTTTAGGGGTTGGGGCAGATCAATTGTTTTTAAAGGAGATTGCTGCGGGGGTCATTTGGGTGACTGCCTTATTGGCGGTTATGCTCTCAATGGACAGTCTGTTTCGCTCAGATTACGAAGATGGCTCTCTGGAGCAATTGTTATTAAGCCCACAGCCCTTATATTTCATTATATTAGCTAAGGTTGGTAGTCATTGGCTGGTTTCAGGTTTGCCGCTCGTCATATTGGCGCCGGTGTTTGCCAGCATGCTGGCGCTACCTGGGGAAGGATTGTTCCCATTGATTGCCAGCTTGTTAATTGGTACTCCAATTTTAACCTTACTTGGTGCTGTTGGGATGGCGTTAACTGTCGGTCTTTCTAGGAGTGGTTTATTGTTGGCTGTGTTAATATTACCGCTCTATGTGCCAGTGCTGGTATTTGGTACGGGAGTAATTGATTCAGCTTTAAATAGCCTGGGAATTGCGGGTCTGTTGGCGCTGCTGGGTGCGATGCTGGTTTTGGCTATCAGCCTGGCGCCACTTGCGATAATCGCAGCTTTAAGAATCAGCGTAAGTTAATGAATAAAATGAATGGGTAATATAATAAGGTTAGTTTATGTGGCAATGGCTTTATAAATTAAGTTCCCCCAAATGGTTTTATACCATTAGCGGACAATTGATGCCCTGGCTGGTAGCGCTGACTACGTTTTTACTTGGTATCGGATTGATTTGGGGTTTGGCCTTTACACCTCCGGATTATCAGATGGGTGAAAATTACAGGATTGCCTATATCCATGTGCCTGCAGCATCTATCGCAATGGGCTGTTATTACATGATGGCGATTATGGCGGCGGCTTTTTTAATATGGCGTATCAAGATGGCAGACATGGTCGCTAAAGCCTGTGCCCCGGTAGGAATGACATTTACAGCTTTGGCTTTGTTCACTGGATCTGTCTGGGGTATACCGACCTGGGGAACCTGGTGGATATGGGATGCCAGATTGACATCAACCTTGATAATGATGTTTTTGTTTATAGGCGTTATGGCTTTGCGCTCTGCCTATGATTCGGAAACCGCGGGGGGCAAGGCCTGTGCCGTATTGAGCCTGGTCGGAGTAGTGAACGTTCCCATCATCAAATATTCTGTGGAATGGTGGAATACCTTGCATCAAGGAGCCAGTTCATTGTCTTTAAGTAATACGGCAGCAAACCCACCTGAAATCTGGGTACCAGCTATTTTTGTGGGATTTGGCTTATTTGGTTTTTATTTAATCGCTATTATTTTACGAACACGAAACGAAATTTTGATTCGAGAACGTAAAGCTGATTGGGTAGGTGAAGTGCTTGGTGCTGCCTTGGCTATTAACAAGGGTAAAGCCTGATGGGAAGCTTTGACAGTTTCAGTGATTTTTTATCAATGGGGGGTTATGCCGCCTATGTTTGGTCGGCCTATGCATTTTTTGTATTGGTATTGGTGTTTAATATTTTGCAGCCAGTCCTGTCCAGGAAAAAGTATCTGAAGCAACAATTACGGCGTGAACAAGTACAGCAAGAAAGAGTGCAAGCTCAACAAAATAGAAAGGAGATGACAAATGGCAGCGCCACGTAAACAACGCATGGCAATTGTCGGTTTTATCGTAGCAGGCTCAGCTATTGCTATAGGTCTGGTGTTATTTGCCCTGAATGAAGGGATTAATTTTTTTTATACACCAACCGAGGTTGCGCAGGGTGCAGTTCCTGACGGTCAGAATTTCAGGATTGGAGGCATGGTTAAAACAGGTAGTCTCAGGACAGGAGAGCTTGAAGGCACCTTGGTTGAGTTTTTAGCAACAGATTGCGCTCAAGATATTCCGGTTAGTTTTACAGGTGTGCTGCCGGATTTGTTTAGGGAAGGGCAGGGGGTCGTTGCAGATGGTTATATTGATAGTAATGGTATCTTCCAGGCATCTCAAATTCTGGCTAAACATGATGAGAATTATATGTCGGCTGAATCGGTAGCGGCTATGGAAGCTTCAGGAGCGTCCTGTGATCCCTGAACTAGGAAATTTTTCACTCATTCTAGCTTTTTGCCTGGCATCTCTGATGGTCGTTATACCCATGGCCGGGGCAATCACCAATAACCAGCTTTGGATGTCACTATGCCGGCCCCTGAGTTCCGGTATATGGGTGTTCATGATTTTAAGTTTTGCCTGTCTGGCTTACGCCTTCTTAAAAGATGACTTCTCGGTAAATTATGTTGCCAGAAATTCAAACAGCCTATTACCGGAGCGTTATAAATTTGCTGCGGTATGGGGAGGTCATGAAGGTTCGCTTTTGCTTTGGGTACTGATTCTCTCCAGTTGGTCTTATGCCGTGAGTTTGTTCAGTAGAGATTTGCCACAGGATATATTAGCCCGTGTGCTATCGGTCATGGGCATTATCCTCGTAGGCTTCTTATTGTTTATGCTGCTGACCTCAAACCCTTTTGAACGTACCTTATTAAATCCACCCATTGATGGAACTGACCTAAACCCGCTTTTACAGGATTTCGGTCTCATTGTTCATCCACCATTTTTGTATATGGGTTATGTTGGTTTTTCAGTAGCGTTTGCGTTTGCGATAGCGGCCTTATTAAGCGGCAGGCTGGATGCCGCTTGGGCACGCTGGACCCGACCATGGACGAATGCTGCCTGGGCATTTCTCAGCATCGGAATAGCTCTGGGAAGCTGGTGGGCTTATTACGAACTTGGCTGGGGTGGCTGGTGGTTCTGGGACCCAGTCGAGAATGTTTCTTTTATGCCCTGGTTGGTAGGCACAGCCTTGATTCACTCACTGGCAGTTACAGAAAAGCGTGGGGTGTTTAAGAGTTGGACAGTACTATTGGCTATTGCGGCTTTTTCCTTAAGTTTACTGGGTGCTTTTATTGTACGATCTGGGGTGCTCACCTCGGTTCATTCATTTGCCGTAGATCCGGCGCGAGGCATGGTTTTGTTAACCATTATGCTGGTTGTTATTGGCTCATCTTTATTGCTCTATGCTATACGTGCGCCAGTCGTTAAGGGTTCTGCTTCCTATACCCTCACCTCACGTGAAGTGCTTTTGTTGATTAATAACATCATTTTAGTGGTGTCGACTGCGGCTGTCTTATTGGGGACCTTGTATCCTTTAATTCACGAAGCAATTTATGGTGAGGCCAACCGGGTTTCAATCGGGCCTCCTTACTTTAATACGATTTTTGTCCCATTAATGGCGTTGTTGGCTTTTGCTTTGGGGATAGGGACTTTCTCACGTTGGAAAAAAACGTCTGTGGCGTATTTAAAACAACAACTGTCAAAAGTATTAATCGCAAGCCTGGCTTTTGGTATTGTCATTCCGGTTGTTGTGACATCGGAATTTAATATTTCGGCAATTGTCGCGGTCGTCCTTGCCTTATGGATTGTGTTTTCAATAGCAAAAGATATATTCAATAAGACGTCAAATAAAGAAAGTTTTTTCAAGGGCTTGAAGGCTTTAAGCTTAAGTTACTACGGTATGCAGTTTGCTCATTTTGGAATGGCAGTCACTATTTTGGGTGTGTGCCTGACCAGCCATTACAGTGTCGAAAGAGATGTGCGATTGGCACCCGGAGATTCAGAAATTATTGGCAACTATGAATTTATTTTTGAAGGGGTGAGCCTGCAGCAGGGAGCAAATTATCAAGCAGATCGCGCGGTAATTAGAGTGCTACAAAACGGGAATGAATATATCACTCTGGAGCCTGAGAAGCGTCTGTATTATGCCACTCGAGCAACTCAAACAGAGGCAGGAATAGATGTCGGATTGTTTCGTGATTTATTTACTGCGTTGGGAGATGAAAGAGGAGACGGCAGTTGGGTTGTGCGTATTCACTATAAACCCTTTGTACTCTGGATATGGTTAGGTGCCATAATCATGGCTTTTGGTGGCGTACTGGCTATTACAGATAAACGATATCGCAGCAAAAAACCGGTTAAAGAAACCCAAAGTGAGAGTGGCTTAAGTGTAAATACAGCAACTAAGACTAATCTTTCTGCGGAGGCCTGATGAATAAGCGTGCTTTATTGATAATTCCGGGACTGTTCTTTATCGCCATGCTTGGACTTCTACTTTTCGGCTTAGGGCGAAATCCAAATATGGTGCCTTCAGCCTTGGTTAACCGACCTTTACCGGAGTTTTCATTGCCTGGACTTAAATTAAATGCTTCAGCAGCTACTTCACTTATTGCGTCAGAAGATCTATTAGGAGGCATCAGGATTATTAATTTTTGGGCAACCTGGTGTCCTCCATGTCATATTGAACATCCTTATCTGGTTGAAATAAGCGAGCGTGAAAAAGGTGTCAGTTTTATCGGTGTTAATTATAAAGATGACCTGGATGAAGCACGTTTATTTTTGGAAGAAAAAGGCTCACCTTTTGAAAAAATTATTGTTGACCTGGATGGCAGTCTGGGAATCGACTTTGGGGTTGCAGGAGCACCAGAAACTTTTATTGTTGATAGTTTCGGAATGATCCGATATCGCCATGTTGGTGTAATCAATCATCAAATATGGGAAGAAACATTTGCGCCAGTTATTTCCCGCATCAAGTAATTATGCATAGACCACTTTTAATTTTTTTATTGTTTTCTGTCTGCATTCTATCAGCCAATGCGGCTATAGAAGTTTATCAGTTTGATAATGATTCCCAACAGGAACGTTTTAATGAATTAAGTGGTCAATTACGTTGCCCGATGTGTTTGAATTCAAATTTGTCAGGTTCTGACGCGCCTATCGCTGCTGATTTACGTGCTGAGATTTATGAGCAAATTTTAGATGGTAGATCTAATGATCAGATCATTGAGTTTATGACTGAACGTTATGGGGATTTTATAAATTATCGTCCCCCATTAAATTCAGGGACATTTTTACTCTGGTTCGCCCCCTTATTTTTATTATTGACAGGCTTGTTAATTGTTTGGCGTATGGGCAAAGCCAGCCAACTCCTGAAACCAACTGAACTGACTGATGCTGAACAACAAAAGCTGAAAGATATCTTGTCAAGTCAAAAATAAACCAGACATAAAAGCACTCGGATTGAATAAGATTTAAATAATGACAATGCTCTCCACTTATATATTATTGTTAATGCTGGTCGCAATATTGTTTGTCTTGATTCCTGTTTTACGCTTTCGCAATCAGGGAGCAAAACTGCAAAGTGAAGAGAGAGCACAACAAAACATATCGCTGTTCCAGCAATATATCAGTGAGCTCGAAGATAACCTGGCTGATAAATTAATTGAACAGGATGAATTCGAAAAGTTAAAACTGGAGCTTGAAAGAAACTTTCTGTTTGATATGGAAAGTGGAAAAGCCAGTAAAAAAATATCTGCATCTTCCTATACCAAACTGGCCCCATTGGTTTTGATGTTTTTTATCCCAATAGGCAGTTTATTGTTATATCGAAGTATTGGCTCTGGTCCGGAACTGATACTCCCTGAGTTGATGGATCAACTCAATGTCAGCCAATCAGTTGAGGATCAATTAATAGCCTTAAATGAAATTGCAGCTGTACTGGACCAACGATTTCAGCGTCGTGAAGATGATGTTCAGGCTGGTTATACTCTCGGAACACTTTATATTTCTCTGGAAGAATTTGCAGATGCAGTAAGAGTCTTTTCTGCTTTAGCAGATGAAATGGAAGCCGGACAAGATAAGGCTGCAATACTTGGTCAGTTGGCTCAAGCTCAGTATTTGCTAGCTGATTCGAGCATTACTCCAACCGTGCAAAAGACCATTGATGAAGCACTTCTACTCAACTCCAATGAACAGGCTGTTATGAGTATTTTGGCGGTTGAAGCCTTATTATCAGAAGACCTTGCTGGTGCCGCCAGTTACTGGCGAAGGCAGGTGTCCCAATTACCTGTAGGCAGTGAGCAAATAACACAACTCAACCAACGAATTGCAACCATTGAATCTTATCTGGCCGAAGAAGGACAAGAAGAGACTATTGGTGATGACAACGGAGTGGAATTGACAATTACGGTGAGTATAGACGAAAGCATTCGAGATCAAATCGAATCTGATATGAAAGTGTTTATTTTTGCCCGAAGTGAGGGAACGCCACCTCTTGCTGCAATTGAGTTAAGTCCTGATGATCTTCCAACGACTGTAACCTTGAATGAAGGTATGGCTATGCTGCCTCAATTTAACTTGTCATCTGTCTCAACGGCCTATGTCGGAGCCAGTATTGCACGTCAGGCAGTTGCTCAATCCGGTGATTTTCAGGCGTTATCTGAGACATTTGTAATTGCCGAACAGGAAGACACGATTGTGTTGTCCATAAAAGACAGACTTCCTTAATTTTGACTTAAAGAGATATTTCTTTTGGCAGACCTTTCTGCGCTACGTTCACTTTTTTCTAATAAAAATTTTGCTATTTATGTGAGTGGCAATAGCATTTCTCTTATTGGATTTTGGATGCAAAGGGTGGCGATCAGTTGGTTAACCTGGGAGATTACTGAGTCTGAATTCTGGGTCGGCGCTGTTGCCTTTGCGGAACTGGGACCTTTACTAGTAATTAGTCCGATTATGGGTGTATGGGTAGACCGGGTTAACCGTAAGCTGCTGACAATTGTTAATCAATCAACAATGATGCTGGTTTCATTTGTGCTATTCATGCTCATCATTTTTGACCTGATTTCCATACAGGTGCTGTTTACTTTTGCCCTGCTTGATGGAATTTTACAAGCCACCCACCAGCCAATTCGTATGGCAATTATTCCGAATTTAGTTGAACGTAAGGACATCGTATCGGCGTCTTCCTTTACGGCAGTGGTGTTTAATGTGGCAAGGCTGCTTGGTCCAGCTTTGGCAGGCGTGGTCATTGCCTTGTTTGGTACATCGGTTGCTGTAATTTGCAATACGATCTCATATATTCCTATTTTATTGGCATGGTGCTATATCAAACTGCCTGCCATGAAAGCCCATAATTCAGAGGATAGTTTCACAAAAGGTCTGGTTGAAGGAATTAATTATGTAAAAAATATCCCTGCGCTAGGGCATATATTTATTTTGCAAACCGTTCTTGCTTGTGGGATTAGGCCGGCGACTTTAATGCTGGCGGCATTTGTGGGTGCTGTATACAAGGGTGGAGCAGAACAATTGGCTCTCTATACGGCAGTCTTAGGTATGGGTGCTGTTATTGGGGGGATGTATATTACTCTTCGCGGCAAAGCCAAAGGCCTGGTCAATAGTATGCTGAGAAACAGCTTTATTTCGATCATTGCATTGGCTGTTTTTGCGTGGACGACGGATGTCTATGTAGGATTATTCGCCCTATTTGTGATTGGTTGGACTATCACCTTAAGTTCAGTTTCCAGTCAAACCATGGTGCAGAACAGTATTGATGACGAAATACGCGGTCGCGTGTTAAGCCTTTGGGCTGCACTTACCCGTGGCGCTGCGGCTATTGGGGTGCTGATTATTGGGTTTTTTGCTGATTATTATGGGTTGTTCTGGACGAATATCAGCGCAGCCTTGTTATGCTTGATTGGGCTAATTTGGTTTTGGCAAAAATCTTCGCAGATGCAGTCTTATTTTGAAAAAGAATTAATGAGTTAAAGAATATATAGCGTAATTTACGCCCATTTGTATTCCCAATGCCGCATCTTGTTGAGGATAGAGAGGGTTATCCTGGTGCTGCCAGGAATCTCCCATATCATTATTGAATGATATGGCAACCATCACACGACCATTATCATCCAGAATAGCTTTCCATTGGGGATCATAACCATCGGCACGATAGGGAACTCCACGCCCGGAAAGTGAACGCATATTACTTATTTGTTTGCGGTCACTTAAATCATAAATAATATTAAATACAGGATGCTCATCGGGTAGATCAATGATTGCTCTGCCCGGGAAAACTCTTCTGAGACCGGAGACAAAACCTGACCATTCGCTGGTGCCAAAAAAACTATCTGCCAATAAAAAACCACCTCTGAGCAAATATTCACGTAACTTGACAGCCTGGCTGTCGGTTAAATCCCAGCTTCCAGGCATGCCGACTATAAGAAAAGGCCAATTGAAAATATCGTCGCCATCATCAAGATTAACCGGTTGCTCAACCGAGCGCACATCAACAGTGGTAAGACGTCTCAATAATCGCGCGTAGGTCCTGTCGCCAAGTGGATAATCGACTGCCCAGTTAGTCCCCCCCATTTGCCAGTTACCACCACCCCCAAACATCCCTCCATAGGAAGGGTACATCAGGCGACCAACCACAAACTCACCTGGCACCATATAGTCATCAGGCAAAACTGCATAGGCGTCACCCTCAAGGCTTTGTAATACCCGAAATTCACGTTGTGCATATAGATAAGAACTGGAAGGGCTGATCAGTAAAGCCAGTAGGATGATAAATTTGTTGTTGCGAAGCCAGGATGACATGAGTCTGTTATATCAGATAAAAAGCAGCTCGTACAAGATGGCGTGATTTATTAATACAAAAAAATACTATCAAATAAGGTATTTTGTTTATCTAGACATTATGAGGTGACATCGCTAAGCTGGATTGAGATTTTGAAGTATAAACCGTCACAGATGCCTATCGATAAAATGATCAGAACTTTTAGGGGAAAGCGGCAAGATGTATGAAGAGGAGAGAGAATCTACTGCGACTGCCACTGCCAGTGCCCTACACCGCTTTAACCGCTATGAAATAAAGTATTTCTTGCCGGAAACGCAAATACCAGAATTTAAAGAAAGTGTGCAGCAACGGATGGATGCAGATGCTTATGCGAATGAGCGTTCTAAACGTATTACAAGTCTTTATTATGATTCCGATGATCTCAGGTTTTACTGGGAAAAGATTGAGGGTCTACGATTTAGGCGCAAATTGCGTATTCGAGTATATGGTGAACCCGATAGTATTAATGATGACAGTATAGTATTTGTTGAAATTAAACAACGAGTTAACCGGGTAACACAGAAACGCAGAATCCCTTTGCCCTATGCCAAGGCCAGGATGCTTTGTGATAAAAAGACTGATCCGGAATATCCGGGTGTTCGGCAGTCTTTCGTTAATGAAGTATTGGCGCTTTGTGAAATGGGTGACTTACGCCCCACGGTCATAACCACTTATCATCGTGAAGCCTATGTTGGAATTGATGCAGATCTTGGGCTTCGGATTACCATGGATCATCGCGTGCAGGGACGAGATAAGGATTTTAATTTGGGGTCAAGAGCAGAAAATAAATTTATTATTCCTCCATATTTATCTATAGTCGAAGTCAAGGCTAATGAACGTATACCTACATGGTTTACAGATCTTGCTGCAAAGATGAGTTTGGATGTTATTCGTGTGTCAAAATATTGCAAAGCAATAGAAGCAAATTTAGATGGGGTGAGAGCTAACTTGCATGCAAGAAACTTACCTACAATAAAACATGTAAGTTAATTATCGCTGGGAGTTACAGTAAATGAATTTCGATGTTGTTGATTTATCCGGTACCTTTAACACCTTGGATATCATCTTGGCCCTTGCTTTGTCATTTATTCTTTCAACAATTGTGGGGCTGGTTTATAGAGCTACGCATCGCAACATTTCATATAGCCAGTCATATGTACAAACCTTAGTGGTGGTTTGTATGGTGCTTTCCGTACTCATGTTGATTGTTGGTTCTAATATTGCCAGAGCTTTTGCGCTGGTTGGAGCCTTTTCAGTCGTCCGATTTAGAAATGCCTTAAAAGAGACTCGTGACGTAGGTTTTATCTTTTTGGTTATGGCTATTGGCATGGCGACAGGCACTCAATTCTATGTCTTGGCAATTGCGGCGACAGTAGCAATATCTGTGGTCATTCTGTTAATGACCAAATTAAATGCCTTTGCCAGTAATATTCATCGGCAGGTGGTCAAAGTACAAATACCTCCAGAAGGGGATTTTGATAAATTGGTTGAAGATGTCTTAATAAAATTGACCAAGAGTTTTGAGCTGGTGAGTACTGAGACAATTAGAAATGGGGCTTTAATGGAATTATTTTATACCGTAGAACTAAATCGAAGTGTTGAACCCCGGGATTTGGTGAATCAGATTACAGAAGTAAACACCGGACAACGTGTAACAGTGTTAAGCGGCTATGACCAAACTGATCTGTGATGCTGCTGGGAAATTTTAACTGCTCTATTTCTACTATCAGTGACTTTATGCTAATGAGATCGATAAGATCGATGAGGTCTGAGGCTAAAGTAAAATAAAATTTCCATGTTAAGATGCAAACAGGGTTTATGAATAAAATACTTTTTATCACTTAAGCGCAATGACTCATGGTTAGGAATCAAAAAAGCGACCACCCTACTAGCGATCGTTCTTGGTGGCAACGAACTGTTCCAGTTCGCATCAGGCATAACAGTCGTTTAATTTTTGGCTCCATCTTTGTACTGGTAATCACCGGGTTAATTTTAGGCTCTTTTCGTATTGACCCTATCGTTTTTACTCAAGAGAGCCAGGAGCAAACCACTAATTCCCGCTTTAATATTATTGGCAATGTCGATCTGTTTGATTTGAACGTCCCTCATCAGATTGAGATGCTTATTAGCCCGGGGGACTATCAAATTCTGATGAATGATTATCAACGCTTAGGCCTCAAAACTTGGGTCCCTGCCAACATTACGATTGATGGTACCCTGATTGAAAATGTTGGGATAAGGTTAAAAGGTAATTCAACCTTAAGGGAGCTGAGCAGGAATTCACGCGGTTGGGGCAGGTCTGGGCGTATGAGCAATGCAACATTTGATAATCCGTCTACCTTGCCTTTTGCTGTCAGTTTTGATGAATACGAAGAAGATGTTGCTTATCAGGGTAGGGAAGAGCTGGCTATTAGGCCGGCAAGAACTGGTGGTACAAATATTAATGAAGCGCTTGCTTTACAACTCATTGCAGATTCCGGGCAAATATCCCAGGATTTTACTTGGGTCAATTTCAGCGTTAACGGCTACCCTAGCGTGACCCGACTTGTAATAGAGAATCCAGATAAACGTTACGCAGAGGCTCTAGGCTTGGGCAGTGGAGTACTTTATAAATCGACTAGCACCAATCGCTTTCGTTACTTTGACGACATCCCATTGAGTTACGAATCCGACTTTGACCAGATCAATGCCAAATCTACCTATGATGTAACCCCAATTATTAATTTGCTTAAGTGGCTGACAGATGTCGACGCAGAGACTTTTGAAAATGAATTAGCAGAGTGGGTGGACATTGATAGTTTTGCTCGTTATGTCGCCACTCAGGATATATTGCAAAATTTCGATGACATGTCCGGCCCCGGGCACAACTTTCTTCTTTGGTATGATCTGGTCGATGAAAAGTTCACTGTAATCAGCTGGGATATGAATCTGGCTCTGGGAGCTGGAAATTTTATAGGTGGCTTTGGTGGTTTTGGCTATGGCGGTGGTAATGTTCTAAAAGAAAGGTTCATGCGTAGCAACTTTAGGACCGAAATTTCTCAGGCACGAGAAGAGCTGCTTAGTTTCTGGGTAGATAATAATTATGCGCTGAGAACTATGGATCAGTTGGCGGATGTAATCCCCCTGTCAGACACCTTGAGCGAAGAAGAATTCTTGAGAGATATCGCTCTAACACGTAGGACCGTTCAATTTCTTCGTTGAGCCCACCTTTTCATTTAAAGAGGATTTTAGATTTTGACAAGCTGGATTGATGGTACGGTAGTTGAAAATATTCACTGGCATCAGAATTTGTTTACTCTGAAAATTGACGCGGATATTCCACTTTTTTCTGCGGGGCAATTTATCAGTTTGGCGCTGGATATTGATGGTGAGAGAGTTGCCAGACCTTACTCTCTTTTAAGTTCCCCGGCCCAAACGCCTCTCGAGTTTTTTTTCTATGTTGCCTCGGATGGAGTACTTTCTAATGCCCTGGTTAATTTAAAAAGCGGTGACAAGGTTTTTCTTAAAGATCAAGCTCAAGGATTTTTTATATTGGATGAAATTCCCAGTAGTCGGGATTTATGGATGATTGGAACAGGCACGGGGATAGCTCCATATTTCTCTATACTGGGTACAGAAGAAGTTTGGCAAAAGTATAAAAATGTTGTCTTGGTTGAAGGCGTGCGCACAAGTATGGATTTACCTTATCAGGACTTAATTGAAGCGATTTCGCAAGAGTACCTAGAAAGGTTCGTCTTTCAAGCATTTGTAAGCCGAGAAGATTTTCCGGATGCAATAAAAGGCAGAATACCAGCCAGCCTGGAAGATGGTAGCCTTGAGCAAAAAGTTGGGTTAAGGCTTAGCCCAGCAGACTCCCAAATTATGCTATGCGGAAATCCTGAGATGGTTAAAGACTGTGTTGGGATTTTAAAAAGCAGGGGCTTTGAAAAGAATCTGAGGCGAAAACCCGGTCAAATTACGACAGAAAATTATTGGTAGTCTAGGCTAAGACTGCAACACTTTTTATTTGGGCAAAAACATTTTTACCTTTTTCTAGTTTTAGATTTTCAGCTGATTTCATTGTGATCCTTGCTAATACTGGTAGCTTATTGATGCTTAATCGAACAGTCAGCTGTGCCTTGCTTTCCACAAAAAGTTCATCAATAACCGCAGGAAAAATATTAAGGATACTCGTGTTGATTTGTTCTTCCAGTGTGATACTAATATCCTGAGCAACTAAACGTAACCTTAGTTCTTTTGAGGGTGGTAATTTTTTTCCTGGCACCAAAAAGGTGCCGACTTCAGAAGATAAGTAATTTAACTGGAAATCTTCATCATATTTTTCGGCCTTTGCAAAAATTAATGATTCAGCCTGACGTCGATGCGCAAGGGATAAATCGCTTCGAGTCAGTAGTTCACTGATCGCGCCTGAAGCTTTGACAACAGCATCTTCTATGAAAATAAGCTGGTCGGCTAATCGACCTATTTCCTCATTGGAATGACTGACATAAAGAATTGGGATATTCATCTCTTTGTTTATTGTCTCGATGTAAGGCAGTAGTTCAGCTTTGCGCGCCTGATCAAGTGAAGATAGAGGCTCATCCATCAAAAGCAGCCTTGGATTGGCTGCTAAAGCTCGGGCAATAGCAACTCGCTGACGCTCTCCACCCGAAAGAAAGGCTGGCTTTTTATTCAGCAGGGATTGAAGTTCTAATAAGCTAACTACATGTTCAACAGAGATGTTTCTTGAGTCCGCAGAAGCTCTTTTAAAGCCATACTCAATATTATCTTTTACACAGAGGTGATCAAATAAGCTGGCTTCCTGGAAAACATAACCAATGGAGCGTTGATGTGGGGCTAGGAAAACATTTTCATCTTGCCAGATTTCATCGCCAACCTGCAGTGTCGAATTCGTATGTAATTCAAGGCCTGCAATGACTCTTAGCAATGATGTTTTACCACAACCTGATACCCCAAATATTGCAGTGATGCCTTCTGCGGATATATCAAAATTAAAATTTAGCACTTCGGAACGCGCTATCTGGAACCGGGCTTTAATCCTCATAACCTGACAACCCTAAAGCGGCCATTGATTGCGTAAACAGCTATTAACATCAGGAAAGACATGAGAATAAGACTGGCAGATAACAAATGAGCATTTGTGTATTCGAGTGCTTCGACATGTTCATAAATCGCAATTGAAAGCACCTTGGTTTCTCCGGGAATGTTTCCACCTATCATTAATACGACGCCGAATTCTCCCAGGGTATGAGCAAAGCCAAGCACGATTGCCGTCAAAAAACCTTGTCGGGCTAAAGGTAGTGCTATGGTTATGAAGCGATCAAATGGAGAGGCTCCGAGCGTGGCAGCAACTTCCATTGGCCTTTGGCCGATATTGTTAAAAGCATCCTGTAAGGGCTGCACAACAAATGGAATAGAATAAAAAACGGATCCTATTACCAGTCCACTAAAACTGAAGGCTAATGGTTCGGCGCCAAGGGATGCCGTCATGTAACCGAGGGGGCCATTATTACCAAGCAATAGTAGTAAATAAAAACCCAGGACTGTTGGAGGAAGTACCAGCGGTAATGCAATCAAGGCTTCAAGCAAAAATTTATAGCGCCAACGGCTATGAGCCAGATACCAGGCCAGAGGTGTGCCTAAAATTAATAAAATTAAAGTAGTAATGAAAGCAAGTTGTAGTGTTAAAAAGAATGCTGTTAAATCGGCTGATGTAAACATTAGGAGTAGTTTGCTTCAGGTGCTTTCTAAAAAATGAATAAACGAATGGTAAGGGTGCTTGATGCACTGTGTCCAGTTATATGGTCGCTTCAGCCAGTTAAATTTAGCGGCAGATTTTTAATTCCTGTATTATTGCACTTCGCCGTCAAGAATGAACCTTCGCAAACATAGAGCGTATACGCATGCCTGAACCTGCAACAGCATTAATTGATAAACATGGTCGTCACATCGACTATGTGCGACTTTCACTGACGGACCGTTGTGACTTTCGTTGTGTTTATTGCATGTCTGAAGAAATGACTTTTTTACCGCGAAAGCAAATTTTGAGTCTAGAGGAAATATACAAAGTCGCAGCAGCTTTTACTGAATTGGGCGTGAATAAAATTCGTTTAACCGGGGGTGAGCCTCTGGTTAGAAATAACGTGATGTCTTTGATTGAAAATATCGGGCGCTTACCAGGTTTGGATGAGTTGTTGCTAACAACCAATGGCTCCCAATTGAAAAAAATGGCAGGGCCTCTGCGAGACGCCGGCGTCAATCGCATTAATATTAGTCTTGATAGTCTAAATGCTGAAAAGTTTAAAGCTATGACCCGTACAGGCAAGCTGGAGCAGGTATTAAAAGGGGTTGAAACTGCGGTGGCTGCTGGGTTTGATAGTATTCGTCTGAACTCTGTAATTTTACGAGGGGTCAATGACCATGAAATTATTGACTTGCTCAAATATGCCATAGGGCTAGGGATAAACATTGCGTTTATCGAGGAAATGCCACTGGGAGAGATCAGTGATCATGAAAGAATGGATACAATGGTTTCCAATGAGGATGTGAAGAAAAAAATTCTAGAGCATTATGCAATAAGACCAATAGATATGAACACAGCGGGTCCATCACGCTATTATGAAATTGAGGGAGAGCAAAGCAAAGTTGGTTTCATTTCTCCTGTCAGTCACAATTTCTGCGAAAGCTGTAACCGAGTAAGAGTGACTGTTGAAGGGCGTTTATTGTTATGTTTAGGCAATGAGTATTCGACTGATTTAAGGCAACTACTTAGAGAGCAGCCTGAAAATACAGAACTACTAAAGCAGACTATCATTGAAGCTATGGACATCAAGCCACTGCGCCACTATTTTTATGATGAAGAACAGCCGCAAATAGTTAGATTTATGAATATGACAGGAGGTTAGTGAGTGGCTAATAATAAAGCACAGGCATCTTTTGTGCCATTAAATATTGCGGTTGTGACAGTGTCAGATACACGTACTGAAGAAAATGATACTTCAGGAGGCTATTTACAAAAAGAGCTTGTTAAAGCTGGCCATCACCTGGTGGAAAAGCATATCTGTAAAGATGATGTGTATCGTCTGCGTGCATTAGTTGCAAATTTAATTGCAGATACTGCTATTCATGCGGTCTTAGTGACAGGTGGAACCGGTTTTACAAGGCGCGACAATACTGTTGTTGCTATAAAACCTTTATTGGACGCTAGTATTGATGGTTTTGGTGAATTGTTTAGAGCTTTGTCTTATCAGGAGATTGGCTCCTCAACGATTCAATCAAGAGCATTTGCCGGCCTCAGTAATGATACTGTTATCTTTTGTATGCCAGGCTCGACTGGTGCATGCAAGACAGCTTGGGAAGGAATAATTGCTGAGCAGCTCAATAGTCTTCATAAGCCCTGTAATTTTGTTGGCAGACTGACGGATATTTAAAATGCAGGCAAAAAAAAGCGCAGCCTAGAAAAGAAGGGATGATTCAGCAGGCTGCGCGAATAGTAATTTACTTAAAAAAGCAGTTGTCGAGCAAAGGGGGGTAAGCTTCTCAACTGAGTCTAAATCTGGTTTGGGCTATCAAGCAAATGATGCCCACAAGGTTAATACTGGTATTACCAAAATAGCTAATATGCTTAATGCTGATTTGATGTATTCCACTATTGTTTCTCTACTTTCTAAACTTTCTGTACTCATTACAACTTTTTCCATCACGGTGCTCCTTATAAGAATGTGGGATGTTTTAACACGTCTCTTTTGAAAACGCAGGGCGATAGTAACATATAAATAAGAAAAAAAGTAACACATTTTAAAAATAATTCACAATTTATCCTAAGTTGTTACTTATTTTCGCTAATTGTGTAAGAGGTGAAACGGCTATACAGCCTTTTTTTGTGGATATTCAATGAAAATAAAGTCTACAAATAAAGATCGGGTAACACGAAAGGTAACATAAATGTGAAATTGGTCACAATATGACCAATAATTCATTATGTCTCATGGTAAAGTTTTACCTTTTTATCATGATTTTGGTTGAGGGCTATGTTTAATACTATGCACAATGTGCAGGGCATTTTTCGAATAGCCGGACTCATTAAGTGGAGAAATTCATGTCACACGCGATTGAAAGTCTGAAGGGTAAGGTAGTTGCGGTGCCTGAAAACAGACAGCTCTTATTGTTAAGTCAGATGCTTATTAAACGTGAAGCAGAGCTTATTTCGGTGCCAATGGTTGCCATCCATGATGCGCCTGATCCAAAGCCTGTTTTAGACTGGATTGAGGGTTTCATTAGCGAGCCCCCCGATATGTTTATCTTGCTAACTGGCGAAGGGCTCAGACGCTTAATTAGCCTGTCTGAGAAATATACTTTGAAAACAGCCTTCATAGATGCTTTAAGTAGAGTTGATACCTTATGCCGGGGACCTAAACCTAATCAGGCTTTACGAGAGGTAGGGCTGGAAACAAGCTTCGATGCCAAAATTCCAACGACTGATGGCGTGATTGCCAGCATAGATGAAATGGAAATTACAGCTAAACATGTTACGGTGCAGTTGTATGGTGAGGAACCTAATGTAAAACTTATTTCGTATTTGGAACAGCGTGGGGCAAGGGTGAGTTCTGTAGCGCCTTATGTCTATGCTAATAAACTGGATGATGAAAAAATTATTGAGTTAATCAACACGATGCACAAGGGGCAAGTTGATGTTATTGCATTCACATCCCAGCCGCAGATCAAGCGTTTATTTCAAGTGGCTAAGTTATATCAGCTTGAAGCCGAGCTAAGAGCAGGGTTAAGTCTTTGTCATGTCGCAGCTATTGGTCCTGTCGTTAAAGATGTCTTAAATAGTAAGGGCATTGCAGTTGATATAATGCCAGAGCGAACCTTTTTTATGAAACCTATGGTCACGGCAATTGCGAAGTTCTTGAACTCAAAGGCTTGAATAGCTTTATAATAAGCAAGAGCAGGTATGCAGATATGCAGATATATAGAAAACTATTCGGGAAATTAGTAATGAAATTATTCAGAGTGTTCGGAAGCTTAATCATCAGTGGCATTTTTGCCTTTGCTATACAAATACAGGCACAAGCTCAGGAAAAAGACCCAGCTGAGCTTTATGCTGTCATAGAAACTGAACATGGCACTCTGGAATTCCTGCTGTATAAGTCAGTTGCGCCAATTACTGTCGCTAATTTCGTTAATTTAGCGACTCGTGGTTACTATGACGGATTAACTTTTCATCGTGTGATTGATGATTTTATGGCTCAGGGGGGCGATCCCTTTGGTGATGGCTCTGGCGGGCCTGGTTATAATTTTGAAGATGAAATTCGTATGCGACACAACCAGGATGGCATTTTGTCTATGGCGAATGCTGGTCCCAATACCAATGGTAGCCAGTTTTTTATTACCCATGTTGCGACGCCACATTTAAATGGCTTGCATACCGTCTTCGGAAAAATTCATAGTGGTCGCGAGTTGATAAGAGAAATTAGAGCTGGCGATACCATCAAGTCGATAACCATTGAAGGTAACGCGAGGGCATTCTTAGAGACTCGAGCCGATAGGGTTTATCAATGGAACGTGATATTGGATGAGCGCTTCCCAAATCTAAAAGAAGCCTTGACAGATTAGACAGGCGGCTTCTCGCTGGCTTTTACATCTTCCTTGTCATCATCTTCCTGGAGGTAAGGCATTAGGTAAAAAGTTTGTCCGATTATAAAGAGAAAAATTAATCCCATACTGCCAAAAACTTTAAAATCAACCCAATACTCGTGAAAAGTAAAAGCCACGAAGAGATTGATAGATCCCAGGAATATAAAAAAGTATGCCCACGCGAAATTTAAACGCCGCCAGGCATGCTCAGGCATTTCAATGGCATGTTCCAGCATCAATTGAGTGGCATTTTTCTTGGTGAAGAAATGACTGCCAAGAAAGATTGCAGCGAAAATCCAATTAACAACAGGGGCTTTCCACTTTAGAATCGCCTCTTCACGAAAAATAATAGTGAATGAGCAGAAGATTATAACGGCTACCAGGGTTATAAGCTGGGTGCGTTCCAATTTTTTATGCACCAGAAAAAGTGTGCCGTATACCAGAATAGAACTGACGACCAGTATTTCAGTCGCGCTAAATATTCCGCCCAGATTATAAGTGAAGGAGCCAAGTTGCAAGCTGCGCTCTTCCATTTTGTAAACGACGAAGAAGAAGATAAGAGGTATATAGTCAATTAGTTGTTTCATGGCTGCATTCTAGAGGATATCGCTAAAAGTCGCTATCTCAAGTGCAAGCTATGATAATCTTGCCAACTTTAAAATTAGTGAAGTAGCACAGCAATGTCTCAAGTGTTAAATATACATGCGGAAAATCCGCAATTAAGGCTAATAAAACAGGCCGTTGAGATTATCAAAGACTCAGGGATCATGATTTATCCGACAGACTCAGCCTATGCACTTGGCTGTCGAATCGGGAATAAAGCGGGCTTGCAAAAAATATCCAGGATCCGCCAGTTTGATTCAAAACATAATTTTACGCTGGTCTGCCGGGATCTCTCTGAAATTGCCCTGTATGCAAGAATTGACAACAGTGCGTATCGTTTACTTAAAGCTTATACCCCGGGTGCCTATACCTTTATACTACGGGCAACCTCTGAAGTTCCTCGCTTATTGATGCATCCAAAGCGCAAGACCATCGGCATTCGCATCCCTGATCATCCCGTGGTTGAAGCCTTGCTTAGAGAATTGGATGAGCCCATCCTTAGCAGCACCTTGATAATGCCCGGTGAGGAGAACCCTCCCTACGAAATCAACGATATCAAGGATGATCTGGGGCATGCAGTTGATTTAATTATTGATTCAGGTTTTTGTGGGCTTGAAGCCACTACAGTGGTTGATTTGGTTGATGGCAGTCCGCGTTTATTACGAGCCGGGAAGGCTGATGCAACACCCTTTCAAAATTAATGATGTTAAGCTCCTTAAGTGTTGGGTGATTCTGCGAACAAAAATATATTTCATCTAATGATAAAGCTGCCACGCAAACCTAAAAACTAGTTATAATAAAAGCAACATGTAGTTGGGGAAAAAGATTGAACTCAGTAGATTCGCAACAGCGAGTATTATCAGGCATGCGTCCAACAGGGCGTCTCCATTTAGGCCACTATCACGGCGTTATAAAAAACTGGATAAAGTTACAGCACGAATATGAATGCTTCTTGTTCGTTGCTGATTGGCATGCCTTAACTACAGATTATGATAATCCTCAAACAATAGAAGCTCATGTCTGGGATATGGTAATAGACTGGCTTGCAGCAGGTGTTAGCCCAAGTGCCGCGACCCTGTTCATTCAGTCCAAAGTGCCTGAACACGCCGAGTTGCATTTGCTCCTATCCATGATGACGCCTTTGGGTTGGCTGGAACGAGTCCCCAGCTATAAAGACATGCAAGAGAATTTAAGAGAAAAAGATCTGGATACCTACGGGTTTCTGGGGTACCCCTTGCTACAAAGTGCTGACATTTTAATTTATCGTGCTGGCTCAGTGCCGGTTGGTGCCGATCAAGTTGCTCACGTGGAATTAACGCGCGAAGTAGCTCGTCGATTTAATTATCTCTATGGTCGCGAACCTGACTTTGTAGAGTTGGCCGAAGAAGCTGTCAAAAAGATGGGCAAGAAAGGTGCCAAGCTCTATAGCTCACTTCGTAAAAGTTATCAGGAAGAAGGTGATCAAGAAGCCCTGCTTAAAGCTCAGGCTTTATTAAAGGAACAGCAAAATATAACGCTTGGAGATCGTGAACGCCTATTTGGCTATATAGAAGGTTCTGGCAAGATGATTTTGCCTGAGCCGCAAGCTTTGTTGACTGAAGCCGCCAAGATGCCTGGTCTCGATGGCCGAAAAATGTCCAAGTCTTATAACAACATTATTAGTTTGCGAGAAGTTGATGATGACATCATGCAAAAATTAAAAACCATGCCAACAGATCCGGCCAGGGTGCGGTTGTCAGACCCGGGTGATCCTGATAAATGTCCCGTGTGGCAGTTCCACCAAGTGTACTCGGATGAGTCTATGTGTACTTGGGTCAAAGAAGGCTGCCTTAGTGCCGGGATTGGATGTTTGGAATGTAAAAAACCGGTTATTGATGCAGTCGTGGCAGAACTTAGGCCGATAAAAGAAAAAGCCAGGCAATTCGAAGAGAACCCTTCATCAGTTAGAGCAATTATTGCCGAAGGCACAGAAAAAGCACGTGATGTTGCTAAAGAAACATTGGATGATGTGAGGCAAGCTATGGGATTAAATTACCGGTAAATCATCATGAGCGAAGAGACCGAAAAATCATTTGATCGTCAGCATAATCGTATCAGTCTGTTGCATGAAGCAAGGCAACAGCATGTGGGTGAACAAGCAGAAATGCCATTTGCTTTTGTCGCTGGACAAGCCTTCACTGATTTGCCAAAAGATTTATATATTCCACCAGATGCTCTGGAAGTGTTTCTTGAAGCCTTTGAAGGACCTCTGGACTTGCTGCTTTACCTGATCCGACGTCAGAATATCGATATTTTGAATATCAATATTGCTGAAATTACTGAGCAATATATTGCTTATGTCGAATTAATGGACGCTGCTCAATTTGAACTAGCCGCTGAGTATCTTGTCATGGCGGCCATGTTGGCTGAAATCAAATCGAGGTTTTTGCTTCCGCGTATGGAAGAAGACGAAGACGATGAAGAGGATCCCAGAACTCAGCTTATCAGGCGCCTGCAAGAATATGAACGGTACCGTGATGCAGCAGAGAAAATTGATGCCTTACCCCGTCGTTATCGTGACTTCCATATCGCATCTGCGGAGATGCCTGTACTAGAAAAAGAGATTCCTTTACCTGAGATTGACTTACAGGAGGTTTTGTTGGCTTTCGCCGATGTTCTGCGACGATCTGATTTAAAGGAAAGTCACCATATACAACGTCAGGCTTTATCGACCAGAGAAAAAATGTCGCAAATATTATTACGTATTTCAGATAAACACTTTACCCCATTAAGCTCTCTGGTTTTGAAAGATGAAGGTAAATTAGGAATTGTCGTGACTTTTCTGGCAGTAATGGAATTAATCAAAGAATCACTTGTAGAATTAGTTCAAAGTGAGCCTTTTGCTCCAATTCATATTAAGGCAATAAGCACATGAATGACCTGGAAAAATTAAAACAGATTATTGAAGGCCTTTTGCTTACAGCCGGGAAGCCTTTAACACTGGATAAAATTGCGGAAATCTTCACCAAGGAAGAATTACCTGAACGTGATGTTTTGAAAACAGCTTTGGATGAAATTGAAAAAAGTTGCGTAGGGCGTGGTTTTGAACTAAAAAAAGTCGCTTCTGGCTATCGTTTCCAGGTGCGTCAGGAGTTGAGTGATTGGATCGGTCGTTTATGGGAAGAAAAACCACAACGCTATTCAAGAGCTTTACTAGAGACTTTGGCCATTATTGCTTATCGTCAGCCGATTACTCGCGGTGACATTGAAAAAATTCGTGGTGTTGCAGTAAGTTCCAGTATTATCCGTACATTATTGGAAAGAGATTGGGTCAGGGTCGTCGGACACCGTGATGTGCCGGGGCGACCTGCAATGTATGCATCCACACGTGAGTTTCTGGATTATTTCAACTTGCAAAACCTGAATGAATTGCCGGCTTTAACTGATATCCGTGATATGGAAGGACTGAATCAGGAGTTAACACTGGAAGAAGAAAAACCGGAAGGTATTGTCCTTGAATTTCCAAGCTCAGCAGAAGAAGACGATGAAGTAATAGTCGCTGATGAAGAAGAGCTGGCCGCCGCCGCGATTGGAACGCGATCAATTGATGAAATTCTTGGAATAAAAAAAGAGCCTGAGGATGATCAGGATGCGCTTTTTGAAGACTCTGAAGAAGCAAAAATAAGTACCAATCAAACCGCTGAAGAATCTGCAGAAACAGAAGAAGCTACAAATGAAGTATCGGAAGATATAAATGAGCAAGATGATCAAGACGAAGAATCATTAGGCTGATTAATCAATCAATATTTAATTTCGTGAGAAATCAAGTTGGACTTAAAATGGTCATAGTCACAGATGAAAAGTTACAAAAAGTTCTCGCAAGAGCAGGGTTCGGATCCCGCCGGGAAATGGAACACTGGATTAAGGCAGGCCGGGTTAAAGTAAACGGTAAAATAGCCGGTCTTGGGGATCGGGTTAGCAGTGAAGATAAAATAACTGTTGATGGCAAAAAGCTTTCTGCAAATACGGCCAAATCGGTTACCCAGACTGTTCTGCTTTATAACAAACCCATCGGAGAAATTTGCTCACGAAACGACCCGGAAGAGCGCCCTTCAGTATTTGATAAATTGCCAAGATTACAGCATGCACGCTGGGTAGCCGTAGGACGTCTGGATATTAATACCAGCGGATTATTATTGTTTACAACTGATGGAGAGTTAGCGAATAAATTAATGCACCCATCCATGCAAATTGAGCGAGAATACGCGGTGAGAGTGATTGGGGAAGTCACTCCGGAAATCATCAAAAATATGCATAAAGGCGTGCTTTTAGAAGATGGTTTAGCGAAATTTAGTGATATCCAGTTTTTTTCCGGAGAAGGTGCCAATCAGTGGTATCACGTTGTCATAATGGAAGGCAGAAATAGGGAAGTCAGGCGCTTGTGGGAATCTCAGGGTCTGAAAGTCAGTCGCTTAAAGCGAGTTCGATATGGCAATGTGTTTATTCCAAGTGTTGTTAAAGTTGGTCAGTTCAGAGAATTACCCGCAAGTGAAGTTAAAGATTTATACACACTGGCAGGATTAAATTACCGACCACCTAAAACCTATAAACAACCAAAGGACCAGCAACACCCTGGCAAAAGATTTTCCAGAAATCGTAGATGACAACTTTATTCGCAGGCCAAAATTTTGGAGCACAACGATGAAAATATATGGTAATTCACCTTCTCCTTTTGTTCGACATTGCCGCATTGCATTGATAGAAAGCGGCCTGGATTTTGAGTTTTTGATCGATACGGATTATCAGCTCAGTCGGCAACGTTCCCCCACGCAAAGAATTCCTTTTCTGGAATATGAAAAAAATGGCAAAACCAAAGTATTAACGGATTCCAGTTCAATACTGCGTTATGTTCGTGAGAAATCAGGCCGGGTTTATTTGCCAACGGTGGAAGAGTTAAATAATTTCTGTACTGTGACTACCTTAATGGATGCACAGGTAAATATATTTTTACTTAAAAAAGAAGGGCTGACTTCGGACAAAGTCAACTATTTAAAACGTCAGGAAAATAGAATTCAAACTGGTTTGAAAGAGTTCGAGGCCATGCGCCTATCTTCGCAAGCGCCTTGGTCAGATGTTGAGATCAGGCTGGCTTGTTTTCTGGACTGGGTTCGCTTTAGGAATCTTTTTAGCCTTGAGAGCTTCCCTGAATTGTTGGTTTTTTTGGATCGTATGGGAAGCTATACACCATTTATTGAAACGACTATAGTGGATACTTAAGATTTATTTTTAAGGATTATTGCGCATCAAACTGCTTGCCGTTTTCCTGCTGGCTGTCCTCACCCATCAAATACAAATAAAGCGCCATAATTTCTTCAGGTTTTGACAGCTTTTCGGGGTTTTCTGCGGGAAAAGCCTGGCTGCGCATTTTGGTCGCTGTCGCGCCAGGGTTTATTGTGTTGACCCTGATTTTTGACGTATTTTCCAGTTCCAGGAACAACACTTGCGCTAATGCTTCAGTAGCGGCTTTAGATACTGAATAAGCACCCCAATAAGCGTAAGGTTTTCTACCAGCTCCAGAAGAAGTAAATATGATTGAGGCAGTGTCTGCCTCCTGAAGCAGAGGCAGACAGTATTTAGTCAGCGCGAATTGAGCGTTGAGGTTGGTTTGGATTACCTGGTTCCAGGTTGTTAGATTATAACTTTGTATCGGCGTTAGTGCCCCTAAAATAGAGGCATTGTTTAGTAGGCCATCAAGTTTCCCAAATTCACTATGAATACTGTTGACGAGTTCCTGATACCTTTCATCCTTGGCTTCAAGAAAGTCAAAAGGTGTTATGGCTGCTTTTGGGTAGCCAGCTTGTTCGATCTCATCGTAAACCTGCTCCAGCCTTTGCACATTGCGGCCCATCAAAATAACGGTAGCACCGTGTTGTGCGTAAGCAAGTGCTGCTGCTTTCCCAATGCCAGAGCCAGCGCCACTGACCAATATAATTTTTTCTTTTAATAAATTTGCAGGAGCCTGGTAATCAAACATGTATTATTCCGATATGGGTCAGTATTCAGTTAAATAAAAATGAAGCTATTTGATCTGGAGAATCAACGATTAAATCCGGATTCCAGTCTTGCAGCTGGATATGTGCAGGAAAATACCCCCAGCTTACTGCGATGGTCTTGATATTGGCATTTTTTCCGGCATCAATATCGCGTTTATGATCTCCAATATAAATGCATTCTTGCGGGGTGCAATCCAATGTTTTGCAGGCCAAAAACAAGCTCTCTGGTGAGGGTTTGGATTGACTGACATGATCTGCACAAACGACTACGGCAGCGTTTTGCATTGCTGGGAAATTTTTCAGTAAAGGTGTGGTGAAACGTGACGGCTTGTTTGTGACTACACCCCATAGAAAGTTTTCAGTATTAATTCTCTCGAGTAGCTCAGGTATCCCCTCGAATAATTCTGCTTCAGTGTTGGTGATTTTAATGGCATATAAATCAAGAAGCTCCTGTAAATAAGTATTAAAATTTTCATGGGTTTCATCAACGCCGAAACCGAGTTTTATGAGTGCTCTGGCCCCATCAGAGACAGTCTCTTTAACTCTGGAGTGAAGAACTTCATCTGTTCCGTATTGCCTGAGAAGCTGGTTAAGTACCTGAGTAAAATCTCTTGCTGTATCAAGCAAGGTGCCATCGAGATCAAAAAGAACGTGTTTGCTCACAAGGATCCTGAAATTATCTGGATTTTTTTAAATACATTAAATAATTAACATCGACGTCATCAGATAAGCGGTATTTTTTGGTAAGTGGGTTATAGGTCATGCCAGTTAGCGTGTCTAACTCCAGAGATGCATCTCGAGCGAATTTTGCTAATTCAGAAGGTCGAATAAATTTTTTATAATCATGCGTCCCTTTGGGAAGCATCTGCAAGATATATTCAGCGCCCAGAATGGCAAAGAGATAGGATTTTGGATTGCGATTAATGGTCGAAACAAATAAGTGCCCATCAGGTTTAAGTAAAGTGTGACATGCCTTTAAAATGGATCCGGGATCGGGCACGTGCTCCAGCATCTCAAGGCATGTTATAACATCAAATTTACCCGCGTATTCTTCAGCAAAATTTTCAGCTGAAGATTGCTGGTAGTCTATTTCCAGCTGGCTTTCCAGTAAATGGAGTTTAGCGACAGCTAAGGGGGCTTCACCCATATCAATGCCAGTCACCTTGGCGCCCCTGTGTGCCATGGCTTCTGCCAGAATTCCGCCGCCGCAGCCAATATCCAGAACCTGCAGTTGTGCAAGGTTTATTTTTGAATCAATAAAACCCATGCGTAAGGGATTAATATCATGTAAGGGTTTGAATTCACTATTTCGATCCCACCAGCGCGATGCCAAGGCTTCAAACTTGGCAATTTCACTGTGGTCAACATTGGCATTTGTCGGTTCGGTCAAGATATGTTCCTTTTGTGTCTTTTTACACTATGTCCACTTAAGCTGTTTGAATCTTTTCGGCCCAATGGTGCGCTTTATCTTTCAAGATTTGTTCATTTGAATGGGTTAATTTCCCATCTTCAACATTTAGCTGGCCAGCCACCCAAACATGGCTGACTTGTGAGGCTTGTGCGCTGTATATCAAGGTGGAGACAGGATCATATACGGGCGTAGTGTTCACATGGTTTAGATTGACGGCAGTTATATCCGCAAATTTTCCAGACTCCAGCGTTCCAATATGATCAATCAGGCCCATTTGTTTTGCGCCATTCACTGTAGCCATGGCGAGAACATCCCAGGCAGATAAAGCGCTTGCATCACCTGAATAGCCTTTACCAAGGAGTGCAGCGAGGCGCATTTCATTTATCATATTGAGTTCGTTATTGCTGGCACAGCCATCGGTGCCTAAAGCAACATTTATTCCTTCGGCAATTAATTTCACGGAAGGGCAAAAGCCACTGGCAAGTTTTAAATTGGAAGCAGGGCAATGTACAACTGATACACCACTATCCGCGATTAACTGAATTTCATCCTCGTTAAGTTGTGTCATATGAACACATTGCAAATTTGGAATTAATAAACCTAAATCCTGCAAACGTGAAAGCGGCCTTTTACCACTTTTAGAGATTTCATCCTGAATTTCCTGGGAGCTTTCATGCACATGCATATGGATGGCTATATCCAATTCACTGGCCAGAGTGGCAATTTTCTGTAATGGCTCATCAGAAACGGTATAAGGTGCATGAGGGCCAAATCCCACATATACATGGTCATTGTTTTTGTAGTCATCGTGCAGCTCCATGGCCTTGTGGATGTATTCTTCTGAATTTTGGGCCCAGACAGTAGGGAAATCCAGTACAGGAGCGGCCAGGTGTGCGCGAATATTATGTTTTATTGCTGCCTTGGCAACATGGTCAGGAAAAAAGTACATGTCGGTAAAAGTGGTTGTGCCCGCGAGCAGCATTTCTGCAATTGCAAGTTCAGTACCGTCACTGACAAATTCTTCACTGACCCAAAGTCCTTCAGCTGGCCAGATTTTTTCTTCTAGCCATGCTTTTAGGGTCAGGTCATCGGCGAAACCCTTGAATAAACTCATTGCGGCGTGGCCATGAGAGTTAATTAAACCAGGTATAACAACATGCTGGTTTAAGCTGTAAGTGTTATTACTATGAAAATATTTTTCCGCTTCATTGTTGGGAAGGATCTCTCTGATCAAATTGTGCTGAATAATCAGACTATGGTTTTCAAGGACCAAACCCTTATCCGTCATCGGTATTAACCATTTTGTCTGAATAATGGAGTCGACTTTTTGGCGACTTTCTGGGGATTGTTTGGATGACATCTTGGATTGCTTGGGTACTAATAATTGCTGTTGCAAAGAGTATACCGATAATTGGCAAAAGTAGGTACTTTCAAAAGTCTATCCAATACCTCGTTTTTAAGCCTTTTCGGAGCTAATTTATCGTCTTTTTTTAGCTCAGTTTACGCTGTCAGTTGAGCCCTGAAATATGCTAGAATTTGGCACATTAAATTAGTCATTTTTTAATCGGCTAACAGTCTATAAGAAGAACAATGCTGGCAGATTAAAACAGGGGACAAAAAGTAATATATGTCAGATATTATTGATCAAGATGAAGGTCATAGCGGCGGTCAGATACAGTCAGTTACCATAGAAAATGAGATGCGCCAGTCCTACCTGGATTACGCCATGAGCGTGATTGTAGGCAGGGCACTTCCTGATGTAAGGGATGGTCTCAAGCCTGTGCACAGACGCGTTTTATTTGCGATGAATGTGCTTTCAAACGACTACAACAAACCTTATAAAAAATCTGCTCGTGTGGTTGGTGACGTTATCGGTAAATATCATCCACATGGTGATTCTGCTGTATATGAAACCATTGTTCGAATGGCGCAGGATTTTTCCTTACGCTATCCGCTGGTAGACGGGCAAGGTAATTTCGGTTCTATCGATGGTGATTCGGCTGCTGCCATGCGTTATACCGAAATTCGCATGAAAAAAATCGCTCATGATTTACTAGCGGATTTGGATAAAGAAACCGTCGATTTTTCAGAAAACTATGATGGTACAGAGCTGATTCCTGATGTTTTGCCTACGCGGGTTCCTAATCTGCTAATAAATGGTTCTTCCGGTATTGCCGTTGGTATGGCAACCAATATTCCTCCGCATAATCTTAGGGAAGTCATTAGTGCGACCTTTGCTTTACTGGATAACGAAGACATTGAAATTGATGAGTTGATGCAGCATATACAAGGTCCTGATTTCCCGACAGCTGCCATAATCAATGGGCGCGCAGGGATTGTTCAAGCCTACCGCACAGGACGTGGAAAAATTTATATGCGTTCCCGTGCAGTAATTGAAGAAAATGAAAAAACCGGCAGGCAGACTATTATTGTTAGTGAAATTCCTTACCAATTAAATAAAGCACGTTTAATAGAGCGTATCGCGGAACTGGTAAAAGAGAAGAAGCTTGAAGGTATCAGTGAACTTAGAGATGAATCTGATAAAGATGGTTTACGAATTGTTATTGAATTGCGAAAGGGTGAAGTAGGCGATGTGGTATTAAACAACCTGTTCTCCCAAACCCAAATGCAGATGGTGTTTGGTATCAATATGGTTGCTCTAGTTGACGGTCAGCCAAAAATTCTAAATTTAAAAGAAATGCTGGATGCTTTTATACAGCATAGACGTGAAGTTGTTACTCGCCGTACAGTTTACTTACTGCGCAAAGCCAGAGAAAGAGGCCATATACTGGAAGGTTTGGCTGTTGCTCTGGCTAATATTGATGCTGTTATTGAACTAATAAAAACCTCACCCAGTTCTGCAGAAGCCAAAGTGAAATTATTAGATCGCGCTTGGAATTCTGAAGGCGTTTTGGCGATGCTTGGCTCAGATCCTGACGTTTGCCGGCCTGATCACCTGCCCGAACAATATGGCTTAAAGGGAAATGAATATTTTCTTTCTCCAGATCAGGCCCAGGCTATTTTGGAATTAAGATTACATAGACTGACCGGCCTCGAACAAGAAAAGCTGATTAATGATTATAAAGAGCTGCTAAATCAAATAACGGAATATCTGGATATCCTGGCGAACAATAGTCGTTTGGTTGAAGTTATCCGCAGTGAGCTGCAAGAAATATACGAAAGTTATGGTGATGAAAGGCGAACCGAGATTCAGGATTCTCATGAGGACCTTACAATCGAAGATCTGATCACTGAAGAAGACAGGGTGGTGACTATTTCCCAGACAGGTTATGCCAAAAGTCAGCCTCTATCTGATTACCAGGCTCAACGTCGTGGTGGGCGTGGCAAGGCCGCAGCAACAGTCAAGGAAGAGGATTTTGTTGAGCACTTATTGGTGGCCAGTAGCCATGACACCTTGCTGTGTTTTACAACGACCGGCAAAGTTTTCTGGATAAAAGTATTTCATATTCCAGTTGCGTCAAGAACGGCTCGCGGTAAGCCTATTGTTAATATCTTGCCTTTGGAAGAAGGTGAAAACATCACTAGCATGTTGCCGATTCGAGAATATTCGGAAGATGAATATGTGTTTATGGCGACCTCTAATGGAACTGTCAAGAAAGTAGCCCTAACTAATTTTGCTCGCCAGCGTAGTGTAGGCTTGCGAGCGATTGAACTGGATGAGGGAGATACTCTGGTTAAAACAGCTATTACTAATGGTGAGAAAGATGTTCTGCTTTATAGCAGTTCGGGCAGGGCGACCCGTTTTAGTGAAGAAGCGGTACGCCCAATGGGTAGAACAGCTCGTGGTGTCAGAGGGATTAGGCTTGAAGAGGGGCATCATATGGTTGATATGATCATTCCTGAAGATAAGGGCCAGATACTTGCTGTTAGTGAAAATGGTTATGGAAAACGAACCCCGGTTGAAGATTTTCCATGTAAGGGACGCGGCGGCAAAGGCGTTATAGGCATGAAAACCAGTGAGCGTAACGGTGCAATTGTAGGTGCTGTGCAAGTGTTCGAAGGTGATGAGATCATGTTAATCAGCGATAAAGGTACTCTAGTGCGAACACGAACTGACGAAATTTCTTCTCAGGGAAGGAATACGCAGGGTGTGAGGCTGATTAAATTAAAAGATGGTGAAAGTCTGGTTGGTTTAGAGCGTATAGAAGAGCCTGATGAAGAGCCTGTCTATGAAGATGAGTCTGAAGACGTGGCTGGTGAATCCAGTAAAGCATTAACAGATGATATTGAGGGTTCAGCAGTCGAGAATTCTGAAGAGGATTCAGAAAAGGAATCTTCTGCTCTTGAAGAAAGTCCGCCAGAAGACGATGAATGATATCAAAACGGACCTGCCAGTTGCATACCTTGGTCCTGAAGGCACATATTCACATAGCGCCCTGCTTAGATATTTTGGCTCAGAACAGGCCGGTCTTCCACTAGCAAGCATACAAGATGCGTTCACCAGTGTTGAAGTTGGAGACTGTGATTACGCCATAGTCCCTGTTGAAAATTCATCAGAAGGTTCAGTAACGGCAACTCTGGATTGTTTTAATAAGAGCTCTCTTATTATTTGTGGCGAAATTTCATTACGCATACAGCATTTTCTTCTCGGAAATGTTGAGTCAAGCAAAGAGAATATAAAAAGAATTGTTTCCCATCAGCAGTCTTTGGGGCAATGCCGACTATGGTTGGACCAACATTTTCCTGGCATAGAAAGGGTACCTGTAAGCAGCAATGCTGAAGCTGCCCTCATGGCTTCTCGCGACCCAACAGTTGCTGCTATAGCCAGTAAATCGGCTGCAAAAATATATCAACTTTCGGTTCTTGCAAAGGATATTCAGGATTCATCCGATAATACGACTCGCTTCCTGGTTGTCAGTAAAAAATATCAGGCTCAAGCCAGCCCGAACAGTTCAGATGATAAGACCTCACTGATTGTCACTACTTATAATGAGCCGGGTGCATTATTCAATGTACTGGAGCCCCTAAAGCAATTTTCAGTGAATATGAGTAAGCTGGAATCCAGGCCCTCAGGTAAAGAAGCCTGGACTTACAGTTTTTATATTGATCTGGACGGCCACCAACAAGATACAAATCTCGCCTCTGCTATAGCTGCACTGAAACAGCCTAAAATTGATGTCAAAATTTTAGGCTCTTACCCGGTTTCTGGTTTGGTACACAGTGAGCAAAAAAGAGAGTTAACAGAGCCTTCTCTGTTAAACAAAAAGATTGTGATTGTTGGTCTTGGACTCATTGGCGGTTCTGTTGCCAGGGCTTTGGCAGACAGGGGCTTAACTGATCAGATATGGGCTGTCGGTAAAGATATAGAAGCCCTGCAACAAGCTGAGGATAAGGGCGTTATTATTGGCTACAGTATAGAACTTGAACCAGTTTGCTCGGATGCCGACTTAATACTGATAGCTGTACCTGGTTTAAGTGTTGCGGCTGTCATGCAGGGCTTGGTGAAACTGATTAAGGATGATTGTGTCATTACAGATGTTTCAAGTGTTAAGCAATCGACTGTAGATGCAGCAATAAATGCTTTTGGTAAACTGCCCCAAAACCTTGTGCCGGCTCATCCGGTTGCAGGTTCAGAGAGAAGTGGTTTTAAAGCCGCCAGACCAGACTTGTTCGAGCGCAAAAAAGTTATTTTGACACCTTTACCTGAAACCAGTAAATCAGCTATCGAACTGGTGCACAGTTTGTGGCGGGAGCTTGGTGCAGAGGTATTAGAAATGTCTATTCAGCGACATGATGCAGTTTTGGCCGCTACCAGTCATCTGCCGCATTTGCTTGCATTTGCCCTTGTCGATTCGCTTTCTCAGCAAGGAAGCAGTGACAAAATTTTTCGTTATGCGGCTGGTGGTTTAAGAGACTTTACTCGAATTGCGGCAAGTGACCCGGAAATGTGGAGAGATATTTTTTTGAGCAATGCTGATGCTATTTGCGATATTCTTGAAACCTTTGAATCTGATTTGGCAGTATTTAAGCAGGCGATAGAAGCCAGAGATGGTGATCAAATCAAGAAAGTATTAATTCGAGTTAAACAATCCCGAGATAAATTTCCTTTTAAATAATCATGAGCCTTAAAAAAATATTTCAAGTGGCGCCATCTCGCGTGCTTCAGGGCAGCATACGTGTCCCTGGTGATAAATCTATCTCTCATCGGTCCATTATCATGGGCGCAATAGCTGAGGGGACAACCCATATAGACGGTTTTCTGGAGGGAGAAGATAGTTTGGCTACTCTTGAAGCTTTCAGGAAGATGGGAGTGGAAATTAGTGAGCCTGTTAATGGTAGCTTAAATATTCAGGGAGTTGGTTTGCATGGGCTTCAGGTCCCGGTGCAGCCGCTGGATATGGGTAATTCAGGCACAGCTATGCGCCTTTTATGTGGTCTGTTAGCTGCACAGAATTTCCCTTCGGTGCTGGTAGGCGATGAATCACTTTCAAGCAGACCAATGAGACGAGTAACCGATCCATTAAGGTTAATGGGCGCGAAGATAGAACTGGAAGATGGCGGTACGGCCCCCATAAGAATAAGTCCGTCAAAGCTTACCGGAATAAATTATGATATGCCTGTTGCCAGTGCACAGGTTAAATCCTGTTTATTATTGGCAGGGCTTTATGCTGAGGGAGCAACGACCGTCACTGAACCGGCTATTTGCCGCAATCATACTGAGCTGATGTTGCAAGGTTTTGGCTATCCCATTGAGCTTGCTGCTAATAAAGTTACTATCAGAGACGGAGGGATGCTAAAAGCCTGCGCTATTGATATTCCTGCCGATATAAGTTCAGCCGCATTTTTTTTGGTGGGGGCATGTATTGCGCCTGGGTCAGATCTAATACTCAAGCATGTTGGGATTAATCCTACCCGGGTGGGCGTTATTAATATTTTAAGGGCTATGGGTGCCAATATCGAATATTTGAAGCAATACAACGTAGGTGGTGAAGCCGTTGCAGATATTCAAGTTCGCTATGCTCCTTTGCATGGTATTGATATTCCCGTCGATCAGGTGCCTTTGGCTATTGATGAATTCCCCGCTTTGTTTATTGCAGCTGCCTGCGCTGCTGGCACCACCACATTGAGTGGCGCAGAGGAGTTGAGAGTTAAGGAAAGCGACCGGATTCAAGCCATGGCTGACGGCTTAATGACCCTTGGTGTTGAGCATGAAGTGAAGCCTGACGGAATAATAATTACAGGATCGACAATCGGTGGTGGTGTAATTGACAGTAAAGGAGACCATCGTATTGCCATGGCCTTTACAATAGCTGCATTAGCTGCAGAACGAGAAATTACTATTTTGGATTGTAACAATGTAGCAACATCTTTCCCAGGCTTCGCTGAACTTGTTCAAAGCTGTGGTATTGATTTAAAGGTAGTTGATTGATGGCAGATTTAATTGAGATGGACGCGCCAGTACTCACCGAGGCGCCTGTAATTACGATTGATGGACCCAGCGGTACCGGCAAAGGCGCTATTTCTCATTTGCTGGCAGAATCCTTGCATTGGCATATTCTAGATAGTGGAGCGCTGTACCGCTTAGTCGGGGTCGGCGCTCATAAAAATGGAATATTACTCAATGATATCAATGCGTTAAAAAAATTCACAATAGAAATGGAGGTCTATTTTTCGAGGCTTTATGAAGGGTCTTTAGAGTTAAATGGTGAGGATATCTCTACACAGATAAGACAGGAATCGAGTGGTGATCTTGCTTCCCAGGTGGCTGTAATTCCCGAGGTTCGTGAAGCGCTTTACGAGCGACAGTTAGCCTTTCGACAGATGCCAGGTTTGGTCGCAGATGGCCGAGATATGGGTACCGTTGTATTCCCTGATGCTGTCCAAAAGTTTTTCCTAACCGCTTCACTCGAAGTGCGTGCCCAAAGGCGTTATAAGCAGTTGATAAATAAGGGACTTAGTGTTAATCTGCGCGACCTTTTGCAGGATATAGAAACTCGTGATGAGCGAGATTCCTTAAGGGCAATATCACCACTAGTTCCCGCTAATGATGCTCTAGTGATCGATACGACTGATTTAGATATAAATCAAGTGTTTAAAAAGGTGCTAATTGCTATACAGCAGGCGCTTAATTTAGGCATTTAATTTTACGTTATTAAGATACATGGAAGGTGGGTTTCAAGTGCCAGTAACTGCTTGAATCTGCCAAATTAAAACTGGCCCATATTTACTGGAATATGGATTGATATGAAAACTGGCTTAGGCATAGTTTTCCTTTATAGGTAAGTATATGAGCGAAAGTTTCGCAGAGTTATTTGAAGAAAGTTTAAAAGATATCCAAATGAAATCTGGTTCCATTGTTACAGGAACTATTATTGATATCGATTCAGACTGGGTAACAGTCCATGCAGGTTTGAAGTCCGAAGGCGTCATTGCCCGTCAGGAATTTTTAACCGATCAAGGTGAGTTTACCCTAAAGGTTGGGGACGAAGTTAAAGTTGCTCTAGATACTGTAGAAGATGGATTTGGTGCAACAAAGCTATCCAGAGAAAAAGCCAAACGCGCTGAAACCTGGATGGTGCTCGAAAACGCTATTGAAAAGAATGAGCCTGTTATCGGGGTCATTAATGGCAAGGTTAAAGGTGGCTTTACTGTTGATGTAAATACGATAAGAGCATTCTTGCCTGGCTCCTTGGTTGATGTCCGCCCTGTCCGTGACGTCGATCATCTCATGTTCAAGGAACTTGAATTTAAGTTAATCAAACTGGATCAAAAACGAAACAACGTTGTCGTTTCTCGTCGTGCAGTCCTTGAGTCTGTTAATAGCGAAGAGCGAGATGAGTTACTTTCTAATCTTCAAGAAGGTCAATCGGTTAAAGGTGTTGTTAAAAACCTTACAGATTATGGTGCATTTGTTGATTTAGGTGGCGTTGATGGCTTATTACATATTACCGATATGTCATGGAAGCGCATCAAGCACCCAAGTGAAATTGTTGAGGTTGGAGCAGAAATAGACGTTAAAGTACTGAAATTCGACCGTGAACGTAATCGTGTTTCATTAGGATTGAAACAATTAGGTGAAGATCCATGGGTGGAAATTAAAAATCGTTATCCAGAAAATACTAAAGTTAAAGCTGTTGTTACAAACCTGACGGATTATGGTTGTTTTGCAGAGCTTGAAGAAGGTGTTGAAGGACTGGTACATGTCTCTGAAATGGACTGGACTAACAAAAACATTCATCCCTCTAAATTAGTGAATCTGGGTGATGAAGTTGAAGTAATGATCTTGGATATTGACCAAGAACGTCGTCGTATTTCACTGGGTCTTAAACAGTGCCAGAAAAACCCTTGGGATGCATTTGCTGAAACCTTCAAAAAAGGCGATAGAATATCAGGTAATATCAAATCCATTACTGATTTCGGTATATTTATCGGTCTTGATGGCGAAATTGATGGCTTGGTTCATCTGTCTGATATTTCATGGGAAGAAGCCAGTGAACAGGCTGTTCGTCAGTACACTAAAGGCGACAAAATCGACACAGTGATTCTTTCTATTGACCCTGAAAGAGAGCGTATCTCTCTAGGTATCAAGCAGCTTTCAGGAGATCCTTTTGCTTTATATACTGAAGAACATGACAAAGGCGCGATTGTTACCGGCACCATCACTTCAGTTGATACTAAAGAAGCTGTAGTGACTTTGGCTGAAGGTGTTGAAGCAATTTTGAAAGCGTCAGATATTAGTCGTGATCGAGTTGAAGATGCGCGTACTGTCTTAAATGAAGGCGATCAAATTGAAGCAATGATTGTCAATCTGGATCGTAAAAATAGAACAATAACTGTTTCTATAAAAGCGAAAGAGATCGGCGAAGAAAAGGATTCAGTTGCAGAGCATAAAAAGCAAACGACTTCTGCTGCCGCACCGGCTACAGTTGGCGATCTGATAAAAGCGCAAATGGATAAAAAATAGCGTCGATTACTAAAGGAAAGCTAAAAATAGCAGACTGTTAGGGTAGCAATGTTATGACTAAATCAGAATTGATAGAACGTATAGCGGCAAAACAAACTCAATTATCAGTGAAAGATATTGAGTTGACGGTTAAAGCTATAATTTCTTATATGTCGGAATCCCTTGCTGAAGGGGGACGTATTGAAATTCGTGGTTTCGGAAGCTTTTCTTTACACTATCGCGCACCTCGTATTGGCAGAAATCCTAAAACTGGAGAAGCCGTGGAATTAAAAGGTAAGCATGTTCCACATTTTAAAGCTGGGAAGGAATTAAGAGATCGAGTCAATGACAGTTTGCAAAGAGAAAGATCCTAATATCTCAGATCTTTTATGATGTTAAAAAAACGGCGGAACCTGAAGCAGGATCCGCCGTTTTTTTTAAGCCTTTTGTTTTACGCTAGTTCTAGATAAAGTAACAGGATGTCTAAGATAACTCGTTTTATAGCTGGTTTGTTTTTTTTGCTGGTGGTTCTGGCCGGCTTTATATTTACCAGTAATAATAGTGTCATGGTTCCGCTTTGGATAGGAATAGAGCTATCGCCGCAAAGTTTAGCTGTCTGGGTGCTTTTAGCATTCGCCTGGGGTGGCGTTTTGGGTTTGCTGCTAGGGTATGGTTTATTTCGTCGCATCAAGTCTCAATTAAGAATTAATCAGCTAGAGGCCCAGCTTAAAAAAAGTCAAGGTAATAATATCGGCTTGTCTTCAAAAACCAGTAAGAGTTTAGGTAAGGGAAAAGACAAGTAGGCTGGTTATGGAATTAGGAAATTTATCCCTGTCATTATTGATGCTTATTGCCGTAGCTTTAGCTTGGTATTCTGGTTATAAAACTCAAATTAAATCTAAAACTTCTCAAGTTAAAGAGAATAATAAAGATTATTTTATTGGTTTAAATTATTTGTTGAATGATGAGCCTGATCACTCAATCGATGCATTTATATCTTCATTAGAAATCAATTCAAACACTTTGGAGAGTCATCTTGCATTGGGGAATTTACTAATGCGGCGCGGTAAGGTTGATGAGTCAATTGCGGTGTATCAAAAATTATTGGCTAATTCTCAATTAAATAATGCCGAATTAAATCAGGTTAAGCTCGGTCTGGTGAAAAGTTATGTGGCAGCCGGGTTGCTTGATAGGGCAGAAAAACTTATTGATGAATTAAAAGTAGCGAATAGCGAAATTCGAATGAAGGCCTTAAATATGGGTCTTACGATATATCAACTGGAAAAAGAATGGTTAAAGGCGATAAAAGTAGCTAATGATTTGCTTAAATTGTGTATGCCAAATGAGCGTCATGAAATACAGGTTAAAGCTTCCCATTTTTACTGTGAGCTTGCGGAGGCAGAGTTAGAATTCCATCATTACAACCAGGCTAAAGACTATCTGAATAGTGCTATCAATATGCATAGATCCAACGTAAGAACCAGTCTTATATTAGGTAAACTCGAATTCGAGCAAACTAATTACAAACAGGCAATCAAAACCTTGCTAAGAATATCAACTCAGGATCCGAGTTTTACGACTGAAGCTTTCGATTTAATAATTGCTTCTTATCAGGCCCAGAACAATCATAAAAAGTTAGAAAGTTTTATTGAAAACAGTCTGAATGAGACTTCTTCACCAGCCTTACTATTAAAGATTGTTAACTACATAAAAGACAATGAAGGTAGAGAGAAGGCAAAAGAAATTTTATTTCAAAGAATTGAAAGGAATCCGTCAATAGAGTTATTAGGTCAAGCCATATTGCTTAATGACAATTCTGAAAACGATCCTAATGCCAAAAAATTTCACGAGATTTTAATACGTTATTTGCGCAGTAAAACCCAATACCAATGTGATAGTTGCGGATTTAAAATGAAAAATTTGCATTGGCAGTGCCCGGGCTGTAGTGAATGGAGTTTTATCAAGCCAATTGAGGCATTCATTGAAGAAGCGAAGTGATAACCTAATTTATAATCAGGTCAATTACAGTAGTTGTATTGCAAATATTCAATATCCAAAATTGAAAGGTAGTTAGCATGATCTATAACAAACAAATAATAATTGCTCTAGATTTTTCAACAGAAATAGCTAGTTTAAGTTTTTTGGAAAATATTGATCCTTCACTTTGTCGCGTTAAAGTTGGTAAGGAATTATTTACAAGTGCTGGTCCAGATTTAATAAAAAAAATTCATTCACAAGGTTATGAGGTTTTTCTAGATCTAAAATTTCATGACATTCCAAATACTGTTGCAGGCGCATTAAAGGCTGCAGCTGATCTTGGAGTCTGGATGGTCAATGTTCATGCCTCAGGTGGAAAGGCTATGCTGAATGCCTCCCGAGAAGCGCTGAACTTTAAAGATGCACCATTATTGATTGCCGTCACAGTCCTTACCAGCATGGGCCCTACTGATTTGTCTCAAATAGGCTTAAGCAATAACCCACAACAACAAGTCCAATTATTGACTGATTTAGCGGTAAACTCTGGATTGGATGGTGTCGTTTGTTCTGCGCAGGAAACTGAATTCTTGCGATCACAATGCCCAGAAGAGTTTAAATTAGTCACGCCCGGCATACGTCCTAAAGGAGATAGTCTGGACGATCAAAAAAGAGTTGTTACCCCTCGATTAGCGCTGGAACAGGGCAGCAATTTTTTAGTAATGGGCAGGCCAATTACCCAAGCCAGTAACCCTTCAGAAAAATTGGATAGCATTATCCAAGAGATTGAATCCTGATTCTAAAATAAAAAATGAAAATTCTATAAGCTCTTCTAGGCTTATATTGCAGTACTATTGCTGCAATCATTTAATATTTTATAGTTTTAAGAGAAGGAGATGGAGATGGATATGAAGGGATGCATAACTAAAAGAATGAATGTCACTACAAGTAACCTGAAATTCTTTAAGATGACTTGTTTTTTTCTGTTGTTGTTAAGCTCATATAGCAGCTTGGCACAAATTCAGCCTGGAAACGAAAATGATACAAATGCATTACAAAGCGGACTTATCGAGCAGGTAAATATTAATCTGGCTGATGCTGAGACCATTGCCATGGTATTGGATGGTGTAGGCTTAAGTAGAGCTGAAGCTATTGTTGATTACCGAGAATTAAACGGTGATTTCAAAGCTATCGATAATCTGATTCTGGTAAGTGGTATCGGAGAAGTTACTGTTCGTAATAATGCCGATAAGATTATCCTCATTAGCGATTAATTTAACAGTTAATTTAAAAAGCCGGATAACTGAGTGTTGCCAGCCAACCTGAAAAGCCACTTTTATTGCTTGAATGAGGGATTCTGCTTGCAGTTCTGCTCAGTTTTATCCGGCATGTCCTGGTTTGCTGGGTCTATCAGTGTGTAATTTGCAACAGAATTTGCTTATCAGAGGGGGAGGGGAAATTGGCTGCCCAACCTGGACTCGAACCAGGAACCAAGTGATTAACAGTCACCTACTCTACCATTGAGCTATTGGGCAATAATTTTCGATGCTAACTTCGAACAGAAGATTATAACTCGTCAGCGGCGCGTATGTTAATTAGATTTACTCAAAGGGTCAACCTCATCTTGGCTTTGGGTATATCTTTACTGAGTCAAATTGAAACAATTTAACATAGCTTTGTAAAACCTTGGGGGTGAACAGGCTGCAGCCTTATTTGCCAAGAGAGTTCATTTAGTTTTTTAATGAGCTTACAATGATCCATTTTGTTGCTGGAAAACAATCTTGGATCGTTTCGAATTACATGCCCCATATTCTCCCGCCGGTGATCAGCCCAAAGCGATTAAAGAATTGGTAGAAGGCTTAAGCGATGGGCTGGCTGCACAAACACTTCTGGGTGTAACTGGTTCTGGTAAAACCTACACAATCGCTAATGTGATTCAGGAAACGCAGCGTCCTGCCTTGATTATGGCGCACAATAAGACTTTGGCGGCCCAACTTTATGGCGAATTAAAAGAATTTTTCCCTAAAAACGCTGTAGAGTATTTTGTCTCTTATTATGATTATTACCAGCCAGAGGCCTATGTTCCTGCTTCAGATTCCTATATTGAAAAGGATTCATCAGTAAATGAGCATATTGAGCAGATGCGTCTATCTGCCACCAAGTCTTTATTGGAAAAACGCGATGTCATCGTTGTCGCGACCGTTTCATCAATTTATGGTCTGGGTGATCCCACTGCGTATCTGGATATGGTGCTGCACCTGAATGTTGGTGGAAAATTGGACCAGCGGGTATTGTTAAAGCGCCTTGCGGAATTGCAGTACACACGCAATGAGATGGATTTGTATAGAAGTTCTTACCGGGTTCGTGGTGACGTGATTGATATCTATCCTGCTGAATCGGATAGTAATGCGATTCGAATCGAGCTTTTTGATGATGAAATAGAAAGTCTGGCTTATTTTGATCCTCTTACCGGTGAGATTTTGCAGAAGGTTCCACGCCTTACTGTGTTTCCAAAATCACATTATGTCACTCATCGGGAACGCATGCTGGAGACTATCGAACAGGTTAAAGTAGAGTTAAGCCATCGATTAAAGTATTTGGAAGAGCATAATTTTCTGGTTGAAGCGCAGCGTCTAAAGCAGCGTACGCAATTTGATTTGGAAATGATGGCTCAACTTGGCTATTGCACGGGTGTTGAAAATTATTCGCGTTACTTGTCTGGAAGAGAAGAAGGGCAGCCACCGCCGACCTTGTTTGATTATTTACCTGCTGATGCCTTCGTCGTGGTTGATGAATCTCATGTAACTGTTCCACAAATTGGCGCCATGTATAAGGGCGATCGCTCTCGAAAAGAAACACTCGTGCAGTATGGTTTCAGATTACCCTCAGCACTGGATAACAGACCTTTGCGCTTTGCTGAATGGGAGCAACTGGTGCCGCAGCTTATATTTGTGTCAGCAACACCCTCAACTTACGAAGAGCAACATGAAGGTCAGCGGGTCCATCAAGTGGTCAGGCCAACAGGCTTACTGGACCCCGAACCAGAAGTCAGACCCGCTACTCATCAGGTAGATGATCTCCTCTCGGAAGTCAAAAAATGCGTTGTCAAAAATGAGAGGGTACTGGTAACTACCTTGACCAAGCGCATGGCTGAGGATTTAACCGATTATTTGGCAGATAACGGTGTCAAGGTTCGGTATTTACATTCTGATATCGATACGGTTGAGCGGGTTGAGATCATTCGGGATCTGCGTTTGGGTGAATTTGATGTTCTGGTAGGCATTAACCTTTTACGAGAAGGGCTGGATATCCCTGAAGTATCTTTAGTGACTATTTTGGATGCCGATAAGGAAGGATTCTTACGCTCTGAGCGTTCATTGATTCAAACCATGGGTCGAGCGGCAAGAAATATTAATGGCAAGGTTATTCTTTATGCTGACCGTGTGACAGACTCCATGCAACGTGCAATTGATACCACAATTGAACGGCGTCGTATTCAGCAAGAATATAATGAAGCTCATGGTATAACCCCCTTGGGAATTAAAAAAAGCGTGGCAGATATTATGCAGGCTGGCCAAATCCAGGGAAGGAGCGGTCGTTCATACACCAACCTGCGTGAGGTTGCAGAAGTTTCAGGAGACTATGATATTAGTCTGGAAACGATGACGCCTATCCAGCTCACCAAAGAAATTAAACGTCTTGAAGAACTAATGTACGAACATGCGCGGAATCTCGAATTTGAAGCAGCCGCTCGTGTACGTGATCAGATCTCTCAAATTAACAGAAAGTTCATTCAGTAAACTAAGCTCAAAATAGAGCAATGTTGCTGTCGCTATAAGTAGAACTTCCTAGATTTTTCTGAGTGCTAAAAATCTTAATTATCCTTCTTGCTTTCCCCCAAAAAAGGAGTAGATTGCGCGCCGCAGCCGCTAGTGTTGTGTGTAGGGACTGCCTTCTACAACTTTTTTGAGGGTATTTATATGAGTCAGCAAGCAGCCATTTGGGGTCAACATTTAATTCTGGATCTGAACGGTTGTCCACGAGAGCATTTAACCAGTGCCGATAATATTCGGGGCTGGGTTAAAGAATTGATTACGGTTATTGATATGAAGGCGTTTGGAGAGCCGATGCTGGAACATTTTGCCAGTCATTCCTTTGATGCAGCCGGTTTCACCTTGTTGCAATTAATTGAAACCTCGAATATCAGCGCGCATTTTGCGGAAAATCTGGGGCAGGTGTACATTGATGTGTTTTCCTGCAAACGTTTTGATGATGAGGCAGCCATTGGTGTGTGTAAAAAATATTTTGTGCCCTCACAACTAAACCGCCATAGTCTGGAACGCGGCCATTTTTCTCCGGCTCTGTTAAAAGCCATCTGACATCAACTAAAAAGAGGACAGGGTTACTCTATTGCCCTGTCCCTTTGATTTCCTTGTGATTTTGCACGGGTATCTCTATAATCGCCGCTCTTTCTGAATACCGAGAAACTACGGTTTTTGAGTGTTTCAGGAGCTTGATAAATAGCAATAGGCGCGTAGCTCAGTTGGTTAGAGCGCTACCTTGACATGGTAGAGGTCACCAGTTCGAATCTGGTCGTGCCTACCAATCCGAAAAAGATAGATAAAGTTAAAAGTAAGCCACAGAAATATTTAAAAAGGGGAAAACAGAACAACAGTTTCTGTTTCAAATAAATGTTAACTATTACCTTACCAGATGGCAGCAAGCGCGAATTTGACCAGCAAGTTACTGTACATGGCCTTGCAGAATCGATCGGTCCTGGGTTAGCGAAAGCGGCTATTGCCGGTAAAGTTAATGGTCAACTGGTCGATACATCTTTCGAAATTCAGCAGGATGCAGAAGTTGCCATTGTTACTTCCCGTGATCCAGATGGTCTGGAAGTTATCCGTCACTCCTGTGCCCATCTGATGGCTAATGCAGTACAAAATCTATTCCCTTCAGCACAAGTAACTATCGGGCCGGTCATCGAAAATGGCTTTTATTATGACTTTGCCTTTGAAAGAGCATTTACCCCTGAAGATCTTGAAGCTATTGAAAAAGAAATGCTCAGACTTAGCAAAGAAGATGTCTCAGTTCAGCGCAGCATGATGAGCCGAGATGATGCCGTTGCGATGTTTAAGAAAATGGGTGAGGAATACAAGGTTCAATTGATTGAAAGTATTCCGGATGCTGAAGGTTTGTCATTTTATGTTCAGGGAGACTTCATCGACTTGTGTCGTGGGCCACACGTTCCCAGCACAGGCCATATCAAAGCCTTCAAACTGATGTCTGTGGCAGGGGCTTATTGGAGAGGGGATTCCAATAATGAGATGTTACAACGAATTTATGGTACGGCCTGGACGGATAAAAAAGAATTAAACACATATTTGCATTTGCTGGAAGAAGCCGAGCGGCGTGACCATCGGAAAATTGGCAAAAAACTGGATCTTTTCCACTTTCAAGAAGAAGCCCCTGGAATGGTGTTCTGGCACCCTCAAGGCTGGAAAATCTATCAGGTAGTAAAACGTTATATGCAAAACCTGTTTGAGCAAAATGGTTATCAGGAAATTAACACGCCGCAATTAGTGGATTACAGTCTTTGGGATAAGTCCGGGCATTCGGCTAAATTTTCCGAGCAAATGTTCAGTGTCGAATCAGAAAATCGTATGTATGCCATTAAACCTATGAACTGCCCATGTCATATTCAGGTTTTCAATCAAGGTTTAAAGTCCTACCGGGATCTACCTTTGCGATTAGCAGAATTCGGCTCATGCCATCGCTATGAGCCTTCGGGCAGTATGCACGGACTAATGCGTGTTAGATCGTTTACTCAGGATGATGCGCATATTTTTTGTACTGAAGATCAGATCCAGGATGAAGTATCAGTGTTTATTGATTTGGTGTATCAGGTTTATCAGGATTTTGGCTTCGATGAAATTATTTTAAGACTTTCTACACGACCGGAACAACGTGTTGGGTCGGATGAGGTGTGGGATCAGTCCGAGGCCGCATTAAAAGAAGCCTTGGATAAAACTGGCAGAGAGTGGCAACTCTTACCAGGCGAAGGGGCTTTTTATGGTCCTAAAATAGAATTTGCATTGAAAGATTGCATGGGCCGGGAGCAACAATGCGGCACTATTCAGGTTGATTTTTCTATGCCAGGCCGACTTGGTGCACAGTATGTTGCTGAAGATAACAGCCGCCATACCCCAGTCATGCTACACAGAGCCATTTTTGGTTCTTTTGAGCGCTTTATCGGGATTTTGATTGAGCATTATGAAGGTGCTTTTCCGGCTTGGCTGTCACCAATTCAAGCCATTGTCATGAATATTACGGATAAACAAGCCGAATATTGCGACCAAATTGTGGATTCCCTTAAAAATAAAGGGTTTAGAGTCGAAAGTGACTTGAGAAATGAGAAGGTCGGGTTTAAAATCCGCGAGCACACGGTACAACGAATACCCTACCTGCTTGTAGCCGGTGACAAAGAGGTTGCCGCAAATACCGTTTCGGTCAGAGATCGTACAGGTAAAGATCTGGGAGTTATGGAAATTGTCCAGTTCGAAGCTTTGCTACAACAGGATATAGATAATTACAGCAGAGGCTAAATAACTAGGGTTGAGCTGCACTACAAGATTAACTTGAACGGAGAAACATATTATTAAGCGTGAAAATGCCAAAAGCAAAAAAGCCATAATCAATGATGACATAGAGGCTGAACAAGTTAGATTGATTCTGGCTGATAGTTCCCAAAAGGGAGTAGTTAGTCTGGATGAAGCAAAACAGGAAGCGGCTGCAGCTAAACTGGATTTAGTACTAATTTCTCCTGATGCCGAACCACCAGTTTGCAAAATTATGGATTATGGCAAACATGTTTTTGAACTAAAAAAGCAGAATGCGGCTAATCGGAAGAAACAAAAAGTTATTCACGTTAAAGAAATCAAATTTAGGCCAGGGACGGAAGAAGGAGATTATCAGGTAAAACTACGCAACCTGATACGTTTCCTCAACGATGGAGACAGAGCAAAAGTCACTGTACGATTTCGTGGCCGCGAGCTGGCCCATCAACATATCGGAATGGAGCTGATTCAGAGATTGAAAGCTGATCTGGCTGAACACGGCACCGTCGACCAGGAGCCTAAAATGGAAGGTCGACAGTTAACCATGGTGTTAACCCCGGTAAAGAAAAAGCTGTAAGAGTTTCCCCTTTTATTCTTCGTGAAACCCGAAGAGCTCGGGAGGAAATGCTTTTACTTAATTTAAACGTAAGGGAGCCAAACAAAATAAAATGGCTTACCTTAAATGCGGAGTACGACAATGCCTAAACAGAAAGTACACAGTGGTGCTGCAAAGCGCTTCAAAAAGACCGGGTCCGGCCTTAAGCGCAAAAGCGCTTATAAAAGCCATATCCTCACCAAAATGACGACCAAACGTAAGCGTCAATTGCGTGGCACATCTGAAATTCATCCTTCAGATATGTCCAACGTAAAACGCATGCTGCGTCAGAATTAAGGGGGATTAACTAATGGCAAGAGTAAAACGTGGTGTAGTAGCACACCGTCGACATAAAAAAATTCTTAAACAGGCTAAAGGTTATTATGGTGCTCGTAGTCGAGTATTCCGTGTAGCTAAACAGGCTGTTATCAAAGCGGGTCAATATGCTTATCGCGATCGCAAGGTTAAGAAGCGCGTTTTTCGTGCCTTGTGGATTACCCGTATCAATGCACAGGCTCGTGTTAATGATATAACCTATAGCAAATTGATTGCTGGTCTAAAGAAAGCTGAAATTGCAATTGATCGTCGTGTTTTGGCTGATTTAGCGGTCAACGACAAAGAAGCTTTTGCGACAGTCGCTCAAGAGGCAAAAGCGGCACTCGCTTAAATCATTAACCAGACGAGACCTGGATCAGGTATGGATAATCTGGAAACCCTAACAAGCTCAGCATTGCAGGCTATTGAACAAGCCGGAAATGCGGCTGAGCTTGATAGTCTTCGCGTGCAGTATTTGGGTAAGAAAGGCAGCCTGACTGAACAGCTCAAATCGCTCGGGAAATTACCCGCAGAAGACAGACCCGCTGCTGGTGCCGCGATTAATCAGTGTAAACAACAAGTTCAGGAAGCCATCAATCTCCGCAAGGCATCTATTGATAGCGTGGCAACCTCTGAGTTACTGCAACGTGAAGCAATCGATGTCACTCTGCCTGGCAGGAGTCAGCAGGCTGGCGCATTACATCCGGTCACCAGGACTATCGAGCGAATAGAAGACATTTTTTCTGCTGCTGGCTTCGATACGGTTGAAGGCCCTGAGATCGAAGACGATTATCATAACTTTGAAGCACTTAATATCCCGGATCATCATCCAGCACGAGCTATGCACGACACCTTCTATTTTGATGCCAGCACCTTGCTAAGAACTCATACTTCTACTGTTCAGGTGAGAACCATGGAAACCGGCGAAGCCCCTTTTCGAATTATTTGCCCAGGCCGGGTTTACCGCTGCGATTCCGATTTGACCCACACGCCTATGTTTCATCAGGTAGAAGGCCTTTTGGTTGATGAAAATGTCAGCTTCGCCGATTTGAAAGGGATCATCGAAGACTTTCTTAAAGTCTTCTTTGAGGCGGATCTTTCCGTACGCTTTCGTCCTTCCTATTTTCCCTTTACAGAGCCCTCCGCCGAAGTTGATGTGCAATGTGTGAATTGCGGTGGGGAAGGTTGCCGAGTCTGCAGTCATACAGGTTGGCTGGAAATTCTGGGTTGTGGCATGGTGCACCCTAGCGTGCTGGAAATGTCAGGTGTTGATTCTGAAAAATATTCTGGCTATGCCTTTGGCATGGGGGTGGATCGTTTAGCAATGTTACGTTATCAAATAAAAGATCTGCGTTTATTGTTTGAAAATGATCTGCGCTTTCTGCAGCAGTTTTCATAGGGGCTTGATTCAGTGAAATTCAGCGAAACCTGGTTGCGTGAATGGGTAAATCCAGAAATCTCCACCGAAGAATTAGTGGCTCAATTGACCATGGCAGGGCTGGAAGTTGATGCTGTAGAGTCGGCAGCCAATCAGTTCAATGGTGTTGTTGTTGGTGAAGTGCTTAGTGTTGAAAAGCACCCTGATGCCGATAAGCTTAATATCTGTCAGGTCAGTAATGGTAAAGAAACATTGCAGGTGGTTTGTGGTGCACCTAATGTTGCCAGCGGTCAGAAGGTTCCTTTTGCTTTAGTCGGGGCAGCACTGGCTGAAGACTTCAAAATAAAAAAAGCCAAATTACGTGGAGTCGAATCCAATGGCATGCTGTGTTCTGCTGAAGAGCTTGGTTTAGCAGAAAAATCTGATGGCATTCTGGAGCTCCCAACTAATGCAACTGTTGGTCAGGATGTCCGAGAATATCTGAAGCTTGATGACAGCCTCATCGATGTTGATTTAACGCCAAATCGAGGCGATTGCCTGAGTGTTCAGGGAATAGCGCGTGAAGTAGGCGTGCTCAATAAACTGAAACTGACATCGCCAAATTGTGATGAGGTGCCAGGTTCTATTGATGATATTTTTCCGGTTGAGTTACTGAGTCCAGAAGATTGCCCAAGGTATTTAGGTCGGGTTATCCGTAATGTTGATGTTAGTGCAGCATCACCTTTGTGGTTAAAGGAAAAACTCAGGCGCAGTGGTATTAGGAGTATTGATCCGGCGGTAGATGTTACTAACTACGTGATGCTGGAGCTTGGACAGCCCTTGCATGCCTTTGATCTGGATGTTCTGGATCAAGGTATACAGGTGCGGCGGGCTAAAAAGGCTGAAAAACTGGTCTTATTGGACGGCCGCGAAGTTGAGTTGAACGAGGAAACATTAGTCATTGCTGACCATGAAAAAGCCCTGGCAATTGCTGGTGTCATGGGTGGTGAACACAGTGGTATTAATATCAATACCCGGCATGTTTTTCTAGAAAGCGCCTTTTTTAATCCTCTCAGCATTGTAGGAAAAGCTCGCACTTACGGTATGCATACAGATGCCTCACATCGTTTTGAGCGTGGTGTTGATTATGAATTACCCAAACTGGCGATTGAGCGTGCAACACGTTTATTACTGGATATAGTTGGCGGAGAAGCCGGGCCTGTGGTAGTGACGGACGCTGATTTACCTGCAAGCGGAGAAGTTAAATTACGCGCCAGTAAAGTATCCAGCTTACTTGGTCTGGATATCCCCGCGTCTGAAATTGAAGACATCCTTACTAGGCTGGGAGTAGAAGTTATAGCGAGCCATAAAGAAGAGGGTAATGAAAGCTGGGTGTTTAAAGTGCCAAGCTGGCGTTTTGATATAAGTATAGAAGCTGATCTGATAGAGGAATTGGCGCGCATTTATGGTTATGACAATCTGCCTGTCAGCAAGGCATCTGCAGGCGGTAAATTACGAGCCTCCAGTGAAAGTAAATTAGGCTTACGACAGTTTAAAAGGCGACTTATTTCTATTGGTTATCAAGAGGTTATCTCTTATAGTTTTGTGGAACCTGAGCTGGAAAACAAGCTTTCTCCTCCCCAAATTCAGTCAATAAGCCTGTCAAACCCCATTTCCAGTGAAATGTCGGTTATGCGCAGAAACCTCTGGTCGGGCCTGCTACAAACCCTTAAGCATAATCAAAACCGCCAGCAGGACAGGGTGCGTATTTTTGAATCTGGCCTGGTGTTTTCAAAGCGTGGGGAGAACATTAGTCAGGAGGCTATGCTCGGAGGGCTGATTTGGGGAGATCAAGCACCCGAACAGTGGGGTGAAAAAGCTCGTCCCAGTGATTTCTATGATATTAAAGGAGATGTAGAAAACCTGCTTGGCATGACCAATGATCCGGCTACATTTAGCTTTGAAGCTGCAGATCACCCTGCATTACAGCCTGGCCAAAGTGCGCGTATTACAAGGAGTGATAAGGTGTTGGGCTACTTGGGTGCCTTAAACCCTGAAATACAAAAATCTCTGGATATCCCGGGCAAGGTTTATTTATTTGAGTTGGATATCAAAACATTGGAAAAGGCGGCTCTGGCCAAGGTTAGCGCCTTATCGAAATACCCTTCAGTAAGACGAGATATTGCCCTGGTGATTGAAAAAGGGCTTAACTTTGCGGATATAGACGCCCTGATTCGAGAGCAGGCCGGCGAATTTCTGGAGTCTTTGGTCTTGTTTGACGTTTATCAAGGAGAAAACCTGGTAGCTGGTAAACAAAGCCTGGCTTTGGGCTTAACTTTCCAAAGCCCTGAACGTACCCTCAATGATGAAGAGATAAATACGATAATTAATAAGTGTATCAAGGCACTAGAAGCACAATTTAATGCAGAATTAAGGTGATTTTCGTCTAAACTTAGGCCATAATTGCCAACCCAAGTCATAAAATAGTTAGAAAATACAAGTATTAAGGCAAGATCTATGGGTAACGGAGCACTGACAAAAGCGGAAATGGCCGAGCGTCTATTTGATGAGATGGGCCTTAATAAGCGTGAAGCCAAAGAACTGGTAGAACAGTTTTTTGAAGAGATTAGGCAGTCGCTTGAAAATAATGAACAAGTGAAACTATCTGGTTTTGGTAATTTTGACTTGCGCGATAAACGTGAACGTCCAGGACGCAACCCTAAAACCGGTGAAGAAATCCCCATTCAGGCACGCCGAGTGGTGACTTTCAGACCAGGGCAGAAACTTAAATCGAGAGTAGAAGGCTATGCTGGAACCGAGTCATAATTCAGAATTACCGGAAATCCCGGCCAAACGCTATTTCACCATTGGTGAAGTCAGCGATCTATGTGAAGTTAAACCGCATGTACTGCGCTATTGGGAGCAGGAATTTACCCAGTTAAAACCGGTTAAACGTCGTGGCAATCGTCGCTACTATCAGCGTCAGGATGTCATCCTGATTCGTCAGATTCGCACTCTCCTGTACGAACAGGGTTTTACCATTGGCGGGGCCAGACAACGCATGGCGGGAACAGCTGATCCTGTTGAAGTGAAGCCAGTTATAAACCAGCAGGTGATCAAGGAGCTGATCGAAGAAATTGAAGAAGCATTAACCTATCTGACTTCCTAGTTCTGGTTAATCGTTTTTTTATATTGGTAGTTTTCTACTGATACCCCTAAAATCTCAAAAAATCGGAGTGTAGCGCAGCTTGGTAGCGCACCACACTGGGGGTGTGGTGGTCGTCGGTTCAAATCCGGCCACTCCGACCAAATTCTTATCCAACCAAGTCCATATTCATTCTAAACTCACTGTTTTACATAGCTTTTTCAGTTATACTTTGTCCAGACAAGTCCGAGCTTGTTCACCCACATACGACATTTTAGCGGTATATTTGACTGTATAGAGCGGATTCTTAGTTTAGATACCGTCAAATTATAAAATTAAGCGGCTAATTTGGGCTAGCTACATTCTTAATAATCTAATCACTTTTATCAAGCGTATATACAAATAATATCTCTCAATTAAATAGGTATTCTTATGTACAGACCTTACTTGGTTTTTTTGCTTCTTCCCATAGTCATCTCGATCACCGCTCATGCTCAGGAAATTACCCAGAACCAGCTGAGTGCATGTGCCGACTGGTTAGACCATGATATCGGCCAGCTAAACTACG
>JAURLP010000006.1 GCA_030831165.1 Gammaproteobacteria bacterium | reverse complement strand
TGCCCATCCCCCACATGTGGACCGATCCGTACAGCTTCAAGATCGAACAGCTCGAAGACCGCGTCCTGATCTATTACGGCAAGGATGACGTCGTGCGCACCATCTGGTTGGAAGGTCATGGTCATCCCGATCCAGCGATAAACGAATTTTTCTATTTTGGCCATGCCGACGGACATTACGAGGATGGTGCCCTGGTCGTGGTAACCGACAAGTTCACCTTCGACCCACAAGGATTGAACGCAGACTTCCGCATCCCGTCATCCACCCAGAAGCAGCTGACCGAGCGCTTTTCCATCGACAACGGAAACCTGAAACTGGAAGTATCCACAGTCGATGCTTTTTTCCTGAAAGAACCCTGGGAGTTCACCGTGTACTCCTCACCGGTTCAGGAACTGGATGCCAACTGGACCTGTGAGCTCGATGGCGCCCGTCGCAGCCTGCGTTTCGAAACATCCAAATATCCGGACGATCCCGATCCGGCCCGTATCAATTACTGAACCAAGGAATCTGAAAGCCATGAATACCAGCAAAAAACTGATCCTTGTCCTCGTCGCTGCGGCAGCCCTGGTCTCCCAGGTATTCGCTCACCACAGCACCAGTGGCATCTATCACGAAGACCAGGAACTGGAACTGACCGGCACCGTCCAGGAATGGGCCTTCATTAACCCACATCCGTACCTGACCATCACGGCTCCGGATGCCACCGGTGTGATGCGGGACTGGGATATCAGCTACGGCGGCGCCGCAGTGGTTCACCTGCAGCGCCAGGGCTACACCAAGGATACCTTTGCACTTGGCGAGACCATTACCGTAAAAGGTCATCCTGCCCGCAAGGAAGGTGTCTATGGCCTGCTCATGGAAGGCGGCGGTAACATCCCGACACGGGCGGACGGCACCCCGGTGGTGAAAGGCGGATCGATGTTTTAAGCGATTTTAAGGCAATAAAAAACCCGGCTATGCCGGGTTTTTTATTAGTGGCGGTGAGGGAGGGATTCGAACCCTCGATACGTTTCCGTATACACACTTTCCAGGCGTGCTCCTTCAACCACTCGGACACCTCACCCTATTCTTAGAAACCTTAATTCTACCACCGGCCTAGATTCCGGTCGGGATGGATTCGCACTCCGTGCTCACCCCTGCGGGGCGCGCTTGTACTACGCGCGTCCTGCGCTGCCTCTGGCTGCTTGTCGAACCCTGATACGTTTCCCTATACACACTTTCCGTTCAGGGTGTGCTTGCATGCCGCGAAGCGGTACTCCTTCAACCACTCGGACACCTCACCAGATTCTTTCAAGCATTCGGGCTCACCCGAAAAAAGGCGGCACTTTAGCGAATGCACCGCCCAATTACAAGACCGCTCAGCCCCACTCCTTCACATAATCGGCCACGGCATTTTCCGGCACAGGGCGATCAGCCAGTGTCGGTGTACCGATATACAGGAAAGCGACTATTTCATCACGCGCATTGAATCCCAGAGCCTCTTTCACACCGGTATGGAAAGCCGGTGCCCCTGTGCGCCAGATAGAAGAATAACCCAGGGCATGGATAGCCACTGACATGTTCTGGACTGCTGCTGCTGTGGCACAGATCTGTTCCACTGCGGGGACCTTGGGATGGTCCTGGATTTCCGCGACCGCAATGATGATCAGCGGGGCTCGCAGAGGGGCATTGAGGAGCTTTTTAGTCTGCTCCTCGGTTTTCGGCTCCATCTGGACGGCAAACAGCTGGCCGAGTTTTGCCCGCGCGTCTCCAGCGACGATAAGGAACCGCCATGGCCTCAACATGCCGTGATCCGGTGCCCGCAAGCCGGCTTTCAGGATGGTGTCCAGTTCGTTTGCAGAAGGCGCCGGCTCCACCAGGCGTGGCGAGGCTGTTCTGGTCTGTAATGCTGTAATTGCGTCCAAGGGAATACCTGTTTTTTTGTTGGAGTCTTGCAAATCTGTGCCGGAAGTTAAGGTTACTGCCGGATATAGCGCGGGAACGCGGGGTAATTCAAATCTTGTTCCGTGGTCCTGACCGGATTGATATCCAGTCCGCCGCGCCTGAGAAAATTGGCTTCAACGGTCAGCGCCCTGGGTTCAAATACCATCATCAGGTCGCAAAAAATACGTTCCACGCAATTTTCATGATAATCATTGTGCCTGCGATAGGAAACCAGATATTTGAGTAATGCCGTATCCGGGATTTTCCTGCCCCGGTAGCAAATGGTAACCGTGGCCCAGTCCGGCTGGTTGGTGATCGGGCAATTGGAACGGAACAGGTTGGTATACAGCACCTCTTCCGTAATTTCCTCGAATAGCTCTTCATCCCCCTCTTCCAGCAGACTTCGGGATACTTCATAGGTATCCATGGCTATATCCAGCGCATCCAGGCAGCGCCCCGCTGGCAGATCAGGGATGGCCACGGAGTCGGGTGTCGTCAGCATTACCTCCACCTGGCTTCCAGCAGCCCTGGACAAGTCTTTGGCTATGGTTTCGGCGAGCTGCGCCACAGACACGACTTTTTCCTGGTTAAGGGAGTTCAGGTACAACTTGAGGGATTTTGATTCCACCAGGAATTCCGCATCTGCCGTAAATATGAATCGACCGATAAAGACGAGGGGTTTACCATGGCTGTCGAGGCAGGAAATCTCGTAGGCATTCCAGACATCGGCACCGGTAAACGGCAACTCACCATCGCCCAGTTGTAGTAATTGCCGGTTTTCCCTGCGGGCGATACTGACCAGCAGTTCCGGCTGGTAGTGATCGGGGTACCTGGTGGTTTTGCCCAGCGGGTTATCAGTCATGGTCATGTTGCCGCTCAGTGCCTGAGCCCCTTCCCCCTGTGCAACAGGAACAGGGAAAAGGCAAACAGTGCCCCGGTAAAGATGACCAGCATCGTAAAGGCATACCAGACATTCACGTCGGAGACACCCAGTATGCCGTAACGAAATGCATTGACCATGTAGAAAATGGGATTCAGCTTCGACACCAGGCGCCAGAAATCAGGCAATAGCTCTACCGAATAGAACACGCCACCAAGGTAGATCAGCGGTGTAAGCACAAATGTTGGAATGATCGCGATATCGTCGAACTTGTTGGCATATATGGCGTTGATGAAACCACCCAGTGAAAAGACAATGGACGACATCAGCACAACCATAAGGGTAATGAAGAGGTTGTACATATGCAGGCCGCTGAAAAACAGGGACATGAAGGTAGCGATTACACCAATGGCCAGCCCCCGCGCGACACCACCGATGACGAATCCTGAAAGAATGACGTAGTTTGGCACAGGTGAAACGAGCAGCTCCTCGATACTACGCTGGTATTTCTGGCTAAAAAAAGACGACACCACGTTGGCATAGGAATTGTTGATGACCGCCATCATGATCAGCCCGGGAACAATAAATTCCATGTAGGTATACCCACCCATATCCCCAATACGCCGCCCGATGAGGTTACCGAATATGATGAAGTACAGGGATATGGTGATAACAGGCGGCACCAGCGTCTGAATCCAGATACGCAGGAAGCGGCGAATCTCTTTCCAGACGATGGTATTGAACGCAGTCAGCTTGTAGTTCAGGGTCATGCTGCTCAAGGTGTCGTTTACTCCGGTTTTTTCAGCAGGGAAATGAACAACTGCTCGAGGCGGTTGGACTTGTTACGCATACTTTTCACCTGGATATTCATGGCTTGCAGTTCGGTAAATACATCGTTGAGATCCTGGTGGCTTTCCAGTATGACTTCGAGGGTACTGGAATCGATCAGCTCGCAACCAAAACCATTGAGTACCGGGGCCTGTTCAAGCTCCTGGCGCACATCAAGAACGAAGTGTTCCTGGTGCAATTTTCGCAACAACGCCTTCATGCTGGTATTTTCGACAATCACGCCGCGATCAATCATGGCAATATTCCGGCACAGGGATTCCGCTTCCTCCAGGTAATGTGTCGTCAGGACGATGGTGGTCCCTGCCCGATTGATTTTCTGCAGGAAATCCCAGGTGGAACGGCGCAGCTCGATATCGACACCGGCAGTAGGTTCATCCAATAACAACAAGCGCGGCTCATGCACGAGCGCCCTGGCGATCAGGAGCCTGCGTTTCATGCCGCCTGACAGATTACGGGCCTGCTGGTTGTGCTTATCCCAGAGGCCTAGCTGGTTCAGGTATTTTTCCGCACGTTCCTTGGCAAGCTTTATGGGCAAGCCGTAGTAACCACCCTGCGTGACGACAATATCGAAGACCTTCTCGAAATGATTGAAATTCACTTCCTGGGGAACGACACCAAGGTTCAACTTGGTTTCGTAACTGTTGGTGTCCACGTTCTGCCCAAAGACCTGGACACTGCCTGACGTTTTCCGGACCAGGGTGGACAGGACACCGATAGTGGTCGATTTTCCGGCGCCATTGGCGCCCAGGAGGGCAAAAAAGTCGCCTTCAGCCACGTCCAGGCTGATGCCCTTGAGGGCCTCGAAACCATTGTCGTAGGTTTTATAGAGGTCTTTGATGGATATTGCGGGTGTCATGCGAACTACAGCGGCGTCTGAAAGCGGCGCAGTATAGCAAAATCCCGCCTGATTTGCCGCGCTGTAGGGCCCTGGCTGGCCGGATTCTGGGCCTGACCCGCGGGGGAGAAAGCTTCCGAAAGCTGACACTTCCCTGTGTCAGGTACAACATAGTGCAGGAACCGGGAATTGGCCAATGTTGTCTTGTGTACACTCCCTCGACCCACCCTTGCGTGCTTGCTAGAATCCGTGGCCTTGCCACTGAAACTTGCACGAACATGCCGTTTTTCCTGATTTCCCTTGCAGCCCTTGTCCTGGTGATCGCCCTGATCAGGGCTCTGCATGCCGGCCATTTGAGGAAAACACAGGACATTGCCAACCAGGGAATGCCGCTGCCGCCACTGGGGGACCCAGGCTTGGCTGATACATCGCCGCTTCGATGGACTGTTACGGTAGCGCAGGCGCTTTCAGCCAGCAGCCATGAACCGGCTTCCTGGCGGGGGGAAGTAAAAGCCCTGCGCGATGCGGGACGATTCCAGGATGCCCTGGCGCTTTGCAGCAGGCAGTACCCCAGGATGCTGGCCTTCCGGCAGACCATGATCACACTCAGGAGCCGAATGAAATCCGGTGAAGAAGAACCAGCGGAGGCCCTGAAGGATATTTACCGGACAGCCATCATGGCGGGCCCATCGAAAGCCTCCAACGAGCCGTTGACCGAAAGTAATATCAGGGAGAAATTGCCCATGCTCAATGATTCCAGGCATTACTGGAATGAATTGGGGTATCGACACCTTGATCTGCTGACCAAAACGGACCGCAGTTTGCTGATCAGGCACTGGGGTGAACCGGTAAGGCATAATGATATCAATCAACTGATCAATCCAGGCAAATGAACGATATTCCGCACATTTGCAGGACATAACGAGGTCGTCGCCAATGCTCAAGGAACCCCAGGCCAAGATCATGCTTGCCCTGCAATCGAAAATGAACGCGAAGGTCAATCCACAGTGGGTGGAAGCAGCCTACCCTTACTTGCGGGCCGTCATTGTCGAGGGCGCCGAGGCCATGGAGCACCACGGCTGGAAATGGTGGAAGAAACAGGAATGCGATCTCGAGCAGTTGCAGATGGAACTGGTCGATATCTGGCACTTTACTCTTTCACATATCCTGCTCGAACACCGGGATGACGAACCCCTGGCCCTGCTAAGCCTTATGCGCCTGTGCAACGGGAATGACAAGATCGACTTCGATGGCAGGACCTATCAAGTGAAGACCCTGGATACCTTGAAAAAACTGGAGCTGAGTGTTGGGCTGGCCTGCGCAGGGCGCATCAGCGTGCCGCTGTTCGAAGCCCTGATGACGGACTGCAGGATGGACTGGAACGACCTGTTCTGCCAGTACGTGGGGAAAAACGTGCTGAATTTCTTTCGCCAGGACCATGGCTACAAGGAAGGAACCTACCAGAAAATATGGGGTGGCCGGGAAGACAACGAGCATCTGGTAGAAGCCATGGCCGACCTGGACCAGGAACATGAAGACTTTCAGCACAACCTTTATGAGTCACTGAGAGACCGATATCAAAAAGATATCTAATGGCCGGACGGCTACCTCTGGAAATACACCAGGTAACCCCGATACGTTTCTCAGCACCCTTCCCTGGGGGCTAGCTCACCTTCGTGGATCGTAAAATCAGGCAATAAACCATCGGTGGAAAATTGCTGGGCGGGCATGGCGTCCTGCATCAGGCACAGATGCGCCATCAACTCATCAAGATTGGTTTCCTGATTGATTTCCAAGGTAATTTTCAGTGCTGATGCCTTGTTCAACATATTCCTCGCCTTATTTTATTTCTGAATGGCGTCGGTTCAGATTGTGACAAACTTTAAACCCTAGAATTCAGTTAGCTTCTGCCACCAAATCTCCTGTCGGCAACATCACCTTTCCTGCACACTGCCCGGTATTTGAAAAAAACCGGAAAGAAGTCAGAAAATAACCGTTCCTCCAAAAAACAGAGTTCAGAAATATCAGCACTGAGAATAGGCGTCAAAGGGCAGGTTGTTAATAAATAGAATGAATCGCCCCTAGTTTGCTAGACACCTTACAGTCATAGAAAATGACTACAGGAGAGCTGTTTATAAGTAGCAAGCGTTATCCTGAAGAATTCAAAATCGAAGCGGTTAAGCAGTTTTCGGAACGTGGTCACAGTGTTGCGGAAGTGGCGCGGCGGCTGTGTACCATCACACATAGCTTGTATACCTGGTTGAAGCAATACGGTCCTCTTGCTGATGAGCACCATGCCCACCGCAATGACCAGGCCGAGATCAAACGGCTTCAGAAGGAACTGAAGCGTGTCACTAAAGAGCGCGATATTCTGAAAAAATCTGCGGCGTACTTCGCCAATCACCCCGAGTCAGGTACGCCTTCATCCGTGACTATTGCGGGCTGCAGCCTATCCGCTGTCTCTGTGATTTGCTGAAAGTGCATCCCATTGGCTATTACGCTTGGCGGCAGCAGCGACAGATGATCGGCTTGCTGGGTTGATCAAACAGTTCTGGCTGGAGTCTGAGGGTGTATCCGGCTATCGAAAGATCCATGAAGATCTACGGGAGTATGGGGAACAGAATGGCTATAATCGTATCTACTGATCTATGCGGCTTTCAGGGCTGAAAGCCCAGGTGGACTACAGAAAGCCCCGACAAAGACTTAACATCTTCTTTAGAGCAGCAAATTCTTACCTTGGCTGTTGAGATTTCTAATGGCAGCCAAGTAAAAGCCGCCACTTTATTAAATACTTCAGTAAACTGTATCTGCGGAAAAAAGGAAGTTAGTTATTAACAGTACCAAAAAAAAACCCGCTACTGCGGGGCTTTTTTTTGGTGATCTCTCACCTTTGAATGGGGTGGCCGATGGGGCTCGAACCCACGACAACCTGAGTCACAGTCAGGGACTCTACCAACTGAGCTACGGCCACCATTAATCGCTTACACGCCGGCTTCTTATACCAGCTTTCTGTTTACCTGGGCATTCTGGCACGCCCGGCAGGACTCGAACCTGCTACCCTCGGCTTAGAAGGCCGATGCTCTATCCGGATGAGCTACGGGCGCTTGAATCAGGTCCTACACATTACTGGAAAACTCCAGCCCAGGCAAAATATGGTCGGGGTAGAGAGATTTGAACTCCCGACATCCTGCTCCCAAAGCAGGCGCGCTACCAGACTGCGCTATACCCCGAACATTCTTCAAAAATGACTTCTTGCGAAGAGGCGGCATGATACTCATGCCACTAGGTTTCGTCAATATTTCGCTGCATTTGCTTTCAATATAAATCTTTCATTGTGCTGGTCTTTTTATCGTACGCTCGCTTAAGGGTCTCAGCACAAACCTGCCGACACTAGCAGTGTTATCAGGTTAACCAAAATCACCCTGGTCGCCATATTTTCTATTTAATTAGCTCAAAAAAAACAAGTTATTGCTTTTTGAGCCTGCTGTAATGCTTTTGTTTTGGATTTATGCGGCTTAAAGCCAGGACAGTCTGAGATGCCCAGCAACGAGTTGCGACGCACCGGATAAAACAAAAACAGGATTGAAGGGCTTACAAAGTGATGTCCCTTCATAGCTTGATGATTCAAGCTCTTTCGACACGCCAGCTTGTCACGCCATCCTTGTCTTCAACAATAACATTAAGCGCTGCCAGCTCATCACGAATCTGATCAGCCTGAGTCCAGTCTTTGTCTGCGCGCGCTTGTTTACGCTTGGCAATCAATGATTCAACATGCTCAGCATCAATATCATCACCGCCTTCACGTAAAAAATCTTCTGCCGACATCTCGAGTATGCCGAGTATGCTGCCGAGTTTTTGTAACAAAGCGCTAAGTTGTTGAGTCTTCTGAATATCCGTTTCTTTTAAACGATTTATTTCTCTGACCAATTCAAATAAAACACTAATCGCCTCGGGCGTATTTAAGTCATCATTCATCGCCTCATGAAAACGCACTTCATATTCGCTATCTGCAGCTGTAATCCCCTGCCCTGATTCGAAGCCTTTTAAGGCATTATAAAAACGCTCAAGGGCGCCATAAGCGGTTTGTAAATTTTCTTCTGAATAATTGATCGCGCTACGATAATGGCTCGATAACAAAAAATAACGAATCACTTCTGCCGGATATTTCTTTAACACATCACGGATGGTAAAAAAGTTACCCAGGGATTTTGACATCTTTTCATCATCAACCCGAACTGCACCATTGTGCATCCAGGTATGTACAAACTTTTTACCACTAGCTGCTTCCGACTGGGCAATTTCATTTTCATGGTGCGGGAACATCAAGTCACTGCCACCACCATGAATATCAAAAGTCTCGCCAAGGCAACATGAAGACATTGCCGAGCATTCGATGTGCCACCCCGGACGACCAAAGCCCCAGGGTGATTCCCAACCTGGCTCTTCAGGCTTGGCTTGTTTCCACAATGTGAAATCTCTCGGATCTTTTTTACTTTCCTCGATATCAATACGCGCACCTGCCAGCAATTCCTCAGGGTTTTTGCGAGAAAGTTTACCGTAGTCCTCGAACTTGTTTACCGCATAATAAACATCGCCGTTATCGGCTACGTAGGCAAAGTTTTTCTGAATAAGCTGCTCAACAATTTCTATAATTTCTGAGATATGGGCCGTTGCTCTGGGCTCAAGATCAGGAGGCTGAATATTTAAGGCTCGCTCATCTTCATGCATGAAAGTTATAAAACGTTCTGTCAACTCATTGAATGACTCTTTATTCTCATTGGCGCGCTGAATTATTTTGTCATCAACGTCAGTGATATTTCTGACATAAGTCACCTCATAACCGCTACTTCGTAAATAACGCACGATGACATCAAATGCGACCAGCATTCGAGCGTGCCCAATGTGGGAATAATCATAAGTCGTCAACCCACACACATACATACGAATTTTGCCTGGTTCTATTGGCCGAAATTCTTCTTTTTTATGCGTCAGGGTGTTATATATTTTTAGCACGTTGCCGATCTGCTCTTTTCTTTGCTTATTTGTTTTGGGCTTTGCCCCAGGTATCCCGCAACCCGACAGTCAGGTTAAATACTGGCGCATCCGTACGATAATCCTTTCTATCAGCCACAAAGTATCCTTCACGTTCGAACTGAAAACGTTGTTCAGGAGCAGCCGCTTTGAGGCTTGGTTCCAGCATGCAGCCATGCAGAACGCTTAATGAATCCGGATTAATGAAATCACGATAGTCGCCATCAGCTTTATCAGGACTCTCTTCAAGGAAAAGCCGGTCATATAAACGAATTTCCGCTTTGACTGCATCTTTTACAGGCACCCAGTGAATGACCCCTTTTACCTTGCGCCCTTCCGGTTTTGCACCCAGGGTGGCAGCGTCATGTGAGCAGCGCAGTTCAGTAATATTACCTTCCGCATCCTTAATAAGGTCTTCACATTTAATGACATAGGCACCACGTAAACGCACTTCTCCACCGGCAACTAGACGTTTAAATCCTGGCGGAGGTATATCCTCAAAGTCAGTTTGATCAATATAAAGTTCTCGCCTGAAGGGAATCTGTCTTTCACCCATGGAGTCATCTTTGGGGTGGCGGCTTAAAGTTAATATCTCTTCCTTATCTTCAGGGTAATCTTCAATCACAATTTTCAAGGGTCGCAACACCGCCATGGCCCTTGGAGATGTTTGATCAAGGTCCTCCCGTAAGGCATGCTCCAGCATGGCAACATCCACCACGCTATTGGTTCGCGTCACACCAATGTTTTCACAAAAATGTCGTATAGACGCAGCCGTATAACCTCGACGGCGCATACCTTCCAATGTTGGCATACGAGGATCATCCCAACCGGAGACCAGGGCTTCATCAACCAACTGTATTAACTTGCGCTTGCTCAGCACAGTGTAATTAATATTTAGCCGTGCAAACTCTATTTGCTGTGGGTGAGCAGGCAGATCAAGTTGGTCCAGCACCCAGTCATACAAGGGGCGATGGTCTTCAAATTCCAGGGTGCACAATGAATGTGTGATTCCTTCCAGGGCGTCTGAAATACAGTGCGTGTAGTCATACATCGGATAGATGCACCACTTATCACCTGTCTGGTGATGATGTTGATGCCTGATACGGTAGAGCACTGGATCACGCATATTCATATTCGGAGAAGCCATGTCTATTTTTGCGCGCAGACTGTATTCCCCATCTTTAAACTCGCCCGCTTTCATGCGCTTAAACAAATCGATATTTTCTTCAATCGAACGGTCTCTATCCGGACTGTTTTTACCGGGTAACGTTAAGGTGCCACGATATTCTCTGGCCTGCTCAGGTGTCAGGCTGCAAATATAGGCCTTGCCATCTTCAATGAGTTTGAGCGCCAATTCATAAAGCCGATCAAAATAGGAAGAGGCATAAAACTCCCGATCTTCCCAGTCAAACCCCAACCAGTGAATGCTGCTTTTTATGGAATCAATAAATTCCAGGTTTTCCTTTTCCGGATTAGTATCGTCGAAACGTAAGTTGCAGAGTCCTTTAAAGGTCTGAGCTGTCGTAAAATTTAGCCAGATAGATTTAGCATGGCCAATATGTAAATAACCATTAGGCTCCGGCGGAAAACGCGTATGCACTTTACCGTTATGTTTATTATTCTTTTGATCTTCCTGAATAATCTGATGAATAAAATTACTGGGAGTTGCTGTCATGCTATTTGCCATTTTGCCTGCTTGCTTCTTCTGCGACACAAAGGGCGCTATTATAGCGCCCTTAACCTAAGCAAACTACACACAATAATTTCCAACACTGGAAAAAAGCAGGAGATAGAAATAAATGATCGTTTTGCATACTACCGCTGGTGATATCACCCTGGAACTGGATTTTGAGAAAGCACCCATCAGCGCTGCTAATTTTAAAAAATACGCCGAAAAAGGCCATTATGATGGCACTATTTTTCATCGTGTTATTGATAATTTCATGATTCAGGGCGGTGGTTTTGAGCCTGGAATGAAGCAAAAGCCGACTGAGGCAAGCATTCAGAATGAAGCCGACAATGGACTTAGAAACGATGTCGGCACGATCGCCATGGCCAGAACCATGGAACCACACTCTGCTTCTGCCCAGTTTTTCATCAATATTAAAGACAATGATTTCCTGAACCATAGTGATAAATCGCCGCAAGGCTGGGGTTATGCTGTATTTGGTAAAGTGACTGAGGGCATGGACGTCATTGAAGAAATAAGGGGCTGTAGAACTGGCTCAGTTGCGGGCCATCAGGATGTCCCTATTGAAGATATTATCATTGAGTCAGTCACTGTAGAGGACTAGATGGCAGATAAACCTATCCTGTTTATCTCAGATCTGCATCTGGAGCCTGACAGGCCAGACATCTCTCAGGCTTTCTTTAATTTTCTGGAAAAACATGCTGCCAGTGCGCAGGCCTTATATATTTTAGGCGATTTTTTCAATGTCTGGTTGGGCGATGATTATAGTAGTGAGCTAAGTCTTAAGGTGGCGGAAAAACTCAATACGCTGAATCAATCGGGCCTCACTATTAAACTTATGCATGGCAATCGGGATTTCCTGATAGGCGAAAATTTTGCGCAATCTTGTGGTGCTGAGCTGATTGAAGAACCCTACTTGCTTGAAGCTTTTAATCAAAAAGTATTACTGATGCATGGAGATGTACTTTGCACACAAGATCATGACTACATGGCTTTCCGGCAATTGGTTCGTGACCCAGACTGGCAGCGTGACTTCCTGGGTCGTCCTATTGCCGAACGCTTAGCCTTTGCAGCTGAAGCGCGCAAACAAAGTCAAAGCATGAGTAGCAATAAAGCAGCTGATATTATGGATGTCGCAGCAGAGGCGGTAGCGGACATCATGCAAAAATATAATGTCTTAACACTGATACATGGCCATACCCATCGCCCCGCTGTGCATGAAATCGCTCAACCCCCTGAAACAGCCAGGCGTATCGTCCTGGGTGATTGGGATGACGGCGCCTGGTACATAAGCTGGTCAGAAGAACAACTGTCCCTTCACAAGATTGAAAGCTCAGCTGCTTGATTATGGCAACCCTACTCTCAAGCAAAGTCAGAGATCTTGATGGACTACCCGTCAACCGAATTTTGCCGCATATCCTTAAGCGCATGGTTGGCCCATTTATTTTTCTCGACCATATGGGACCCTTGGATTTAAGGGCGAATGAAGCGCTGGATGTCTTGCCACACCCCCATATTGGCTTGTCTACCTTGACTTATTTACTCGAAGGGGCGCTCTTACACCAGGATAGCTTGGGCAATATCATTGAAATAGCGCCTGGCGACGTTAATTTAATGACTGCAGGAAAAGGCATCGTACATTCTGAAAGAGAACCCTCGAAATTACGTTCACAGCAGCATCGACTTAATGGCATTCAATGCTGGTTGGCTTTGCCTGAGGATAAAAGTGAAATAGCGCCATCTTTCCAGCATACCTCGCAAACTGATTTACCCAGCTATCAGGCTGATGGGACCAGCATGACACTGGTTGCCGGCAAGGCATTTAATTTGCAGTCACCGGTGAAAACTCACTCTCCTTGTTTCTTTTTGGATGTCGAGGCAAAGGCTGGCAGTATCATTCAATGTCCTGAACCAGAATTCGAATGCCTGCTTTACCTCCTGGAAGGGAATATTCAATCCGGGAATGACGAATACCACAGTGGGCAAATACTTCTATTGGAGCAGGAACAATCATTCAAAGCAGTCACAAATGTCAGGTGCCTGTTATTAGGCGGCCAGGCCTGGGAAAAGGTTCCTTATATTGAATGGAATTTTGTATCCTTTCATAGGGAGAGAATTGAAAAAGCCAAAGCAGATTGGCGCGAAAGACGTTTCCCTGAGATTCCCAGTGACAAGTTAGAATTTACGCCATTGCCATAATTTTTCTGGTATCGAGACCTTTATCTCAACCAAGCTCTGTCGATAGAGTAGGTTTGAGTCAAATAAAAGGGGTTAGCGTTGAAAATAGCGCTGATAATGAGCTTCACTTAACAATTGCAAATCATCATTAATCAGACTCATCACTTCATCCAGACTTGAGTGCCTAACTTCCGGCATTAACTCAACCCCAATTTCATTCAAGGATTGTATTCTGTAAGCGTATTTCTGCAAGAGACCATGTAACCAGCAATATGGAGATAAATCCGGATGATAAAAAAATCTAAAATCCTGCATCACATCCTGTAATTTTTGCACGGATACAATACGAAACTTATTTCTCAGGATTTGCTCGGTGAGCAGATCAATACGGCTGAATACAGCCAGTTTTTCCTGTTCTGAATAAGTATTCCAGCTAATCACTTCATGACTGAAGCGTTTGCAACCTCGACAGATTTTATCTCCAAAAGAGGTCGTCGAACAAATGCCAATACAAGGGGTCTTCAATTGATTCATGGCGGACAATTCTATCATCCATCAGCCTTTGTGTTGTATCAGTAAAGTCATTTTTTCAACCCACGTGCTTGATTAAATTTAGTCTTTTAACAATGCAAGGGGCCAGACCCTGTTAAATGGATCAAAATAGATGGCTGAAAAGTTACCAATATGGCCAAATCCCTGATTGTTGAGACAACTGAAACAGTCAAAACTAAAACCTGATCCAGCATTGAACATCTCGATCAACTAGCGATAGCAGGTGTTTTCTTGTAGAATGCAGCCTCTTTTTTATAGCTCGTCCCAGGCTTTTCAAGAGGAATAAGTAGTGTTAGAAGCTTATCGTAAACATGTCGCAGAACGCAAAGAAATTGGTGTTGTCCCGCTTCCACTCAATGCAGAACAGGTTGCTGAGTTAATAGAACTCTTAAAAAACCCACCTGCCGGTGAAGAAGAATTTATTGTTGATTTAATGACAAACCGTGTCCCGGCTGGTGTTGATGAAGCTGCTTACGTAAAAGCTGCTTTTCTGTCTGCACTGGCTAAAGGTGAAGCCGCTTCGCCACTTATATCCAAACTGGATGCGGTTAAACTGCTGGGCACCATGCTTGGTGGTTATAACATTGCCACCATGGTCGAACTGCTCGATGATGCCGAATTAGGCGCTGAAGCCGCTAAGCAGCTTTCAGGCACACTATTAATGTTTGATGCCTTTCACGATGTCGCTGAAAAAGCCAAAGCAGGCAATGAACATGCTGCTGCCACCTTGAAATCCTGGGCTGAAGCAGAGTGGTTCACTTCACGCAATAAAGTTCCTGACATTGTGACCGTTAGCGTATTCAAGGTCCCAGGCGAGACTAATACTGATGATTTATCACCAGCTCCTGATGCATGGTCACGCCCAGATATCCCCTTACACGCTAAAGCCATGTACAAAATGCCGCGTGAAGGCATAAGCAATGCTGAAGAACAAATTATTGAACTCAAAGAAAAAGGCTTCCCTGTCGCTCTGGTTGGCGATGTTGTTGGTACAGGTTCTTCACGCAAATCAGCTACCAACAGCGTGCTTTGGTTTATTGGAGATGATATTCCACATATCCCGAACAAAAGAGCCGGTGGTGTTTGCATCGGTGGGCAAATCGCCCCTATCTTCTTCAACACCATGGAAGATTCCGGCGCCCTGCCAATTGAATGTGATGTCAGCGGCATGAACACAGGCGATATTATTGATATTCACCCTTATGCCGGCAAGATAACCAAACACGGTACGGATGAGGTGCTATGTGAATTCAGTTTAAAAACTGAAATGATATTGGATGAAGTCCAGGCTGGAGGGCGTATCCCCTTGATCATCGGTCGCGGTTTAACTGAACGTGCCCGAACTGAATTGGGTCTTGAACCTTCTCCTGTTTTCCGCAGACCAACGTCAAACTCTGCCAGTGATTCCGGCTACACACTTGCGCAAAAAATTGTGGGCAAAGCCTGCGGTGTTGAAGGCATTCGCCCTGGCACCTATTGCGAGCCAAAAATGACAACCGTTGGCTCACAAGATACAACTGGCCCAATGACACGCGATGAATTAAAAGATCTGGCTTGTCTGGGTTTTACAGCTGATCTGGTGATGCAGTCCTTCTGTCATACAGCGGCTTATCCAAAACCTGTCGATATTTCAACGCAACATACCCTGCCTGATTTTATCCGCACCCGCGGCGGTGTCAGTTTGCAACCTGGTGATGGCATTATTCACAGCTGGTTAAACCGTATGTTATTACCTGACACTGTAGGTACTGGTGGAGATTCGCATACTCGTTTCCCTATTGGTATTTCATTCCCGGCGGGATCAGGCCTAGTGGCCTTTGCCGCGGCAACCGGTGTTATGCCTCTGGATATGCCGGAGTCAGTATTAGTTCGCTTTACTGGAGAAATGCAGCCCGGTATTACCTTACGAGACCTGGTGAATGCAATTCCTTATGCCGCCATTCAATCAGGTGATTTAACCATTGAGAAGAAAGGTAAAAAGAATATTTTCTCTGGTCGTATTCTTGAAATTGAAGGCTTACCTGATCTTAAAGTTGAACAGGCTTTTGAACTGTCTGATGCCTCAGCAGAGCGTTCAGCCGGTGGTTGCACCATCAAACTGAATAAAGAACCGATCATTGAGTATTTTAAATCCAACATTACCCTGCTGCGCTGGATGATTTCAGAAGGTTATGGAGACCCTCGCACACTGGAAAGACGTGCATCGGCTATGGAGGAATGGCTGAAAAATCCAGAATTAATGGAAGCTGATGCCAATGCTGAATATCATAAAATCATCGAAATTGACCTGAATGAGATTAAAGAACCTCTATTAGCCTGTCCAAATGATCCTGATGATGTAAAACCATTAAGTGAAGTACAGGGCACTAAAATAGACGAAGTCTTTATTGGCTCATGCATGACAAACATCGGTCACTTCCGTGCTGCCGCTGAAGTCCTCAAACAGTTAAAAGGGTCAATCCCAACCAGACTCTGGATATCCCCTCCTACCAAAATGGATCAACACCAGCTGACAGAAGAAGGTGTTTATTCAATCTTTGGAAGTGCTGGCGCCCGAACCGAGATGCCAGGATGCTCATTATGCATGGGTAATCAGGCCAGAATCGCACCTAAGTCAACAGCCATTTCAACCTCAACTCGTAATTTCCCGAATCGCTTGGGTGATGGCGCAAATGTTTATCTGGGATCTTCTGAACTGGCAGCTGTTTGTGCCGCTTTGGGTAAAATTCCAAACATGGAAGAATACATGGCGTTTATGAACAGCCTTAATACCATGTCTGGCGAGATCTACCGCTATCTCAATTTCAATGAAATCGAATCGTTCATGAAAGGTGCGGATAAAGCGAAAACTATCCCTGCGGTTAATGTTGAGGTTAGTGCCTGATAAGCAAAAACTTTTATAGCCAGCTTCCGGCTTTTCAAAATTTCGAGGAATTTGTTGAACAAACTCATTATCGAAGATTGCCGGAAGACTGGACTATATTTATCACTGACATTAAAAACTCCACCCAGGCAATTGAGCAAGGCCAGTATAAAGAAGTCAACTTAATCGGCGCAGCAAGCATCACCCTGTCTATCCAGGCTTTAGAACATATTGAATTCCCTTTTGTTTTTGGCGGTGACGGCGCTTCACTCTGTATTCCCTCTCAGCACACTAAGTTAGTTAGTGAGACTCTCGCCAAATTAATACGATTTGTTGAAGAAAATTTCTCTTTACAGCTTAGAGTTGCCTGTATTCCGGTTAAAGAAATTTATCACGCCTGTAAAGAAGTCTTAATCTCGAAACTTGAAATAACTGAAGGTAAATATATTGCCCTGTTTCGTGGTGGCGGCCTGGATTATGCTGATCAACTTGCCAAGGGCTCTGAACAAAAGTTTTCTTTAAAGAAACACCATAAAACAGTAAGCGAACTTAAAGGACTTTCATGCCGCTGGAGCCCTGTGCCAGCTAAAAAGGGTTTGATAATTAGCCTACTGGTGGTAGCCAGAGGAGAAAATATCTCTTCTGTTTATCAAGAAGTATTAATAAAAATTCGTAATATTCTAAACTGCAGTATCGAGGAGGCGAATCCTATAAGTCTGGCAGATAAAAAATATAAAAATCTCTGGCCCGCAATCAAGGATGAATCCCGATATCATAACAATTTACTTTCAATTAAATTTTTTAATCGCCTTGTCGATATATTTCTTGCTGTTCTTATTTTCCGCTACAAAATAAATCCGCTATTTTTCTTATTCGATGCAGGTAAATATAAAGAATCCATTAAACAGCACAGTGATTACCGAAAGTTTGATGACACCTTGCGCCTGATAGTCGACTGTAGGAAAGAGGACTATGAAACCCTAAAACATGAGCTGGAAAAAGCCTATTTGGAAGGAAAGATTTACTACGGTTTATATGCTTCAAAAGATGCCTTGATGACCTGTTTTGTTGAAAGCACTCAACAAGGGGAACATCTGCACTTTATTGATGGCGGTGATGGCGGGCTGGCAATGGCAGCCAAGCAATTAAAGTCTCAAATAAAGCTGCACTCCCACACCGGCTTGAATGTTTAATGCCAGGGTGGCGCTGACTTCTTGATATTTACAATAGAACAGGGAGAATAGACTTGTATATCTGTTCCAAAATATCAATAACAAAAGGAACCACCCCATGTCTGAGCTAATGATTACCACTCCACAAGGTGAAATGCCTGCTTATGTTGCTAGGCCTGCCGGTGATGGTCCCTGGCCTGCTGTCATTGTTATTCACGATATAATCGGTATGACGACTGATCAGAAAAATCATGCTGACTGGCTGGCCAGCGAGGGTTATCTTGCTGTCGCGCCCAATCTGTTTTACTGGGGCGGTAAAATTAAATGCGTGCGCTCTTTTTTCAGTCAATTAACGGCTCGTGAGGGAAGAAGCTTTGATGATATCGAAGCCACACGCAACTGGCTTTTAAAGCAAGAAGACTGTACAAAAAAGATGGGCGTCATTGGCTTTTGCATGGGAGGCGCCTTTGCCCTCCTGTTAGCGGCACCCAATCGTGGCTTTTCTGCTGCTGCGCCCAATTACGGTCAGATTCCAAAAGATCCGGATAATTTTTTTGCTGGAGCCTGCCCTATTGTTGGAAGTTTTGGTGGAAAAGATGGCTCATTGCGTGGTGCTGCTGCTCAACTTAAAGCGGCACTGACTATCAACAAGGTCCCACATGATATAAAAGAATATCCGGATGCGGGACATGGCTTCCTTAACAATCACGTGCGAAGTGAAGTACCTGTCCTTCTGCGAGTAATGTTAAAAATGATGGGCGGTGGCTACCATAAAATATCAGCCGATGATGCGCGTCATAGGATCAGCGATTTCTTTGGTATCCATTTAAAAAGTTAGCCAAGGGCCAGGTAAAGCATTTCTTGGGCCGCCCATTAATCCTTTAACTCCAAACTTTTCGAGACCACTTCATAAACATCTTTAGATAAATTCTCGACATTTAGAATTCTTTGCAGCTGCTCTCGCATCAAGGCCTGTCTATGGGCTTGTTGTTTTCTCCAATGTGTTAAAGGTGTTAGCAGTCTGGAAGCAATTTGCGGATTTAATTTATTCAGCGTGATCACATTGTCAGCCAAAAACTGATAACCGGAACCAGAGTCATGGTGAAAACCAACAAGATTTTGATGACAGAATGCCCCAATAACTGAACGTACTTTATTTGGGTTTTTAATATCAAAACTTTCATGCTGGGTCAGTTTTAACACTTCGGGTAAATTATCTTTTTTAGACAAGCCCGCCTGCATGCTTAGCCACTGCTCAACAACCAAAGGCTCGTGCTTCCAGTGCTTATAGAATTCAGTAAAGGCTTTTTCTTTTAGCTCTATTGCACGTGGGCTTTGAGCAGAAAGTAAAGCACGCAAAGCTGAACTTTGATCTGTCATGTTATTGGCTTGCTGGTACTGTTCAAAACAAGCCTCAATTTTTTCATCATCCAATAGTGCAAGATAATTTAGTACTGTATTTTTCAAGGCACGTTGGGCGATATCGTCAGCTTTTACTTCATAAGGCTTATCAACGGACAAGGACTGATAAACCTTAAGAAATTTATTTTCCAAATTAACTGCTAATTCTTTACGCAAAAATTCCCGAACGTCATGAATGCCATCTATGTCAACTTCGGATGATAACTCACTGATATAAGCCTCTGAAGGCAACACCAATAGACGCGCCAGCATTGCTAAATCGGCTTCGCCTTGGTCTGATGCAAGAGCCAGGTCCAGCACCGCTTCCATTGCATTTATCAAGCGCAGGTCAGGCTTGAGGGCTTTATTATTCTGACGCTGCTGTAACAGTTCATTAATGATTTGTAGAGCTAATTGTTGGGCCGCCTCCCAACGCACAAAACCATCCGAATCTTGCGCTATCAAAAACATAAGCTCATCACGGGTATAATCAAAATGCATTTTCACCGGAGCAGAAAAACTTCTCAATAATGAAGGCACTGGTTGTTCGGTAATGCCTGAAAATACAAATTCCTGATGTTGCTCGGTGACCGCTAATACCATGCTGTTTTTACTATTTTCAACATCTCCTGCAGAAGCCTTTTCGCCTTCAAGTTTTAAATTCATTAGTTTGCCCTGAGAATCCAAAAGAGCAATGGCAAATGGGATATAAAAATTCTGTTTATCAGCTTGTCCAGGACTTGGTGGACAACTTTGCTCCACAGCTAATGTATAGGTGTTGTTTGCATCATCATAAGAACCTTTAACTTTCAGAACAGGCGTGCCGGCTTGCGAATACCAACGTCTGAATTGAGTCAGATCAAAACCACTGACTTCTTCCATGGTTGCAACAAAATCTTCGGTGGTAACGGCCATGCCATCAAACTTGTCAAAATACAGGTCAGTACCTTTACGAAACAGTTCAGGTCCTAACAGATTCGCGATCATGCGAACAACTTCAGCACCCTTTTCGTAAATCGTTACTGTATAAAAATTGGAAATCTCCATATAGGATTCCGGGCGCACAGAGTGAGCCATCGGTCCAGCATCTTCTGCAAACTGAACAGTCCGTAAAAAATTTACATCATCAATTCGCTTTACTGCTCTGGAACCCATATCTGCGGAAAATTCAGAGTCCCGATAGACAGTGAAGCCTTCCTTAAGACTTAATTGAAACCAGTCTCGACAAGTGACTCTATTTCCTGACCAGTTATGAAAATATTCATGAGCCACTATGGCTTCAATACGCTGAAAAGAAAAATCTGTGGACGTTTCTGGCTTAGCTAACACACAAGAAGTATTAAAAATATTTAAGCCTTTATTTTCCATCGCACCCATATTGAAATCATCAACAGCCACAATCATGAATATTTCCAGGTCATATTCACGACCATAAACCTCTTCATCCCAACGCATGGCTTTTTTCAAGGACCTTAAGGCAAAATCACATTTATCAAGATCTTTTTCTTCGACAAAAACCTGCAAGGCGACTTCCCGGCCTGAGCTTGTTGTAAAGCTGTCGTCCACAGAATATAAATTGCCTGCTACCAGGGCGAATAAATAGGAGGGTTTTAAGAAAGGATCTTGCCAAATTACCCAGTGCCGACCTTTTTTATCCGGTTCATTGCAGTTACCGCTTTCAATTTTATTACCATTGGAAAGAAGAACAGGATAAAGCACTTTGTCTGCTTCAATGCGGGTGGTGAAGCTGGCCAGAACATCCGGCCTGTCTAGAAACCAGGTGATTTTTCGAAAACCCTCAGCTTCACATTGAGTACAAAATTTATTACTAGACTTATATAAACCTTCCAGACTGGTGTTTTCTTGTGGTTTTATGCTGGCTTTACTTTCGAGCTCAAAAACATCCGGGACATTAGGAACGGTCAGGCTTTTGTCATTTAGCTCATAATCTGAACCTGAAAGCATCTGGCCTTGCAGGCGCAATTCGAGCAGTGTTAATTCTTCACCAACAAGGACTAATGCAGCCGACTGATCTAGAGACTCAGGATTTCTGCGAATGCTTAGACGAGAAGTTACTGTAGTGTGTTCTTCGTAGAGACTGACATTCAAAAATATTTTCTCAATCAAGAAATCGGGGACTTTATAATCTTTTAAATAAATACTTCGTGCTTGCGCTTCTTTCATACTTTATTTTTAACCCTTTAATAACTTGTAATTAAGCATTTAAACTAATTTCGTAACCGCCAAATTTGCGAATATTAAGCACGCCGGTATCCAGGATCAGATATTGCCCCTTAATACCTTGCAATACTCCCTCGATGCTTTGCTCTTTATCAAAACTAAGCGAAGTGATTGTACTGGGGTAGTTCTGCACTGGATAATCAATAGACACTACTTTCATCCCCGTCAAAATACTTATGGCATGAATGCCAAAGCGATCTTGTAAGCTCTTAATATCTTCTGTGCATTCGCTTAATAATTTTTGTCTTTGCATTTCCAGATCCAGATCTTCTGTTTCCCCTTTTAGCATGGTGCGCCAATTGGTCTTATCGCTAATGTGTTGTTTGAATAGCAATTCCAAAAAACCGGATTGCTGTCGAGTTCTTACCCTGAAAACCGGCAAAGCCTGAACTGCCCCTTGGTCAATCCAGCGCGTTGGAACTTGTGAAGCTCGCGTTATACCGACTTTTATTCCTGAAGAATTAGCCAGATAAACAATATGATCCTGCATACAGAACTCTTCGCCCCATAATGGCTCTCTGCACGTGCCATTTTCATAATGACATTTTTCCGGAGACATAATACAGCTATCGCACTGCGCCAATTTCTGGAAACAAGGGTAGCAATAGCCCTGATTAAAACTTTTATTGGTATCACGTCCACAATGAACGCAATTAATTTTTCCGGAAAATTCAAGACTTATTTTTTTACTGATAAGTTCATTCAGTGCCACAGTTTCATTACTGAAAACCAGGCTGTATGTAACGGGTTTATCCAGGCGCGCCTGCATTTTTTGAATATTGCCACTGACATTGATTGTCATTAATGCCCCATCTTTTTAGCTTGTAATTTACTACGATCGATATAGCCGACTTTTTCTTCTTCATTTAAATGAATTTCGTCATAGGCAATAACAGCCTGCATGCAAAGCTCAACTTGCTCTTTACTGAGACGCTCACCATTCTCCCAGCGTCCAAGCTCAATTGCCTGTTTTAATTTACTGTGAACTTCAGGTGTTATCGAAGACAATAACTCTTCAAAGCTGTTGGGTGTATTACTCATTGTTTAAAACTCTTCGTTCAAGTATTTATCTTATCTGGATTTAAGAACTGCACGCTGAATTCTACTAATAGTGGCAACCACAGCACCATAAACCACACCACACATCAAACCCGCAATATGCGCAGTGTCAGCAATACCTTCCAATCCCATCATGGTTAGAATGATCAGGGCCAAGAGCATAAAAAACACCAAATTACCTGGCAAGCCAAGGCGCTTGGCGGGATCGAATAGTTGCCACATCCAAATATAAGCAAACAGCCCATATACCACACCAGACATGCCACCAAAGTAAATACTGCCGCCAAACAGATATTGAGCGGTATTGGATACCAGGGCCAGGACTATTATTAAAATCAGCATTGCCCAGCTCGCCTGTCGGGATTCAATGCGTCGACCAAACTCCCAGAGCCACAACATATTAAAAGCCAGATGCAAGACTCCGGCATGCAGGATCATTGGAGAAATCATGTTCAAAAATTGTCTGAAACTGAAATTCGATATGACAAACCCCAGATTTATTGTCTTGGTACCATAGGCGAAATCAGGATATAAAAATAAGCGCACGGTATCTGACAATGAATCCAAAGGCGCTATCACAGCCATCAGACAACACAGCAACACTAGCGCTATCGTCACAGGATATCGCAACAATGCCTGCATTAATTGCTGAATACTTTTAAGCGGGTTAAGGTAGCTGTTAATGTTTGAAGAATCTTCTTGTGACGGCTCTATATCACCTGCTTTCCATTGACGATATAGGACAGAGGTCTTTGAAATATCGGCGGGGTTCGCGACAGCGACTATTTGCATGTCGTCTTCATGGTAAATTCGATGAGACAAACTCTGCTGCCAGAGCAAACGGCTAAATTGAGTAAGGTTCTCGTTTGCGGGTGTTTCCAGGGCCTTGAACATCAATAAGCCTCAGGCTGAACCAGGCCTGTGTGACCAGCCCAATTTACTTCGACAGGTTGCGTAATAGTTGTATTCTGCAGGATGTAATAAGCGCAATTTTTCAGCTTTCTTGCTGACATGTATCGCGTCACCCGCTTCGGCTGTATATTCTACTGAACCATCACAGCTAACCTGAGGCATCATATTATGTCTGTCACCCACGACTATTTTTATTTCACTCTGACCATCTATCACAACCGGACGACTACTTAAGGAGTGGGGATACATGGGAACCAACACTACTGCATCCAGCTTTGGATGCATAATTGGGCCACCTGCAGACATGGAATAAGCCGTTGAGCCTGTTGGTGTAGCAACGATTAATCCATCTGATGCCTGCTGGTAAACAAACTCATCGTCAATAAATAATGAAAATTCGATCATTTGAGCGGCAATACCGGGATGAAGAACCACATCGTTCAGAGCGCAGCCAATTTCTTCTTTTTGCCCCTCCCGTTCAATACTGACATTTAATAAAAACCGTGATTCTTCCTTAAATTTACCATCCAGCACCTGCCCTAAGACCTGTTCTATTTCTTCGGGGCTTATATCTGTCAGAAAGCCTAGTCGGCCTCGGTTAATCCCAACCACCGGGAGATTCTGGTCAGCCAGGCTGTTGGCAATTTTTAGCATGCTGCCATCACCACCAACAACAATGACCAGATCACAATGCAGATGAAGCTGATCTTGTGGCACGATTAGCATTTCTGCAAAAGCGCTGTGGCTCTTCATAAAGCCGGAGACAGCTTCATCAACCACGATTTTTACACCCTGCCGCTGCAGCAGAAAATCGGCAAGTGAATTCAAGGAATCGGGGATATTGGCATTATCATGTCTGCCAACTAGGCCAATGCTAGAAAATTCTGACATAGTTCATCCAAACCAGGCTTTAAAAAGTGTGAAGTATATCATGGGCTTTAGACCCGCAAGCTATTATTTCAAGGCGAGTCGCGTCTATAATGCAGGAGCTTTTCAGGAAGAGACTTTGTGGATATTGAAAATATCAAAATAGCAGTTGTTGGACTGGGCTATGTCGGTTTACCGCTTTTAGTGGAGTTCGGCAAACGTTATCCAACGCTTGGTTTTGACTTGAACTCAGAACGAATCAATACCCTTAAGCAGCAGCAGGACACTACTCTTCAGCTCAACTCTGAAGAACTGGTTGCAGCAGTCTATGCAGAGTATTCAACGACGCCTTCAGACCTGGCAGATTGCAATGTTTTCATCGTAACTGTCCCTACTCCGGTTGATCATCATAAACGACCCTTGCTCGAACCTTTACAAAAGGCAAGCGAGACCATCGCGCCTTACTTAAAAGCAGGGGATTTTGTTATCTATGAATCAACGGTTTATCCGGGTGCGAGTGAAGAGGTTTGTGTTCCTATTCTGGAAAATATTTCGGGCCTGAGCCTTAATGAAAATCTCTTTCTGGGTTACAGCCCTGAAAGAATTAACCCGGGTGATAAAGTGCATCGTCTGACAACTATTCAAAAAATCACCTCCGGTTCAAATAGTTTTGCCGCTGAATTTGTCGATAAGTTATATAGCTCAATCATTCCTGCAGGAACCCATCCGGTCAGCAGCATTAGGGTTGCAGAAGCAGCCAAAGTCATTGAGAACACCCAACGAGATTTGAATATTGCCCTAATTAATGAGCTTTGCATTATTTTTCATAAGATCGGCATTGATACTGAAGAAGTACTTGATGCCGCGGGGACTAAATGGAATTTTCTGCCATTTCGTCCTGGCCTTGTCGGTGGACATTGCATAGGTGTAGACCCTTACTATCTAACCTATAAGGCTGAGTCACTGGGCTATCGGCCTGAAGTCATACTGGCTGGCCGCAGAATAAATGACGGCATGGGAAGTTATATTGCTGATCGTCTGGTAAAAAAAATGACTCAGGAAAAGATCAACGTGGTCGATGCTAAGGTCCTCATAATGGGGCTTAGCTTTAAAGAAAACTGCACGGATCTTCGCAATACCAAAGTAGTTGATATTCTCAACACACTTGACACTTACCATGTGAATGTCGATATATATGACCCCTGGATTGAGCCTGACCTGGCCAAACAGGAATATGCTATCTCAATGCTGGAACAACCCTATGAGAACAAATATGACGCCATTATTCTGGCAGTAGCTCACGATGATTTTCGCGCCATGGGGATTGATAAAATAAAAAAATTTGGCAAAACAAATTCTATTATTTTTGATATAAAATATTTATTCCCGATCGAAGAAAATCTCTACCGGCTTTAACAGACTGAATCAATAAGAACTTGTTAACCTTTTTTTTGCTGGTGAATTCTAAGCACTTCATCCAATACAAAAATATCGGTTAGCAAGCAACGCAGGTGGGTAGACGCATTAAGATTATCTATAAGTTGAGAACTAAGCGATGGTACTTTAAGTGCCATTCCCACCACTGCCGAAGCAGCCAAAGCATCATTGGCAAGTACCGTCTTAAAGTGTTCGAAGGATTCCACCACTGCAGAATCATTGCTTATGGATTGAGCTGATTCCGAAAACGCCAGTGTGATATTCTCGATACCCCAAAACATGTTTTCCAAAAAACTTCTGATAGACGGCACTTTACTCGCATCACCTTCTGCAGGTTCATCTTTTCGACCCTGAGCAGCATAAGCCAGCATATATTCATAGGCTTCTTCAATTTTTTCTATTGAGTTTTGTAATTTGGTTTCTGCTGTCTCTGACATGTTTTTTCCTGTTTTTTTTGATTAAAACCGTAAATATAACGACTCAACTGCTAATGCAATTTTTTGATCTTTTATCTTTTATTTTGATCTTCTTGTATTGGCCATAAATCCGGATCATGTTTTTGCTTGTATTCATCATCACTTATCCAGCCTTTAAACATCGAGCGCAAGTACATTCTACTTTCTGGTCTTAGCGAAAAATAAATATGCAACATAAGAGTGCTGACAAACAACAAAGCCACTAGTCCATGAATAAAATAAACAAGTCCCCAGGTGCCGGCATCAAGCCAGTACGGATCTCTTTCAAAAAGCGGCGTATCAATTCTGACCATCATCATGATTCCTGTGATAATTCCGCCAATTGTTAACAAGGAAATAAATTGATGTATCAATTTTTGTGCCAAAGAAAACTTTCCATGTCTGCTACGGTTTAAATTCATATCAGCACGTGAAAACCAAATCCTGCTGAGTTTTTTCCAAAAAACCGAGCGACAAATATGCACAAGCAGTAGTACAGTCAATACAAGTCCAGTAAGCCAATGTATGAAAATCAAGCTGGTATTAATGCCGAAAACAGGCAGTAAGCCAGTAAGCAGCAAAGTCAAAATAGAAATAGCAAAAAACCAATGAAATAATCGGTCGATTAATTGATGACGGATTATTTTTGTTTGGTTCATGCAGCAGGGACACCCGAGAAAAGCAGAATTCTGACACCTGTAATAGCAGAATGCCAAATTGATCGTTGATTATAGGGAAGCGTTTTTTTTCAGGCAAACCTTTTGTTGAAAGATTCCCCTGTTTCATTGGACACTCTTTCAAATAAAGGCCGGTTTTTGTTATGGCTTTACTTGAGCAATATAAAAAATGTAGATAGTATCTAGCAATATTTATTGCTCTTATGGGAAAGAATAATTATGCGCCCTCAAAATCAATCCAGAAGAAATTTCATCAAAGGCATCATTGCCTCTGGCGCGGTAGTTTCAACCGGCGGCCTGATGTTTGTAAGCGGTTGTTCTGAGACAACGACAACTCCCGCACCCGGTTCAGTTGAAAGACTTATCTCTCTTAACATTAACGGCACAATCCGTAGAGTTGATGTTTTGCCGAATGAAACTCTGGCGCAGACCCTACGCAACAAGCTGGGTCTTACCGGCACGAAAATCGGTTGTGATCGCGGGGAGTGTGGTGCGTGTAGTGTATTAATCGATGGTGTACCCAATAATTCTTGCTCAATGTTAAGCCACCGGGTAACAGGTAAAAATATTACGACTATTGAAGGCATAGCCAGTCCTGCCGGCGAGCTACACCCGGTGCAACGGGCAATGATAGAAGAGCTTGCGCCCCAATGTGGTTTCTGTACGCCTGGTCAGGTTATTTCATCGGTCGCATTGCTTAATAACAATCCCAACCCATCACGTGAAGAAGCCCGTCAGGCGCTGGCTGGAAATCTATGCCGCTGTGGCGCCTACGATCATTACCTTAATGCTGTGTTACGTGCCGCAGAGGAGATAGCATAATGGCTGATAATCCTACATACCGACTCATTGGCAAAAACTTTACGCCACCAGATATTGAAGCCAAGGTGACTGGTGCTTCTACCTACTCCGAGGATTTTCGCGCCGAAGGCATGGCTTATATAAAAATGTTGTTAAGCCCCATGCCTAAATGCCGAGTTCGGAACATAGATGCGTCTGCAGCACTGGCTATGGAGGGTGTCTATGGTGTCATGACGGCAGATGACGTCCCTACTTTCCCAAACCCCGGCGAACAAATTTTAAGCAATGAACCTAATTTTATTGGCGAGCCAATATTGGCCATTGCTGCCGTTGATGAAGCAACTGCGGCCAATGCGCTGGAATTGGTAAGGGTTGAGTATGAAGAATTGCCCTTTGTGCTTGATCCATTAGAAAGCCTTTACCCTGGTGGGCCTGATGCTTATAACGGCGGCAATCTGGTTTCTTCTCTTCGTATTGAAGAAGAGGATGAGCTAGGTGATATTGGTGTCACCAGCCACAAGTGGACTGCCAGAGACTTTGCTGCTGTCGAAGAAGGTCAGCTCCCCATGGGTGAACCAATCATGGATTGGCAATATGGCGACCTTGAAGGCGCCTTCAATGATGCCGCATTGGTGCTCGATGAAACCTTTGTGACAGCTTGTAATTCACATCACAGCATGGAGCCCAGAAGCGCCTTCTCCTATTGGCAAAATGGCAAATGCTATGTCCATGGCTCAACTCAGAGTCAGATGTTTGTTGTGCCTGGCCTGGCTAACTTCATTGGAATTCCTCCGAGTGAGCTGGTTTATATTTCTGAATTTTGTGGAGGTGGCTTTGGCTCCAAGGGTGCCGCCTATGCAGTAATGGCCGTCCCGGCTCATTTTTCACGAATGATTGGTCGTCCTTGTATGCTTCGAATTAGTCGTGCCGAGGAATATTATCTGGGATCTGCCCGCGCCAGTTTCCAGGGCCGAGCTAAATTAGCTTTTAATGCCCAGGGTAAAATGACCGGAGCAGACCTTTTTATTGTTCAACAAGGCGGAGCAAAAAACCCTTTTGGTGATTTCGGCGCAGCAGGGGGAATGGTGTCTTTAGTCTATACTCCGGACAGCATGCGTTTCCGTGCTATTCCAATCGGAACCAACACAACACCTTGTGGACCTCAACGTGGCCCAGGACAAAACCAAATGTCTGCCGCTATTGAGCCTTTATTAGACAAAGCTGCCAATGCCTTGGGCATTGATCAGCTTGAAATCAGACGCATAAATGCCTCCAATCATGACACGCTCACTGGCGGACCTGTCAGACAGAAAGTCTCCAGTTCCTATATGCTAAATGCTATTGATATGGCCGCAGAGCGATTTGACTGGGCCAATAAATTTGCCCGTAATGGAGAGCGCAATGGCTCCAAAGTGATTGGGGTCGGAATCGGTCAGGGTTATCACTCCGCCGGAATTTCAGGTTTTGATGGTCTGATGAGAATTCTGCCGGATGGTAAGCTACATATACACACTGGTGTTGGTAACCTGGGGACCTATTCCTATGCATCTACCTCTAGGGTTGCCGCAGAAGTACTGAATATGGACTGGGATAACTGCGTCATTGAGCGCGGCGATACCAGCAAGCACCTGCCCTGGACCATTGGCCAGTTTGGCTCCTTGACGACCTATACGATGTCGCGAGCCAACTATGCGGCGGCTATGGACATGAAGCAGAAACTTCAGGAAATTGCTGCAATGGACCTGGGTGGAAATCCCGAAGATTATGACCTTGCGAATGAAACCGTTTTCAACATCAACGATCCTGCACAAAGCATTACTTATGCGCAGGCAGCAACCAGGGCACTCGAGCTGGGTGGCAAGTACAGTGGAGAAGATCCCAACGATACCAATCCGCTCACTCAGGCATCAGTTGCTGGTCTTGCTGGCACTGGCTTGATCGGAGTAGCCAGAGATACTACTCCACTGAATGAACATATTTCTGCCATGGTGGCGACCTTTGTCATGATTGAGCTGGATATAGAAACCGGCACTTATGAGATTCTGGAATTCGTCAGCTCTGGAGACTGCGGCACGGTAAATCACCCGCTTGGACTTGTTGGTCAATTAAGAGGTGGCGCTTGCATGGGTATCGGTATGGCACGAACTGAACGTCAAATATACGACCCTCAAAATGGCCTTCCGGGCAGCGTGGGCCTTTACCAGGCAAAACCACCCTCCTATCTGGATGTGCCTGCTTTCATGGATGTTTCTGCGGTTGATCAACCGGATCCAACGAACCCAATGGGCATGAAAGGTATCGGTGAACCCCCTGTTGGCGCAGCCGTAGGGGCGGTCCTGGCAGCAGTTTCCAATGCCCTGGGTGGTCACTATTTTAACCGTAATCCTGTCACAGCTGACATGATCTTGAATGCTGCTTCTGGCCGGGAACAATCTCATACGCCACTGCAACTGTTTACCCAATAGGAGAGCTGACTATGTCTACTAAAGATATGATGCCGAATTTCGATCTTTTCCAGCCTTCTGACATGGGAAATGCCATTGATTTGCTTGATCAGTACGGGGCTGATGCCTGGCCTCTTGCTGGCGGACAAGATAGTTTGGACTGGTTCAAGGACCGTATAAAACGCCCTGTCGCAGTCATTGATTTAGCCGGTATTCCGGGCATGACTGGAATCAATGAAACGGCAAATGGCATTGAGATTGGGGCCCTGACAACATTAACTGAAATTGCTCAAAGCTTGCTGATAAGAGATAACTATGGGGTGCTTGCAGAAGCGGCCAGCCGCGTGGCAAGCCCTCAAATTAGAAATATAGGTACAATCGGTGGCAATATCTGCCAGGATGTTCGCTGCTGGTATTATCGCTCAGGTGTAGATTGCTATCGTGCCGGCGGCAATACCTGTTATGCCGACACCCCGGAAGGTTTGAACCGGGAACACTGCCTGTTCGAAGCTGACCGTTGTGTTGCAGTATCCCCCTCAGATACAGCGCCGGCATTGGTTGCGCTTGACGCCACTATGCTTATACAAAATAGTGATGGCATAAGGGAAGTTGCCGCAGAAGATTTCTTTATTGGGCCTGATGTCGATATTGAACGAGTCACTGTATTGGAACCTGGCGATATACTGACATCTATCAGAATTCCTTCAACCTGGGCTGGTGCAAACTATTATTTTGAGAAGGTGGCTGACCGGGCAACCTGGGATTTCGCACTGGTCAATATAGCGTCTGTCTTACGCATGCAAGGCAACACCATAACAGACCTTCGAGTTGTCTGTGGCGGTGTTCAATGTACGCCTCGCCGTCTGAATGGTGTCGAAGATATTGTTCGTGGCAGCAACAGAGATGCAGAAACCATCGAGTTAGCGTCAAGCGCAGCAGCACGCGGCGCAACCGTTTTAAACTACAACGGCTTTAAAATTCCGCTGATGGAAAATCTGGTTAAACGTGCTATCAGGGACAGCTAGTTGATTTAACGTGGAAATTCTCAGATACAGCAGTAATGCCTATGGTCAACGGGTTCTGGAAGGCATTTCCTTCGACCTGATTTATGTCTTTGCAGGAATTGCTGCTGCCATCATTGTTGGGCATTTCGTTTACAAATTGTTCAGCAGAAAAAACTGATCTCGAAAACCTTTAAAAAAAGGCTCAAACCAAATCTTTTGAGCCTTTTTTTATTACTCAAGAATAGTAAATGCTTATTTATTGCCTTCGCTCTTCAAGGCTGGCTTCACCTTCGACGCTATTAACCGAAGCGCCACCCAAATAAGGGTTAACCCAGCCATCATGCGTGGGCCCGTTTTGAAAGAAAAAAGAATCCGCACTGACGGAAAAACCCTCACGATATTGCGCACCGGCGTTACCAAATATCTTGCCAGCCCTTAAGGTCGCATCACGCACTTGTTCCAGTAATCTCTGATAATCTGGATCGCTTTGTGGAAAGCCAGAAAACATACTCAGGTCATTATTCCCGATGATAACCACATCTACACCATCTACCCGGGCAATATCATAGGCTTCTGCAACGCCTCGAGGCGTTTCAATCATAACCACGACCAGCATATTGTCGTTAAAAGTCTCCCGATAATTAACATCTCCCCAGAGATTGCGCCAGTTTCCCCCACCCGCGCTTCTACGGGCTACTGGTGGAAACCTTGAATAGCGTGCTGTTTGAATAGCTTTATCAACCGTTTCAGTTGTCGGCATAATGATTCCAAGCGCACCAACATCTGTTGCTTTTTGCAAGGTACTTTCAAATTCGTCAGGCACCCTAATCATTGGTGTCGCGCCAATATGTGGACAAGCATTGATCATGCGTTCGATTTCACCCCAGCTCATGGTACTGTGCTGCATCTCAAACCAGGTGAAGTCATAATGTGGTGCTTCTGTACAGTAACGCTCGATATCAAAACTACTTATGGTATGACTAAAAATCTGTTCGCCTCTAAGAAGTTTAGTCTTAGCCGTGTTGTATAGCTCGGTTTCCTGCGCAACAAGACCAGTATTCAAAAAAAAGATTGATAGTAGTAAACAGCCGCTGGTTTTTATTATTAACTTAGTCATTTATAACTTCTCTTATTTTTAGAATTTTTAATAATCCGAATAAATTCAAGCTTACAGCATACTAAAATGTTTTTATTTTAGAAAAGAATAAAAGATTTTATCTGTTCTTTAGTTTCTCGGCTGTCTGCGTAGTATTGGGCTATATGCATACTACCAATGTAGTACAAACCCCTTAAATTGCAAATATTTGCTTTAGGCCTTATTTGAAAACTACACTTCGCTCGTCCGAAATAGTATGTATACGATTGAGATGGTACCAAATTGGGAAGCGGAGGGGTGCCCCGGGGGTGGGTTCTTCAGATAGTGATTTTGGATTGTTAAGGGTGGGTGTTTACAAGTTAGGTGATAGATTTCAAGCTAATTATTTAGATATGTACTTGGGTATGTACAAAAAAATAAAGCTCTGTATGCTTATATTTTAGGTCTTTGTTGGCGGCCGGACGGGACTCGAACAAAATTTCTAAATTATTGTTTTTTCTTTTAAAAATTTTTAGGAAAAATTTTTATCACCCCAATTTGCACCCTAAAAAAAATAATAAATGAAATTTAAAAATTTAAGTTAGTTAAGACTTAAATGTGAACTGAATGAAAACATTGGAATTCTGTTAAAACCGGCCATGAAACCGGCTATATGGAGAAGATAAATTAAAAAAGGTAAGTAAAACAAAGAGTTGTATGGCGGACCGGACGGGACTCGAACCCGCGACCTCCGGCGTGACAGGCCGGCATTCTAACCAGCTGAACTACCGGTCCGCGACACAAAAAAACAAAAGACACCTTGGTGGGTGATGAGGGATTTGAACCCCCGACATTCGCCTTGTAAGGGCGACGCTCTCCCAACTGAGCTAATCACCCAAAGCGTCAAGGCTGCGCATTTTACCGACTTGATGCTGCATGTCAATTCTATTTAGCATTATGACGGAAAGTGCTATCCCAGTCCTCTGGCAAGTCCTGATTTCGAAGATTTTCAATGCGCTTGAGGTAAACAGAATAAAGCAGTTTATTAGATTCTTTTTCCTTTAATGCCTTAAAGCATGTTTCTGCTTTGTCCCAGTTCTGGTGAAGATAAAAATCATGTGCTTCATTATATTCTTCCAGCAGCTTAAGCTGTTCATCAGAAGCCTCATCTTCTAGGCAAATTGGTTCATAAATCCGGAACGGCTGTTCCTTTCCCTTAACCTGGACCTTATCTATAAGGCGACAAAGGAAGCCTTCAATATGATCATAGGTTTCTTCACCTATTAAAAACTTCACCCCATAAAACTTAGTTATGCTTTCAATGCGGGACCCCAGATTTACAGCATCACCAAGCACGGTATAGGAACGACGATAAGTCGACCCCATATCACCCACATTCATAAAACCGGAATTGATACCAATGCCAATATTCACTTCCGGCAAACCCCGTTCATTAAACTCTTGTTTGAGTTCTTCAGTTTTCTCCAGCATTTTAAGGCCGGCTAATACGGCATGCTTGCGATGATCAGGATCGTTCAAAGGGGCGCCCCAAAATGCCATCACCATATCTCCCACATATTTATCTATGGTGCCGTTATTTTCAAAAATAATGGCAGTAATTGGCGTGAAGAAGTCATTCAGGAATATTTTTAGTTCACTGGCTGACAGGACTTCAGAGATTGAAGTAAAGCCTCGTATGTCTGAAAACAGTACGCTTAATTCCTTACTTTCGCCGTCAAAATTATAGTTATCCGGATCATCCAGCATGGCATCAATATGAGCTGGCGGAACATATTGATCGAACATCATTTTAATCGTTCTTCGGCTCATGCTTTCCACTAAAAATCCATAGGTCATATTGATAACGGTAATGAGCAAGATCAAAAACAGCAAAATAACCAGTGAGATATCAAGTTTGTAATCAATCCAAAGTTTGAAATTAAGAGCGACCAGACCCAGCATGAATGCCAAACTGGAAAGACCAAGCAAGCCAGGCCCCAAGCGCGGATAAATTAACGACAAGAATAAACCAATTACAAAAATAGCCACCGTGACGGCCCCATTGACCCAATCTGGACGACTCGGAAAGGGGTTGTCCTGAGTAAAATCAAATCCGGAAAAAATGTTGCCAAGAGTAGAGCCTTGATTGGAGCTGAGCTGATCGATAGTGACACTGGGGGAGGCATTCAATAAGGCATCAAGCACATTAGCGTGAACTTCTACTCCGGGATAAACCGCTTCCAGAGGTGTAGCTCGGAGATCAAACAGGCCCGTAGCTGTGGTGCCGATCAGCACCAAACTGTTTTCAAGCTGTTCTCTTTGAATATCCGTCAAATTATCTCGCAAGACATCGGTCGCAGAGACATACGGGAAAGTGCCGCTCTGCCCCAAATCTGAACGACCCATATAGGGAATCAGAACCCTGCCATCGGCCGTTGTAGGGATAGTAATTTGGCCCATATTGATGCCAGTCACTCTTCTGAAGTTACCAAAACTATCGGCCTCAGTTTCCAACGTAAAATTGTCTTCGAAGTAATACAGGCGAGCCATTTCAAGGGGTAAGGAAGGATAAATCTGATTTTGGAAATTTAAGACCAGTGGTGCTGAACGAATGATTCCATCGATATCAGGAATGGTGTCAAAAAAGCCTCCGCCAAATGCTGCATCTTGTAATACAGATATATTTGCCTCATAACCTTGTATGGTAATCAAGGTCGCAAAACCGGCGTCACCATTATCTATTTCTATTATCTGGTCTGGTAAGGTGCCGTATCTGAGTGTATCAGAAGGCCGAAAAGACATGCCTAAAGCGACATCGGTAGATCTCAGTTTTTCAGCAAAATAAGCATCTGCATCCAGAACTGCCTGCACTCGATCTAAATCATTAATCAGGGTCCGGCTTTCATTACCCAGTCTTTCTTCTAATTCAAGCGCCAAATTTCTTGCTGGTTCTGGAAAAGTTACATCAAAACCGATGACCAGCACGCCGGCATCCGCCAGCTTTTCGACCATATCGCCAATTTTAAAACGTGACCAGGGCCACTGCCCCTCTGCATCGAGGCTCTTTTGGTCATAATCCACAATAACGATTTTATGATCGCCATCACCCCGGGATGGTATAAAAAGATTAAAACGCTGGTCATAAACTATATTATCGAGACGATCAATGACGACAGACACGGACGCTGGAGCATCTATGTGCAGCCACATTGTCAGCAGCATTGCCAGCAAACCCAGGGCAAGTGGCAAACGCGTACCTTTAAGCAGTTGCAGCCTGGCTCTACCTAGTAGGCGAAGTAGTCGTTTATAAAATCGCATTACAATTCATAATAATTTAAACCCTTGGCATTATAAGCAATATTGGGCAAAGTGCATGTAAATCCCTGTACAGACATAGCGGCAATCGCTACACTTTGCGCCGCCTTGGACTGATGACTTAAGCAAATCATGGAAATTTACAAAGAATTTACTTTCGAAGCCGCCCACCTGCTGCCCCATGTCCCTGCAGGACATAAGTGCGGCCGCTTGCATGGCCATTCCTATCGAGTCCAAATCCATGTATCCGGAGAGCTTGATAAACAGCTGGGCTGGGTTATGGATTTTGCCGATATCAAAAAAATCGTACACCCGATAATCAAAGAGCTTGACCATTATTACTTAAACGACATCCCTGGTCTTGAAAACCCCACCAGTGAAAATCTCGCAATGTGGCTTTGGAATAAGCTTGAGGCGCTTTTGCCCCTAAGTAAAATAGTTATTTGTGAAACCTGCACCAGTGGTTGTAGCTATTCAGGCGGTTAAAATGCCGATATTACTAGTTTTAAAGCTTGTTTAAACCAAGCATTAGATTAGCGACTTCCCATATTTCTCATTTAGTCAGCTCACTCCAGTGTTCCCGACTTGGCTTCAGAAAATACAAAAACTCAAATTCTACCTATCCATTTGATTAAGCTGATAGGAAAAACCTTGCATAAAGTCTATAGACCTTCCGGAGACTTATGGATGTAGAATTATTATCTATTCTTTTTCTTCAAATACAGATATAACAACACGGTCAGTCCGCCAGGTAATAGTTAATGTCTGAAGAATTATTCCAGCAATACCTCATAATCCTGACATTCTCTCTGCTGGGCGCTGTCATATTTCGTCGGTTAGGCATGGCAACTATTGTTGCTTATATGGCGATTGGGGTTCTGGTAGGCCCCTATGTCTTCGGTTTCATAGACAACCCTGAACAATTTAGTTTATTGGCTGAGTTTGGCGTTGTCTTTCTGCTATTCAACTTGGGTTTAGAATTTAACCTGAAAAAAATGATGGCTATGCGCTTTGCTGTTTTTGGCGTGGGCGGTTTTCAGGTGACCACCTGTACTTTAGTTTTTGCAGCTGCGGTTTACCTATGGGGCGACCCCTTTTCTACTGCAATCATGATTGCAGGAACATTGGCTCTTTCATCCACAGCTATTGTTACACGTGAATTACTGACTAACCGTCAGTTACATCACTTGCATGGTCAGCTCTCTGTCGGGGTGCTGTTATTCCAAGACCTGGTTGCAGTCGTATTTTTGGTTCTAGTCCCTGTGCTGGGAGGCGCTGAGGATGCTTCTTTGGCGAGCAGCTTGATGACCGCGGCATTCAGTGCAGTCATATTGCTGGTGATTCTTTTAGTGATTGGGAAATGGGTCCTGCCCCTCATTTATTCTGAAGTGGCCAAGAGTAAATCAAACGAAATATTTGTCTTAAGCACCCTGGTTATTGTCCTGCTCGCTGCATGGTTAACCCATAGTTTTCATCTTTCCATGGCATTGGGCGCATTCATTACCGGCATGATGCTCGGGGAAGGCCCCTTTAAGTATCAGATTGAAAGTGACATTAGGCCTTTCAAGGATATCTTGTTAGGCCTGTTTTTCGTCACTATTGGAATGGGCCTGGATGTGTCCTTATTGTTAGTCTACTGGCCAAGAATTTTATTTTTTACTGTTTGTCTGATAGGCATAAAAACTGTACTGGTTGGATTGGTAGTTCGACTATTAAGGTATAGCAGTCATGATGCCTTAAGGGTAGGTCTAAATCTGGCTCAGGCAGGAGAATTTGGGCTTGCTTTAATGGCATTGGCGACAATTAATGGAATTGTTCCTGCAGAGCAAGCATCCTTTATCATTTTAATTATCACTTTTAGCATGGTTGCCAGTCCTTTTTTAATCAGGCATGCCAATTGGATTAGCAAAAAATTATTAGGTAACAACTATTCAAAAAAAAAAAATCCGGTACAGCTGAATCTGGAATCCCATGTGATTATCGGCGGATTTGGGCGGCTTGGCTCTACTTTATCTACTTTCCTGGAAACCAATGACATCCCCTATATTGCCATTGAAACCAATATTGATTTAGTTGAAAAATACCGAAAACAGGGCAAAAACATTATCTATGGTGACAGCAACAATATCGACATTCTTAATCACTGCCATCTGGATTCAGCGCGCTTGATAGTCCTCACCTTTAAATCCTTGGAGGAAGGAAAGGCAGCCATAGGCGGAATTCGACGGCACAACTCCAATGTTCCGATTATTGTGCGTTGTCAGGATCACCATGGTTTGGATGAATTGATGTTACTTGGCGCTGATCATGTCTATCCTGAATTACTGGAATCCAGTTTGTTAATCAGTCGTCATGTACTGGGCCTGTTATCGATTGATGAGCAGGACATCACCAAACAAATCGACGAATACAGGATGTCTCCGCCTAAATAAGCACTAGCCAAAATCTGGGCAGTCATTCTGAAAATACTCCTGCGTGCTTAGTAAACAAAAAAGTAAACATTCACCTAAATAGCGCATTTATACGTATTCTTGGCTAGAATCATTTAAAACCAAGTATGGCCAAGACTTTTTCAGGAGTACGAAATGCTTTCTATCCGCTTATTTTTCCTAGTGATTACTTTAACTACGCTAAGCTTACTGTCCTTTGTAGCCAAAGCAGCAGAACCTGACTGGAATACAATCAATCAGGAAACCCTGCAGCGCTTTCAGGCCATGTTACAGGTCGATACATCAAATCCCCCGGGTAACGAAACCGTGCTGGTGGATCAGCTTGCCAATATCCTTATCGCCGAGGGCATCGATGTGGAAATTTACAGCCGCGACCCTAACCGAGCTAATCTGGTTGCCAGACTTCCCGGCAATGGCAGCAAGCAACCCTTACTGCTAATGGCTCACCTGGATGTGGTCACAGTAGATCCCAGCAAGTGGAACTTCCCCCCATTTGGCGGTACTTTGGATGACCAGTGGATCTATGGCCGTGGCGCCGTTGATGATAAAGACAACCTGGTGGCCTCCCTGATGACTATGCTGCTGCTTAAGCGAAGCGGAATTGAGCTGGATCGGGACGTCATATTTCTTGCAGAGGCTGCAGAAGAAGGTGGAGTTCAGTGGGGAATAGAATTCATGACCAGTGAACATTTCGATGCCATTGATGCTGAATATTGCCTTGCCGAGGGAGGCGGTGTAATCCGTGAGAACGGCGAAGCATTTTATGCCGGCGTCCAGTCCGGTGAAAAGAAACGACGGACAGCCCTACTCACAGTCACCGGGGCTGCCGGACATGGCTCTGTTCCTACACGTAACAATGCGGTGGTCCATCTTAGCAATGCAATATCCGCATTGGCAGAATGGCAGGAACCCATTAATTTGAGCGATTCTTCTACTACCATGCTGGCACGCCTTGCCGAAATTTCACAAGCGGAAGCCGCCGCACGCTACCGAGCCCTACTCAATCCGGGTTCGCTTGCAGCAGAAGAAGCCATGCTCTATCTCTTAGACAATGAGCCGGCTACCGCAGCCCTACTGCATAATACGGTTACACCGACCATTATTAATATTGGTTATCGCTACAATGTTATCCCTTCTGCTGGAACTGCCTCTCTTGATGTTCGTTTACTGCCGGAACAGGACTTTGACAGCTTCCTCGATGAAATTGCCGCCGTGATAAATGACCCCGCCATCGAAGTAAGCTGGGATGATGCGCTGGTAAGACCCAGTGCAGCAGTCCAACTGGATACCGAAGCTTTTCAGGTCATCGAGCAGGCCTACCAAGAACACTATAACGTTCCGGTCATTCCCAGAATGAGTACCGGCGCCACAGACATGAGTTATGTGCGTGCCAAGGGCGTGAGCTGTTATGGTGTGGGGCCAGGTATTGATAGCGAGGATCTGCCTTTGGGGTTTGGAGCCCACAGTGACCAGGAACGCATTCTGGAGCAGGAGCTATATCGTTTCGTTCGCACCTATCATGACATTGTTGTACGACTAGCAGCATCACAGTAATTGTTAAAGCAACATGACTTGTGTTGGTCTAAGCTATACTGAAAATTAATTTTGCCAGGAAAAAAATACTTGCTTAATGTTTAAAATAATTCCCATAGTGTACACATGAAAAAAGTTCTGGATTATTTAAAGCTAGGTGTCTTTGTGTTTGGAATTCTTGTGGGCATACAGATTCCAGGTTTTATCGATCAGTATGGCAAAAATTTAGCTGCGCGAGTTTCAGAGTCAGACAACAGCATTGGTGAGTTTCAGGATGATGCAGACAACTATTTTGGCGGCGACATAAGCCGGTTAATTGAATACTACAGCAGCAATGTTGACCCTGTCATAACTTCCGGAGGAGAAAGCATCGAGGCCATTTTTAACAGGAATCAGTTACTCGTAAATGCACAACTGCAGTTTAATCAATCAGTCTTTGGTTCCTATACGCATGTTTTAATCAGCCCGGTAGAAGAGATCAGAAATGAAGTCTGGACTAATTATAGCTATACCATTGTCCTTAACGCTGAGGCTATATTATTAGGTATATCTGTCGCACTCCTGGCTCTAGCTCTATTTGAATTGACTATTTTTCTGTTAGGCATGACGTTGCACATACTTCACCCCTCCAACAAAAAAATCTCTAACAATAACAGTATTTCCTAAACCATAATTAAGCACTAAAGAAGGCTGCCAACCACATAAAATATCGAAGGGAGAATTTAACGATGAAAACTATCTATTTATTTATTTCGCTACTTGTCAGCTCACAACTATTATCTGCTGCGGAAGATCAGGATGAGTTTTATTATTGGAGCAATGCTGATCTTGATGCCTTCACAACATTGCTCTCTTCCCAGGCAGAAGATAGTCGATCAGCAGTAGCTGATCGTATTATTGATTTCGACCACTATTTTGCAGCCATCGTTCACAGAGAGTCGGGTTCATCTTTATATGAATCTCATGAAGACTGGGCCGATTTGTATGTTGTCTCTTCAGGTAGAGGTATGCTGACACTGGGTGGCACGATCACCGAACCAGGGGAAGTCTCACCAGGTGAAATTCGCGGATCTGGAATTATAAACGGCACTCAGCAACTGCTAACAGAAGGAGACATAGTTCTCATCCCCGCTAATACAGCACATTATGTTGCTGTTGATGAAGGTGACCATATTACCTATTTTATTTTCAAAATCAGGGAACAATAAAAATGAGTTAAGCCCATAATATCTGGACCTGCCTTATACACAAAAAATGATAATAAGACATGGGTTTAATCTGTTAATTTAGTCATTACATGCTGAGAAAATAATAAAGGTGAGCCTATGAAATTTAGATTCCTAATCACCCTTCAATTAATAACAACACTAGGGGCTCTCCCCGTTAACGATGTGCTGGCTCAATCGAGCACTTCTTCAGAAATAGCAACAATGAATTATAAGGCGATTACCGCTTGGCCAAATATTCCGACGGGCATGAGAATTGGAACGGTTTCAAGCGTTGCTGTAGATGCACAAGATAATGTATGGATTCTCCATCGGCCCAAAACAGTGCCTGCTGATGAATCAGACATGGCTGCTCCATCACTGGTTGTGTTTGATTCTGATGGCAACTTCATTAAAGCCTGGGGAGGTCCGGGAGCGGGCTATCAATGGCCACAAAATGAACATGGCTTACACATAGATAGTGCTGGTTTTGTCTGGATTACGGGGAATTCATGCTCAAATATTGATGAGGCTGCTGGCTCAAACAGTGATGACCAGATACTGAAGTTTACTCAAGATGGAGAATTTATTTTACAAATAGGCAGCGCTGGCCAGAATACCGGAAGTACAGATATGCAGAATGTCTACAGAGCAGCTGATATATCTTTCTTTCCTCAAAGCAATGAATTATTTGTTGCTGATGGTTACGGTAATCGGCGTGTGGTTGTATTTGATGCAAGCACAGGCGCTTTCAAACGGCAGTGGGGAGCAAAGGGAGGTTTACCCGGACGACAATCACCTTGCGGCTCCCCTGCTGATATTGAATGGATCACGGAGGAATTCAGCATTGTTCACAGCATTCGTGTCTCGGATGACGGCATTGTTTATGTGGCCGATAGGGAAAATAGCAGGATACAGTCATTCACACTGGCCGGAGAATTTATAAAAGCCATTGATGGCCAGGGTGGCCGAATTGGCAGCCTGGGTTTTTCACCAGATAACAATCAGCAATATTTATATGCTGGCGAAGAAGGCCAGGGCATTTTAATTCTGGAAAGGCAAACGCTGAGTCTTGTCACGACAATTAGTATAGAGGGACTTGAGGGGCCAAATCATCACATGACTGTTGATTCAAAAAACAATATTTATCGTGCAGGATTGTTTGGTGGGATTCATAAACTTGAAGCCTCAGCGATGGCTCAATAATACAGCCTGAGAAAGTGACCTGATTTTTTAATATTTTCTGAATAATTTTAGATCTGGAATAGAGTTCAATGTTTGTTGAGCTCTGGAATTGCCCAATCAATAATTGGTTTCCCCTGCTCTTTCAGGTAGGCATTTGTTTTTGAAAAATGCCTGTTACCCAGAAAACCTCGATGCGCAGATAATGGGGAAGGATGCGGAGATTCCAAAACCAGATGTTTATTTCTGTCAATGAACTGGCCTTTCTTTTGCGCGTAACTTCCCCAAAGTAAAAACACCAAGCCTGATTTTTTTTCATTAAGGACACTAATAACTTTGTCAGTAAAACGCTCCCAGCCTTTACCCTGGTGAGAAGCAGCACGGGCCTGTTCAACGGTAAGCACGGAATTAAGTAACAGCACTCCCTGTTCTGCCCAATGGGTCAGGCATCCATGTTGAGCAGGCTCTATGGCTAAATCAGCATAAAGCTCTTTATATATATTGCTTAATGATGGTGGGATTGCAACTCCAGGCAATACTGAAAAACAAAGCCCATGCGCTTGGCCAGGTCCATGGTAAGGATCCTGCCCTAATATAACGACTTTAACGTGTTCCAGCGGAGTTGTATTAAGCGCGTTGAAAATTAATTTACCTGGCGGATAGATCTGCTTATGCGCAGCTTTTTCTTTTTCAAGAAAAGCTCTCAAATTTTGCATGTAAGCTTGATCAAACTCACTACCAAGCTCAGCTAGCCATGACTCATCCAGCTGTATTTTATCTTTAGATTTCTGCTCAAAAGAATTTTGCTCGCTTTCGCTTTCAGCCATGTTGAGGACGCATATGCGGAAATAAAAGCACATCGCGAATAGATGGGGAATCGGTATAAAGCATGACTAAGCGATCAATACCGATACCTTCGCCTGCTGCTGGTGGTAAACCATACTCCAGCGCAGTGATGTAATCACTGTCAAAGTGCATCGCCTCAATATCGCCAGCATCTTTTTCAGCAACCTGCGCATGAAAACGCTTAGCCTGATCTTCAGGATCATTTAATTCAGAAAAGCCATTGGCAATTTCCCTACCAGCAATAAATAATTCAAAACGGTCTGTGATCTCAGGATTAGAATCATTACAACGGGCCAAGGGTGAAACTTCTGTCGGATATTCAGTAATGAAAGTCGGTTGCTCTAGTAGATGCTCAACCTTGGCTTCAAAAATTTCCATTTGTATTTTCCCCACACCCCAGGATTCTTTAACTGCTATATCAAATTTATCAGCAAGTTTTTTAATGCTTGAAATGTCGGTTAGCTCGCTTTGCGCCACTCCGTCAAGATTATTGAGAATGGCATCTATCACTGTCATCCGGGCAAAAGGCTTGGCAAAATCTAATGCAATATTTTGATAATTAATCGTGGTTTCACCGATAACCTCTTCAGCAATGTGACGAAGCATTCTTTCCGTAAAATCCATGAGGTGATGATAATCAGTATAAGCCTGATAAAATTCCAGCATGGTAAATTCAGGATTATGTCTGGTTGATAAACCTTCATTGCGAAAGTTTCGATTAATTTCGTAAACCCTTTCAAAGCCCCCTACTACCAATCTTTTCAGATATAACTCCGGGGCAATACGCAAATACATATCCTGATCGAGGGCATTGTGGTGTGTCACAAAGGGTCGCGCAGTTGCGCCACCCGGAATCATCTGCAGCATAGGGGTTTCCACTTCCATGTAATCATCTGCATCCATGAAACGTCTAATGGCATTGATAATTTTTGAACGCACAATAAAGGTTTCTCTGACCTCCTCATTGGCGATCAGATCAACATAACGTTGGCGATAACGAACTTCGGTATCACTCAGGCCTTTATGTTTATCAGGCAAGGGCCTTAAGGATTTTGTGAGTAGACGAATTTCACTGACACGAACAGATAATTCCCCTTTACCGGTTTTAAAAACCTCACCTGTGGCAGCCACTATATCGCCGAGGTCCCAGCTTTTAATTTCTTTATTTTTAGCTTCATCAAAGTTTTTAAAATTCAGATAGAGCTGTATTTGCCCACTGCCATCAAGCAAAACTATAAAGGGTCCACGCATACGAATGACCCGGCCCGCAACACTAACGACAGCCTGAACTTCTTCAATCGCCTCTTTACTTTGCGCGTCATATTCCATGTGCAAATCATTAGCAAAAGCCGTGCGGCGAAAATCATTGGGAAAGGCAATTCCCTGCTGTCTTATTTCATTCAGTTTTTCGCGACGCTGATGGATTAGTTTATTTTCATCAAGCGTATTTTCGTTTGCGTGGTTATCACTCATTATTAATATCTCAGTGCTTTGAATTAATTTCACTCGTTCTGGTTTAGAGCCCCATTTTCAAACTGGCTTCCATAAACTGGTCAAGATCTCCATCCAGTACAGCGCCCGGATTTGATGTTTCTACATTAGTTCGTAAGTCTTTTATTCTGGATGCATCCAACACATAGGATCGTATTTGGCTGCCCCAGCCAATATCAGCTTTAGTATCTTCTATCGCCTGTAACCCTTCACGCTTCTTGAGCATTTCAATTTCATATAGTTTTGCTTTTAACTGTTTAATCGCGGTTTCTTTATTTTTATGCTGTGAGCGCTGATTCTGGCACTGCACAACGATTCCGCTAGGTTCATGTGTCAAGCGTACAGCAGAATCGGTGGTGTTCACGTGCTGTCCTCCGGCACCACTAGATCGATAAGTGTCGACCCTTACCTGACTCATATCCAGATCAATATCAATATCATCATCTATTTCAGGTGAGACAAACACAGATGCAAATGAGGTATGACGTCGACTACCAGAGTCAAAAGGTGATTTTCGGACTAGGCGGTGCACTCCTGTTTCAGTTCGCAGCCAGCCAAAGGCAAATTCCCCTTCAAAATATAAAGTCGCACCTTTAATACCTGCGCCTTCTCCAGGTGTAACTTCGACCAGTTCTGTTTTAAAACCCTTTTGCTCACCCCAACGCAAATACATGCGCATAATCATTTCTGCCCAGTCCTGCGCTTCAGTGCCTCCTGAGCCAGCCTGTATATCCAGATATGCATTATTGGCATCCATTTCTCCGGAAAACATACGTCGTTTTTCCAGTTGTTCCAGAGATTCTTCCGCCTTTGCTAAATCCAGCAATGCTTCATCCAGCAGTTCTTTATCTTCTTCTTCCTTGGCCAGCTCAATAATACTCTGTATATCGGAGTAGTTTTGTTCAAGCTCGAGTATGGTTTGCACAACAGCCTTAAGGCTTGAGCGTTCTTTACCAAGTTCTTGCGCATATTCAGGTTTATCCCAGACAGCGGATTCACCTAATTCAAGTTCTACTTCGGTTAAGCGTTCCTGCTTCTGCTCGAAGTCAAAGATACCCCCTGAGAACAGAAATACGTTCCAGATTATCTTTTATTTGCTGTAACAAACTGTTTACTTCAAGCATTTCAAACTTCCTTGAAAAAAGCGCGTATTCTAGCGCTTATGTTTAGTTTCTGCCCACTTTTCGGTCGCTTTTGCATCAGAATTTTTTGCTTCAACCCAACGCTCTTGATTCTCTGTGATACTCTTTTTCCAGAAAGCAGCCTTGGTTTTTAAAAAATCCATTATAAAAGCACAAGCAGCAAAAGCGGCTTCGCGATGCATACTGCTTACCCCTACAAAAACGATTTGTTCTGACACTTTTAATTCACCAATACGATGAATGATAACAATATCTAATATAGGCCAGCGCAGGTCTGCTTCTTCTGCAATTTCCTGCAAGTTTTTTTCGGTCATACCAGGATAGTGCTCAAGGTAAAGAGATGAAACACTCTGCTGGGATGAATTTTCATCATCCAGCTCTCTAACCAAGCCAGTAAAGGTTGCCAGCGCTCCTATGTCTTTATGTACTGCTCTCATCACGGCACATTCGTCATCAATACTAAAGTCTTGCTCTTGAATGGAAATTTTTAGTGAACGCATGACTGACTCATAATTAGAAGTAAAATCGTTCTCATCTTAGCCACCAGTAACTGGCGGGAAAAAAGCAACTTCATCGCCGTTCGTAACAGGAGACGTAAAACTGACAACTGATTGATTGACGGCAACCAGTACTGAAGACTTTTTTAGCACTTCTTCCCAGCTGCTGCCATGCTGCTCAATAAGCAAAGCAACCAGCGCGTTGACAGTGTCTACCTGTGATGGTAACTCAAGCTGTTCTGTCGACAAGCCGAGCTTTTCCCGTATGCTGGCAAAATAATGAACAGTCGCCATTGTTAGCTCTCCTTTTAGGCTCTGCGCCATTGGCCAGATTTCCCACCTGACTTTTCAACTAATTGTATTTGGGAAATGGTCATCCCTTTATCAACCGCTTTGCACATATCGTAAATTGTTAATGCGGCAACTGATGCGGCTGTCAGCGCTTCCATTTCTACGCCCGTTTGTCCCGCAAGCTTGCACCTTGCGCTTATTTTGACCTGACTATTGGCGGTATCGGCTTCGAGTTCAACTGTAACGGAGCTCAGCATAAGCGGATGACATAATGGGATTAATTCAGGGCATTTCTTGGCCGCCTGAATGCCAGCAATGCGTGCAACTGCAAATACATCACCTTTTTTATGCTTACCTTCCGTGATCATGGCCAGAGTTTCCGGCTGCATAATGACAACAGCTTCTGCTGTCGCACTGCGCTGGCTAATTTCCTTTGCGCCCACATCGACCATTTGTGCCCGGCCTTGTGAATCAAGATGTGTCAGGTTGTTCATTTTGTTTTAACTCACTTATTTTTTGTTATGCACTTATAAAGAAAAGATTATCGCATTAGTTTAACGTTTATGTAGCCCCCAATTTCGGGTAGGATGCCTCGCTTATGAATTGGCACCCACATACAACAGTCGCATGCATTGTCGAAGACAACGGCCGCTTTCTGATGGTTGAAGAAAAAGACCAGGGGAAGACTGTGTTTAATCAACCTGCAGGCCATCTAGATGAAAATGAAACGCTATATGAAGCCGCGTTGCGAGAAACACTGGAAGAAACCGCCTGGGAGGTTGAGCTCAATGCTTTTCTTGGCACTTATCAATATTATTCTCCTCACAATGGCATAACTTATATCAGGCATTGTTTTATAGCCTCTCCGCTTAAACATTATCCGGAGCTATCACTGGATAAAGATATTATTGCGGCTCACTGGTTAAGTGCAGATGAAATACTGGCTTTTGATTTTAAGGCACGAAGCCCCATCGTTGGAAAGGTCCTGCAAGACTATTTAGCTGGCCAACGGTATCCACTTTCACTCATTTATCACCATCTCATATCATGAGCAATTCAGACACCAAAGTGATTGTTGGCATGTCTGGTGGAGTTGATTCCTCGGTCGCCGCCCTTTTATTGCTTGAGCAAGGTTTTCAGGTCGAAGGCCTGTTCATGAAAAACTGGGAAGAAGACGACGGCACAGAGTATTGTACAGCCAAGGAAGATCTGGCGGATGCCCAGGCAGTTTGCGACAAGCTCGGAATAAGATTACACAATGCTAATTTTGCAGCTGAATACTGGGATAATGTCTTTGAGCATTTTCTGCACGAATATAAAGCAGGCCGCACCCCTAATCCCGATGTACTGTGTAACCGGGAAATAAAATTTAAAGCCTTTCTCGACTATGCCCTGCTACTGGGTGCCGATCTTATCGCTACAGGCCACTATGTTAGAAAAAAACAAATCGATGACCGTACCTATCTGCTAAAAGGTCTCGATAACAATAAAGACCAGAGCTATTTTTTATGTGCAGTACAGGAGGAGCAACTGGCCAAAACTTTATTTCCTGTTGGAGAGCTTGAAAAGCCAGTGGTTCGAGCGGTTGCTGAAAAGCATGATTTGCTGACGCATGATAAAAAAGACAGTACGGGCATTTGCTTTATCGGAGAACGGCGTTTCAATGATTTTCTGGAAACTTATCTTCCTGGACAACCTGGCAATATTGAAGATGCAGATGGCAATATTCTTGGCCAACACAAAGGGCTGATGTATCACACTCTGGGTCAACGACAGGGCTTGGGCATCGGTGGCATAAAAGATCATAAAGAAGCACCCTGGTATGTTGCCAGTAAAGACCTGGCCAGAAATGTGCTTATAGTAGTACAGGGCAACGAGCATCCGCTGCTTTTTTCCAATCAACTCACCTGCGCTGAAATAAGCTGGATCAATCAGCCTCAACCCGCTTTGCCCTTAAAATGTCATGCCAAAGTTCGTTATCGCCAGCAAGATCAGGCTTGCACTCTGACTAAAGAAAACACTGTTTATCGTGTGGTTTTTGAAGATGCCCAACGCAGTGTAACTCCAGGACAATTTATCGTTTTATACCAGGGGGATCTTTGTCTTGGTGGCGGAGTAATAGAAGCTTCTTCTTCCTTTTAATCACTATTATGGAAAAATCAATTCAACAAACACTCGCACTGGCTGGCATCGCACAAGCGGCTTTTCTGGTTGATCAGTTAGCTCAGCATGGCCTGGCTGCACAAGACAAGCTAAGCACTTGCCTGGAGAGTTTGTTTATCACCAGTCCAGGCTCAACCCTAGAGGTGTATGGGGATATCGATAAATTAAGACTGGGCCTGCAAGTATTGGAAGAAATATTTGTTACCAAGGAAAGTTCTTTAAAAAGCCCTGACCTGATGCGTTACCTTATTGGCCTGATTTATTTGGAGGTCAGACTTGGTAAACAACCCGAGATGCTAAAGACAATTGCTGATGGTTTGGCAAAGACAGAAAAAGAAAACCAGGACTCCAATATGCAGCTTGCCGAAAACCCCGATATTATTAATCAGCTTGCGCGTCTTTACCAAGAAACGATAAGCACGTTGTCATTTAGAATTCAGGTCTCCGGGAAACCCCAGTATTTAAAAAATACGGCTATCGCCAACACAATTCGGGCAACCTTGCTTGCCGGCATAAGATCAGCGGTATTGTGGCATCAGTTAGGTGGTCGTCGTTGGCACTTTTTACTTTTTCGCGGCAGAATTTCTAAAGATATTCGTGCTTTGCTTAATAGCACTCGGGCCTGAAGAAAATATTTCCTGAATCCGGCTATGCTATTAGCTTGAGGGCGTAGACATTTCAATAAATGGTGTTTATTATCGACGCTTCGTTTCTAGATTATTAAGGGGTTAGTCTAATGCAAGAAAATGAAAATAATAAAAATTGGAATACAGACTATGAGTGGAAAGTTGTCACTCTGTTAGCTATCGGATTTGGTCTGGTTGGTTTGGACAGGTGGGTCATTTCAACACTTTGGCCTTCCATGTCAGAAGAACTAGGTTTAGCACCTGAACTTATCGGTAGCTTAGCGGGTTACACAGGTATTGCATGGGGTATTTTTGCAATCATTTGTGGGCGTATCTCGGATAAAATTGGGCATCGAAAAGTTATACTTCCAGCAATCATTTTATTCTCATTAATGGGCGGTTTTTCTGGAATGGTTGGCAGTCTGACCTCACTGGTTATCATTCGTACATTTATGGGCATGATGGAAGGTGCTTACACACCAACGAGCTTTACAGCTGTTGCTGTTGCTTCTAAGCCACATCGCAGAGGACTAAACCAAGGTATACAACAGTGCGGCTTCGCACTGACCGGTTTTGCACTGGCTCCAATTTTGGCATCGCAATTACTTGCTGCAGGGATCTCCTGGCATGCTATTTTCTGGATTGCGGCTATCCCCGGCTTCATTGTAGCTGCCTTACTATACAAGGTTTTAAAAGAGCCTAAGGATACCGACGGTGCTGCACTATTAGGCACAACTTCTGAGCAAGAAGCTAAATGGCTGGATGCACTGAAAAGCTCCAACATTATTGTGTGTATGATCGCTTTGTTCTGTGCCATGGCTTGTGTATTTGTCATGGGAGCAATGGTCCCTGTCTATCTGGTAAATATTATAGGCCTGAGCACAACGGATATGGGTATTGTAGCTTCAGCAGTAGGCTTTGGAGGCTTCCTTGGTCAATTTGGTTGGCCTGGTCTTTCTGATAAATTGGGCCGCAAACCAGTTGCCATTGCCGGCTTCATCGGAGCAACCCTTGCAGTATGGTGGTTCATGCAAATTAGCAGTGGTGTAGGCGCACTCTTTGTTCCCTTATTCGTCATAGCTTTCTTCTGCCTGGGTAACGTTGCACTGATCACAGGTCCAATTTCAACTGAATCAGCACGACCAGGCTTGATTGCTGCCTCTATTGGCATCGTGGTTGGGGCTGGAGAGATCTTCGGTGGTGGAGTTGCTCCAATCATTGCTGGCAACTTCGCTGGCGCTTATGGCCTAGAAAATGTCATGTATGTCCCACTCGCAGGCGTCGCACTAGGCATCGTTGTTTCCTTGTTCTTGAAAGAAACAGCCCCAATCAAAATTGGCGCCCCATCAGTACATGCGATCGATGAAAGTGGTCCAATAGCATAAGAAGTAATGCTTCAATAATAAATGTTGTAATAAAAAGGGCAGCTTGAGCTGCCCTTTTTTTATCTTTAATATTGTGGCTTATTTTTTCAGACTAATTTACATTGCCTTGCTAAGTAGCAGCCTCACTTAGCTCAATTAGTTTTATACCCTTAATACCTTCAAAACTTTTTTGATTGATACACAAAAGACTGGCATCCAGACAAATTGCATGTGCCGCTAACATAGCATTATTCATATTGGTGATTGTCCCCTGCGCTATGGCCTGCATTTGAATCTCAGTGTATTTATCTACTGCATCCTCATCCCAGGGCACAATGGCATCCAGACGCTCACAGAAAGACTTTACCAGACTCATATGCTTTGTTTTATCTGCAGTATTCAACGCGCCGGCGACCAATTCAGCATAAGTGACAGCGGATAGCATGATTTCATCACCACGAGCAGACCAGGATTCCAGCAGATTCAGTACGGCTTCATCCTGAGTGAGAATTATTTGCCGGCAAACTTCCGGGCTCAGCAGTATCAGCATAAAAAACCTGATTAATATCCTAGGTAGATTTAATTAAACGCGGGCGAATACGCATGAAATCTTCATCGGCTCTATCTTCATTTTGAAAGGAACTCCAGGTGCTTCGAACCGGGCTAAGCAGAAGAGAATTCCCTTGTTTTTCGATGCTTACTGCATCCACACCTTTAAATTCCAGTTCCCGTGGTATTCGAACAGCCTGATTGCGTCCATTGATAAATATTTTTGCTTTGGTAGGCATGGATAACTCCTGCATTATCACTTTTCTGGGGAGTATACGACTAATTAATCATATGTCAAACATATGCCATGTTAAATACTGCTAATTTCGATTGAAATCATGTATTATGCCGTTTTAGAAATAGACAGGTTTAGCACATATGTCTCTGACTAGCCTCAACGCAATATCCCCAATAGACGGCCGTTACCATAACAAAACCAAGCAGCTCAAGGACTACTTTAGTGAATATGCCCTGATCCGTTATCGTGTCATTGTTGAGCTTCGCTGGTTACAACAATTAGCAGTTAATCCCGGCATCAAGGAAGTACCAGGCTTAAGCGAGTCAGCGGATAACTTTATAGAGAGTTTGATTGATAATTTTGATGAAAAGGATGCTCAAACTATCAAGGATACTGAAGCTGTCACTAATCATGACGTCAAAGCCGTTGAGTATTTCATAAAAGATAAACTAATTGAAAACAATGAGTTAGCACCAATCAAAGAATTTGTGCATTTTGCCTGCACCTCTGAGGATATCAATAATTTATCTTATGGCCTGATGTTGCGAGACTACCGTTCTGACAGCCTGTTACCGGAATTAAAACAGCTTATTGATGCTATTCGTGAAAGGGCTCATGAATATGCCGATACCCCCCTGCTCTCAAGGACACACGGCCAAACAGCGACACCGTCTACAATGGGAAAAGAGTTTGCCAACACAGTGGCCAGACTGAGTCGCCAGTATCAACAAATTGAACAGACTGAGCTTCTCGGCAAAATCAATGGCGCTGTGGGTAATTATAATGCCCATATAGTAACTTACCCTGAGGTAGATTGGGCGGCAAATGCTAAAGAGTTTGTTACCAAGCTTGGTTTAAGCTGGAATCCTTATACTACACAGATCGAACCCCATGACTATGTCGCAGAACTCTTCTCTGCAGTAAGTCGTTTTAATACCATTTTGATTGATTTTAATCGGGATGTTTGGGGCTATATTTCTCAGGGGTATTTCAAGCAGAAGCTCGTTGCCGGAGAAGTTGGTTCTTCCACCATGCCGCATAAGGTAAATCCGATCGATTTCGAAAATTCTGAAGGCAACCTGGGCATTGCCAATGCGATTATGCATCATCTTGCTGAAAAACTTCCCATTTCAAGATGGCAACGAGATCTCACTGATTCGACTGTACTGCGCAATATTGGTGTGGGATTTGCCCATGGCACCATCGCTTATCAGGCGGCGTTAAAGGGCATTTCCAAACTCATGATTGATGCTGAGGTACTGGCTCAAGATTTGGATGATAGCTGGGAAGTACTTGCAGAAGCCATTCAAACGGTCATGCGTCGATATGATATTCCGGAGCCTTATGAAAAGCTGAAAGCCCTAACCCGAGGGCAAAAAATTAATGCTGAAGTGTTGGCTGAATTTGTTGAAACGCTTGATTTGCCTGATTCTGTCAAACAGGAACTTAAAAAACTCAGCCCCGGAACCTATGTTGGGAATGCGTCGATTCAAGCGTCAAATGTGTAATGCTTCCACACAATATTAACCCGGAAACCTTTCTTCGTGACTATTGGCAAAAAAAGCCATTACTCATCAAAAATGCCTTTCCAGACTTTAAGGACCCAATCAGTCCTGAAGAACTGGCAGGGCTAGCTTGCGAAGAAGAGGTCGAGTCAAGACTGGTCTTTAATGAAAATGACACTTGGCGCTTGCAAAACGGTCCTTTTCTAGAAAAAGATTTCACTTCTCTACCCAATGAACATTGGAGTTTACTGGTACAGGCGGTTGACCAATGGCTGCCACAGGTAAAAAAGCTCCTAAAAAGTGTTAATTTTATTCCCGATTGGCGACTTGACGATGTGATGGTGAGCTATGCTACTGAAAAAGCCGGTATCGGTCCCCATTTTGATTATTATGATGTGATAATCGTCCAAGGGCAGGGGCAAAGACATTGGCAACTTGGCCAGCACTGTGATCACCTCAGCAGGTTGAGAACAGATACTGAACTGCAAATACTACAAGACTTCATGGTCTCTGATACCTTCACTCTGGAGTGTGGCGATGCCCTTTACATCCCCCCAGGAATCGCCCATCAGGGCACTTCACTTAATGATTCACTAAGTTATTCCATCGGCTTTAGAGCACCATCTTACAGTGAAATTATCAGCCATTATGCCGCAAGCTTATGCGCCGAAACAACTGAGGACCAGCGCTACAGCGACCCCGATTTATCACTACAAACTAACCCAGCAGAACTTAGTCTGGAAAGTGTCGATCGTATGAAATCACTGTTGATGAACGCGCTGCAGAATGAACAAGAAATTGAACAATGGTTCGGCCGATACATGACGCAACGAAAGTACCCGGAGCTCAGTTATTTCCCTGAAATTGAATTGACCACAGAAAACTTTGCCGACATTTTAGCCCTGATGCCCTCGCTGGAAAAACACCCTGCGGCGCGTCTGGCATTTTTCAGAAAGGATGAGCTTCTTTACCTGTTTGCTGATGGAGAAGCCTTTATTATAAACCCTTTCAATAAAGACCTTACTGCCTTAGTGGCAGCGCTTTGCGACAGAAATATAGCTCTGATAAATTCTATGACTTATGGGTCCAGTCTGGACTGTATCAACTTACTGTGTAAACTTTATAATCAGGGAACACTAATAGAAAACGAAGAACTACATTAAATTAATGCGCAAGCCTTCACATACTTTTTGCGTTGCTCCAATGATGGACTGGACTGACCGGCACTGTCGTTATTTTTTACGCCTGCTAAGCAAACATGCCATGTTATACACAGAAATGGTGACCAGCGGTGCACTCATCCATGGTAACAAAGAACGTTTTCTGAAATTTAATCCAGAGGAGCAGCCGGTAGCGATTCAACTTGGGGGGAGCAACCCGAAAGAGCTCGCCGAATGTGCGAAAATGGCTGAGGATGCAGGCTATATAGAAATAAACCTGAATGTTGGCTGCCCCAGTGACCGCGTTCAAAATGGCAAAATAGGCGCTTGCTTGATGGCTGAGCCGGAACTGGTCGCTGAATGTGTGGCCGCCATGCAAAATTCTGTTGCAATACCCGTGACAGTCAAAAGTCGTATTGGTATAGACAACATGGATAGTCATGACGAATTAGCCGAGTTCATATCTGTCGTTAACTCAGCTGGCTGTACATGTTTCATTTTACATGCCCGGATTGCCATTCTTAAGGGTTTGAGCCCCAAACAAAACCGAGAGGTTCCACCCTTAAACTATCACCGCGTTTATGACATCAAAAGACATTTTCCAGAACTGGAAATCATTATCAATGGTGGAATTAAAAATTTACCTGAAGCTCATGAACACTTGAAATATGTCGATGGCGTCATGCTCGGGCGTGAAGCATATCAGCGCCCGTATATTCTATCTGCCGTTGATAAAGAATTCTTTGATGTACAGGATGAAATACCTGAGCGCTTAAATATTCTTGAGCATTTTTTACCTTATATAGATACAGAACTTAGTGATGGCACAGCCTTAAGACATATTACTCGACATATACTCGGTTTATTTCAAAGTCAGCCCGGAGGCAAAAAATTCCGACGCTATCTCAGTGAGAATGCTTACAAACCCGGAGCAGACCTGAGCGTCCTTAAACATGCTATGCAACTGGTACAACACTAGGCAGGAAACAATATGCTACAAAACATCAGCATTTTTTTTGAAAAATACTTAAATCCTACTTTAGAAAGTGACACCGGCGATAATGCTATCGACAGGATTCATTTGGCCTGTGCAGCTTTAATGATTGAGCTGTGCAAGGCAGATTATAGTATCGATGATAGTGAGCTCGAAAAGATATCCAGCATTTTACAAAAAAAATTCAACCTGCCTGAAGACACTCTGGAAGAACTGTTCGATCTGGCTCAGCAAGAAGCCGAAGATGCAACTTCGCTCTACCAGTTTACCAGTCTTATTAATGAGGCTTACGAATATCCCGCGAAAATTACTTTAATCCAGAATATGTGGGAAGTTGCATTTGCAGATGGAAACTTGGATCGATATGAAGAGCATTTGATCAGAAAGGTTGCAGAGCTCTTATATGTTTCGCATAGCGATTTTATTAAAACCAAACTGGCTGTAAAAAATCTCTAACTATTTTTTAAAGCACTCACCAGATCCTGGAATTCCAGTTTATTATCCTCACTCAGAGCCATTAAAGCCTGGTGAGCGATGATCACTTTTTGTTTTATTACATTTTCTGACTCGCTGACATGATTCAGCTCACCAAACTTCACATCCTGCTCAAGAGGCTCTTCGACAATATCGAAGATAATATCGAAACTCATGCCTTTTAGAATTTTAGTAATATCCGGGTTAGTTGAGATAATGCTTGGTTTGACATTGAAACGGTTACGTAGCTGGATTGCCATTTTGGCTAGTAAGCCCAAGGCAGTACTATCTATGCCCGTTGTTTCAGTAAGGTCAACAATCATCGCCTCCAGAAAAGCTCTGTTATAAAGGCTATTAAAATAATTATCGATAGTCGAACTCATTAAGACACGGACGTCTCCAGCCAATTTGAGAACCGGTATCTTATCTAATTCCGTTGCTAGTATTTTTCCTGATTTCATTAAAAAACAAGCCTACTCTTTTTTAAGCTTTTATCCACTACAAATCACTAATATTCATTACGGCGATGTCATCTGGAATATTATGCAGATTTTTAAGATTAAATGCTTCTCGAATAAGCTGAAATTTTCCTTCACTTTGCTCTACTACTTCAATAATTCTTTTTTCTTTCTCAGCCAGACTTGACTGTGGTAACACTTCTAGAATGCCGTCAGAACACAAAGTTAGCGACGCTTTATCAAAAGGAATGCTTTCTTCAAAATATTCTGCTTCTGGCAGCAAGCCCACCGGAAAACTGCTTTTCTTCACTTCAATAAAACTTGCCTTTTCGTCTTTATAGATCACGGGTAGAGGATGATGCGCCGCCACACTGTAGGTAAGTCTATTATCTTTTCGATTCAATAATCCCACAAACATGGTGATATGTTTATCAATACCGGCATCAATCAGATCTTTATTTAATCTGGTAAGTATTTCAGCAGGGGTCAGTTTTTTAATGAAAGGTACCTGACTTTGCTCTCTGAGCATTTGTTCAGTACGGAAACGCAAAAATATGGTTATAAAAGCAGAAGAGGAACCGTGCCCTGAAACATCTGCCAGGTAGAATAAAACACTGTGCTTCGTTAAAGAGGCATAATCAAGTGAGTCACCACTCAAGTAGAGAGAAGGCACCACACGATGATTAATTTCATAACCGGCAAGTACCTGTGGAGGATTGGGAGACATACTGATCTGGACCAGCCGACCTGCTTGCTGGTCTGTCTCAAACAATTCGAGATTATATTCCAACTCATGGTTAATGCTTTCTAACTTTTTACGATAAGCTTCATTTTCTTTAAGTATTTGAACTTTTTTCAAACTACTGTTGATAGAAAGTTGTAAAAGAATCAATTCTGTTACAGGCTTGATCAGATAATCACTAGCACCTAACTTCATGGCTTCAACCACATCATCAAGCACTTCCTTATTGGAAAGCACTATTACAGGTTGAGAAGACACTTGCTGAAATATATCCCTTAAGAAATCGAGAGCACAATCTCCTTTAAGGTTCATGTCGCAAATAATTAAATCAGGAGATGATGAATGATAGGCATCCATACCTTCGTTAGTATCTGATGCTACTACGACTCGATAAGAGAGCTCTGATAAAAAAGCGGCAATACTATCCCTGACGACCAAATCATCGTCAATTACCAAGACAGTACTATTATCCCCTTTTTCCATTATTAATACGTAAATAAAGGTAATTCATATAGGTGAATACCCCACCACTATATTATGTTCTCTAAAATATAGAGTATCAGTGGATTTAATTGCCCATGTCAGAAACGCCTATACCTTACTCCGTTCTAGAAATCGCTGCAACAAAAGTTCGTTAATTGCTTCACATAATATGAATTTTAGATCGTGCATACTTGAAGCTGATAAAAGTTTGCCCAGACATATAAATTTACCCATAATGAGTCTAGCCACTATGATAAAAATGCGAGATCTTCTAAGAGGGACCTACCATACCATGTCTCGTTTTCATGACGAACGTGAATTTGAACGTGCAAAGGTAAATACGGCCATCACTTTGTACTATGGCCATCCCCAAAAAGTATGTGAAGCACTTTGTGTCAATATCAGTAAAAATGGAATGGGCATCATGACGGATAAAGTCATCCCGATGAGAACTGAATGCAAGGTGAAAATTCACGATGGCCAAACCAATAAAAATGAATATCAGGCAATGGTAGAAATAGCCCGAATTTTTGATTTAGAGGAAGGGCAGTTTTTTCTCGGCGTGAAGATACTCATTAAATATTAGATTTCAGTATTCTTTCCTGCCAAAACCGCTTTAACCGCTTTTCAGATACGGGCTCTCTTGTCCCCATAGATTGAGCAAATAAGGAGACTCGATATTCTTCCAGTAGCCAACGAAATTTTTCAAGTTCTGTAGAAACCATATTTTGTTTCACAAGTTGATTATATTGTTGGATATATTGAGAATAATACTGCCCAAGTAGCTCAGTCCACAGTTTATCTTTTTCAATTTGTCGAGGATATTTCTCCAATCTTTCTAAGATGGCTTTTAAATAACGGGGAATTTCCGAGAAATATTCTTTGGGAGTATCACATATAAAATCCGCATGCAGGATTTCATCTAGCTGCACACTAATATCAATATAAATAGTCTGACTTTCAATACCAGGAAAGCTATCCAATCGCTTTTGTACCTGATGATAGTCCAGAAATATCTCATAAAGTCTCGATTCAATTTTTTCAGCGCAGTTTATTAAGGCCCCTCTTTTGTACTCATATGTCTCATCAAAATCAATTTTTGTTCTGGGTAAGTTATCTTCATCTATAAAACAGTTGCGGTAAGCCGCTCGAATGAGCTGCTGCAGAATTTCATCTTTCGACCCTAAATGACTCAATAGTAAGTTCTTCTGGGCGTCCTTTAAGAGTAGTTTTTTTAAATATTTGACCTGTTGAGGACTTTTTAGCATCAACAAGCGGACGATACCCCAGATAGTCTCTTGCTTGGCCAGAGGTAAGTTGTCACACAAGGTTATTGACACACTGTCAATTTCATCAACCAGGGCCGGATAGGTAAGCAGTTTTATATCACCATGCTGCACTTCATGGACTTCTTCAAGCTCCGAAAAATCCCATTCTGTAATCCCGCTATGATCAATAGAACTTTCTGAATACTGCTGCATATTTCGCTGAATTTCTTCGGCAAATTGCTGCTGTAACGCAGCCAAGTCTCTACCGGCCCCTAACAGTTTCCCAGTTTCATCAAGAACTCGAATATTCATTCTAAGATGTTCGTCCAGCTTATAGTCCTGCCAGTGTTGAGGGTCTATAGGGACGCTAATTCTGGATGTCAATTTTTGAGCAAGTAAATAACGCAAGTTGCCCCTCGACTCTCGTTTCAAGTCAGCCAATATATGATCTATTGTGTCTGGGATAGGTACTAATAATTTTCGCAAGGGTTTTGGTAAGGCTTTTGCCAGCGCAATACACTTTTCTCGCAACATGCCAGGTACCAGCCAGTCAAGATCTTCTTCTTTCAGTTGTTTTAATGCTGATACAGGTACATCAACCGAGATGCCGTCGGTGGTTTTTCCTGGTGCGAATTCATAATCCAGTTTTAATGCCATGGAAGCAGTCTTTAATTGATCTGGAAATTCATTCAGGTCAAATCCAGTGCTGCTCTTACTGATCAAATCCTGTTCAGTTAAAAATAAAACAGTTTTTTGTTTTTGATCTAGCTTGTTGTACCAACTTTCCAGATTTCTGGTGCTGTATATGTGCGGTGGCAATAACGAATCGTAAAACTCAAACAGGGTCTCTTCATCTATTAAAATGTCTCTGCGTCGCGTTTTATCTTCTACCTGAGCTACTTTTTCGATAAGTTGACGGTTATGGTGAAAAAAATCTGCCCGAGTTCTGACATCCAAAGAGACTAAAGCCTCTCTGATAAACAATTCACGACTTAATGCGGGATCAATTTTACTAAAAGCGACTTTACGCTTTTCGACAAGGGTTAAACCGTACAAAGAAACTTTCTCAAAAGCCATTACCTGTCCCCGACGCTTTTCCCAATGAGGTTCAAAATATTCATGATTAAGCAGCTTGGCTGCTTGCGCCTCAACCCATTCAGGTTTTATCTGACAATTAAGCCTGGAATACAATTTGCTGGTCTCAACTAATTCTGCGGCTAGTATCCATTTGCTTTTCTTTTTAAACAAACTGGACCCTGGAAAAATCTGAAATTTTCTATTCCTTGTCCCAATATACTCCTTATCTTCATGATGCCTTGCCACCTGTACTATCAAGCCTCTCAATATGGATTGATGAATATTTTCTTCATCTGCGGGCTCCTTATTTTCTCTTAAGCCAAGTTGGCGACATTGCAGGTGTAATTGTCTATGAATCTCACGCCATTCACGCATACGGGTATAAGATAGAAAATGCTTTTGACAATATTTTCGTAACTGGTTTTGCGTGAGCAGTTGACGCTCACTCTCAAAATTCTGCCATAGCTTTAGAAAACCCAGAAAATCAGATTGCGGATGTTGAAACTGCCGATGCTTTTCATCGGCAGCCTGTTGTTTATCCAGCGGCCTTTCTCTCGGGTCCTGAATACTCATTGCGCTGACAATTATCAGAACTTCTTGTAGACAAGCCCTTGTCGACGCTTCCAGTAGCATTCGTGCATATCTGGGATCGACGGGTAGATCGGCCATAATTTTGCCGGTTTTATTTAACGTCCCTGCCTCACTAACAGCTCCCAGTTCCTGTAAAACTTTAATCCCGTCATTGATGGCTTTTGTTTCCGGTTTATCCAAAAAGGGAAAGCTATCGATATCGCCCAGATCCATATTAAGCATCTGCAAAATAACGGAAGCGAGATTGGTTCGAGTTATTTCAGTATCTGTAAATTCAGGTCTTTGTTGATAGTCTTCTTCACTGTAGAGACGAATACATATGCCTGGTGCTATACGCCCGCAGCGCCCAGCGCGTTGGTTTGCACTGGCTTGAGAAATGGCCTCAACTGGTAGCCGTTGTATTTTGTTACGCACACTATAGCGACTAATGCGAACCATACCCGGATCAATAACACTGGTAATGCCAGGCACTGTAATCGAGGTTTCAGCAACATTGGTGGACAGGACAATGCGGCGCCCAGCATGCGATCGGAATATTCTATTCTGTTCCTTGTTACTCAACCTTGCATAGAGAGGCAATATCTCAGTATTACTCAATTTTTCCTTGCGCAAGGCTTGAGCTACATCCCGGATTTCACGCTCTCCACTTAAAAATACCAGAACGTCCGCTTTGCCTGTTTTTTGACCTTTAGTATTCTGTCGCTCTAATTCTGGCAGCTCCTTGATTGCAGCAATAATACTAACTGCCAGATCATTATCATCCAGATCTAGAGGCGGCCTGTATACGACATCTACCGGAAAGGTTCTACCTGACACTTCAATTATTGGCGCCTGATTAAAATGAGCAGAAAATTTATCCAGATCAATAGTCGCTGAGGTAATAATCAACTTTAAATCGGGCCTGAGCGGTAGCAGATTTTTCAAATACCCCAATAAAAAATCTATGTTTAAACTGCGCTCATGAGCTTCATCAATTATCACCGTATCGTATTGCTTTAAGAGAGGGTCTTGCTGAATCTCAGCCAATAGAATGCCATCAGTCATTAATTTTATGCGGGTGACTTCACTGGTAAGATTATTAAAACGCACTTGATAGCCAACTTCCTTGCCGACTTCTACCTCAAGTTCATCAGCAATACGCTGACAAACACTTCTTGCGGCCAGTCTTCGTGGCTGGGTATGAGCAATAATGCCGCCCTGCCCCCTACCTAAATCCAGACAAATCTTGGGAAGCTGAGTGGTTTTACCTGAACCCGTTTCACCACCGACAATCAGCACCTGGCTCTGCTGCAGGGCATGTTTTATCTCAGTGACTTTCTGGCTAAGAGGCAGCTCTTGGGGGTAGCTAATGGGAAATTTTATAGGCATGAAATATATTCAAGCGAGAATAGCAACGAAATACAAGATATCTGTCTTAAGCAGCTTTTCTTGCCCTGCGTTTTTTTTTGATACTGAGCATGCGTCTGACTTTACGCACCCGGTACGTCGCTATGCCTACCATAGTTATAATGCTCGATAGCAATATTGCCATTGCAATGGGGACAAGTGACCTGATGCCTGCAACGGTTTCTATCGTAACAATATCCATTACAAATATGATGATAGCCGGGGCCAGGACATTGCCATCTGCTTCCACATACCATGGTGTAAATATAATCGCCATAAAGGTAACTTGCATCACATAGGCTAAATCAGTCCAAAGAATCTGCCTAATGATCTTCCAGAATAAAAAAGACATTGCCACCGAAGCAATCAGATAAACCAGCCATGCAAGAATATAATCAACAGTTTCCATACTTACACTTCATTTAAATACTTCATTTAAATATTCCATTTTAGATCAACCTGTATAAGGTAATTCTTTGGTGCTATTCAACCCATGTGATGAGATGTTCGTCATAGCCATCTTCATGAACATATTCTTCAGAGATTACCTTGCCTGAGACTGTAATTCCACTTTCCTCAATTGCTTCACGATTTCCACTGATTAGCGGATGCCAATCGGGTAAATCTTTGCCCTCATATAAAAGCCGGTAAGCACAAGTTGAAGGCATCCATGGCAAATCTTTCAAATTATCGGGCTTCAGTATAACGCAAGTAGGAACCAGAGATTGACGAGAAGTATACACTTTGCAACGACAGCTATTCTCATCAAAGTAACGGCAAATTACTCTTGTAAAGGCAATTTCTCCGCTGGTTTCATCTTCCAGCTTGTGTAAGCAGCATTTCCCGCAGCCATCACACAAAAGCTCCCACTCCTCGGAGGTCATTTGCTGCAGCGACTTGTTTTGCCAAAATTTATCTTGTGTAGACATTATTCACCAAGGGTAAATACAAGTGGGTTTATATTAGGAGGCAATTGAAGAAAATATCCCTTGGCTTCAATGTTGGCTAATACATTTTTTGCCTCTACTCTGGCAAGCTTTCTATCGATATCCAAGGTCAGAGTCATTACTTCCTTTAATTTACCCATTTTATCCATGAGCTCAGTTGGTAATTCAGACAGGTCATAACCTCTGGCAACATAGAGATACATTTCTTCTTCACGAGAGCTTTTATATATCGTACAAAGCATGGATTTCACAAGAGCAATCCGATAAGTTCCTGAACTAAAATTTCACTGCGCCAACCCCGCAATTCATCCGGCAACTTAATCTTATTGGCATCCAAAGTATCTTCGGAAGTACTGTTTTTTAGTTCAAGAATCGATTGGTACAGGCTAAGCAAAGTTCGCTTTCTACCAAGCACCTCAATTGGTAAATTTAATTCTTCTGCTTTTCTTTCAACCAGAGCTTGAGCAAGCTTAAAGTGCTTTTTCTGCGCGTTACTCAATGGCCTTGCTATTTGCTCAGTAAGGGAAGCATTATCTTGCTTGGACGCATTATGTATCAACTCAAGCAAAGCCTGGCCTTCATAATAAATAAAATTAGCATTTAGGCTATTAATTTGGCCTAACTGAGCCATATTTTCCGGGATGGTCTTCGCAATATTGACTAATTCCTTGTCTTTTATAATCCAGTTCCTTGGTTTATCCCTTTGTCTGGCATGTTTTTCACGCCATTCAGCTAGTACCTTCAATACAAGAAGCTGTTTTTCGTCCAACTGCCAGGCGGCATTGATATTGCGATATGTCTGACTAAAATCTTGTTCCAACTCTTCTTTATAATTACTTAAAAGTCGCTGGCAATCCTCATCTACCCAAGCCAACCTGCCCATAGCGGATAATTTTTTCTTTTGGCGAGAATAAATTTCAGGCAGATAAACAACATCCAAAGCGGCATAGTCCAATTGCTGCTCACTTAAAGGGCGCTGCAACCAGTTTGACCTTGTTTCACCTTTCGGCAAATTAATGCCGAATTCCTCTGAAACCATATTTTGATAACTCAACGCAAAACCCTGATTTAAGAATGCATTTGCTACCTGAGTATCAAAAATAGGTGATGGCAATATGCCAAATTGATAAATAAAAACCAGCAAATCTTCAGAACATGAATGGAAAATCTTTGTAATATCTGGCGCTAGCATCAGGGCTTGAAAAGCCTCCCAATCGCTAATGCCCAGCGGATCTATCAGATAATTATTTTGACCATCACTAACCTGAAACAATGCCACTTTCGGATAAAAGCTGTCAGTGCGCATAAACTCTGTATCCAGTGCAAGATAGCTCAGTTCTTGCCAGGATTCACAGCACTTATTTAAAGCCTCATCATCAGTAACAAGAACATAATCAGTATTAAAGCTTTCTGGACTATGCACTTAATTCAACTGCCTTTTTGGACGAAATTAATTATCACTGATTAATTGTCTTCCTGTGAAGGAATGTAGAAGTGTTCCACCATCGATATATTCGAGCTCACCACCGAGTGGAATACCATGAGCAATTCGGCTGACTTTTAGGGGGCGGACATCTAATTCAGGGATTTTGAGTTGCTCAGCAATGAAATAGGCTGTTGCCTCACCTTCTACTGTAGGATTCGTGGCTAAAATTACTTCACTAATGTCTGATTGCCTGACTAAGTTAAGCAAATCTCTGATACCTATTTCATCCGGACCAATACCATCTATGGGTGACAAATGCCCCATCAAAACAAAATAATAGCCCCTGAAAGAACTGGATTGCTCAACAGCGAAGACATCCGCAGGCGTTTCAACAACACAAAGTAAATTTTGGTCTCGTTTGGGATCACTGCAGATATGACAGATTGCATCTTCAGATAAGGTCCTGCAACGCTGACATTGACCCACTCCTTCAATAGCCGCATTCAGGGCTTTAGCAAGGTGCCGGCCACCATCACGGTCCTTCTCCAAAAAATGTAGCACCATACGCTGAGCGGATTTTGGACCAACGCCTGGCAAACGCTGAAACGCTTTTATTAGTTGATCAATTAAAGGGCTGTAATTCATGAATAATTAGAACGGAAGCTTAAAACCTTCAGGTAAATTTAAACCTGCTGTCATTCCTGATAGCTGGTTCTGGTTATTTTCAGCCACTTTCTTAACGGCCGCATTCATAGCAGCAGCGATCAGATCTTCAATGATTTCTTTGTCTTCTTCAAATAAACTTTGGTCAATATCAACTTTTTTTACTTCATGCTTACCATTCATAGTGACTTTTACCAGACCTGCTCCTGCTTCTCCAGTGCACTCCATGTTGGCAAGTTCTTCCTGCGCTTTTTGCATTTGTTCCTGCATTTTTTTTGCCTGTTGCATCAGGCCAGCTATATCCGTCATTGAAACCTCATTAAATTTAGTCTTTTAGTAGTCTTCTGGTGTAAGTGGTTCGATACTGTCTGGCAAAATACTGCCTTCAAAACGCTCCATTATGGATTTAACATAATCGTCATTTTTAAAAACTTCTTCAGCCCTATGCTGTCTTTCTTGTTGCTTTCTCAGTCGATAAGCAACCGGCGTTTCCAGTTCAGAATCCAATTCTTCTTGAGAAATTTCAAGACTGATCGGGGTAGAAAAATAATCAGACATTGCCCTCTCAATCTGCTCGTGATGTCCCTCATTTAATATTTTGGAATGGCTGGCATCCAGTGCCAGAGTAATTATATTACCCTTCACCCCTAATAACAGGCAGTGAGCAGCAATACTGCGTGTTATGCCAGTAAGATTCAGATTGTAAAATAATGGGATCCATTGTTCAGGCTTTAAAGTACTCAAACTCAGTTTTTCTTCACTTAAGTCATGCTTGGGTAAATGCTGAACCGGTGAATCACTTGCTATTTCTGGTTTTGCTTGATCTCTATTGAGTTCAGTACGAGTTGTATCAGTACTTGTTATGTTAACTGGATCAGCTTGAGCTTTTACCTCAATGGTTTCTGGGTTCTTTTTTTTTTCGGTTTTTTCTTCGGTTTCAGTGCCAGCCTTTTCATTGCTTGAATCCGCGGTTTTAGCTGAGACTGATTCAGCAGTACTGGTTTTAGCCAGAACCCTTTCAGGTTTGCTCGGAACACCCTGTGGAGTGAAGGCCAGCATGCGCAATAATGTCATTTCAATACCTGAACGATCATCAACTGCCAGCGCTAAATCTTCACGACCTTTTAAGGCCATTTGATAATAAAGCTGCACATTCTCGGCGGGCATAGCTGCGGCATGCTCTAGTATCTGTTTTTTATCACCTTGACTATTATCCAGACCCTCAGGCACAACCTGAGCGACCGCTATGCGATGCAAATAGGATAAAAGAGCCTCAAGTATTGATGCAAAATCTGGGGCCTGATCTGACACTTTAGTGATTAATGACAATATCGCCTGCGCATCTTCAGCAATTAAAGCGTCTACGAGTTGATACAATATATTCTGGTCAATAGTACCGAGAAAGTTGCTAATCTCTGCATCAGTTAGTTTGCCATTACAAAAGGATATAGCCTGATCCAACAAGGTTAAAGCATCTCTTACACTGCCTTTGGCAGCACGACCTATTTGCCAAAGAGCTTCTTCTTCAAACTCTATTTTCTCCTGATCCAGTATGAATTTGAGATGATTCATGATCATTTCTGGACTGAGATTTTTCAGGCTAAATTGCAAGCATCGCGATAACACGGTCACTGGTAATTTTTGCGGATCAGTCGTGGCGAGAAGGAATTTTACATGAGGGGGTGGTTCTTCGAGAGTTTTCAGCAAAGCATTAAAGCTATGACCTGATAACATATGAACTTCATCAATGAGATAGACCTTATAGCGCCCTCTACTGGGTGCGTATTGCACATTATCCAGTAACTCGCGGGTATCTTCGACTTTAGTTCGAGAAGCGGCGTCAACCTCGATTAAATCAATAAAGCGCCCTTCTTCTATCTCCAGGCAGGCGCTGCACTTTCCACAAGGTTCAGAACTTACTCCTTCTTCACAATTCAGGCAGCGCGCCAGTATGCGTGCAATTGTGGTTTTACCAACCCCACGCGTACCGGTAAATAAATAAGCATGATGCAAGCGATCATTATCAAGCGCATTTATCAAGGTCTTCAGCACATGCCCCTGCCCAGCCATTTCTTTAAAACTGCGAGGGCGCCACTTTCTTGCTAGAACCTGATAGGACATTGGCCTGATTTGTTTAAATTACTATTAATTTATTATTAATGTATGGAGGTACCTCCTGCCAGCCACACCCCGGCACATACAAAAGCTGTTGCCGCTGCTCCCTTCCGGGCCTGACGGGGTTCACAACCGAGCATTGCGAGGGGACCGACAAGAGATACCATAAATCTTGAAATTTTAAGCGCTAATGCGCCAAATCTCTGCCATCAATCAAGACTGAGCATTATCTGGAATTAAGGTGGGGGAATCAAGCAGCGATGCTTAAAGAGCCCAAAGTAACGTCAATAATTCAAGGAAAAAAGAATTCAGGGAATTATTAGGACAACAGCATAACTCAAACAAAAAAACAGCAGCGAATACATGACTATCTTGAGCATGTTTATCTTGGAACGCTGTTGATATTGATATTCATCCTGAATAATTAAGTGTTTAGGTATTTTTTTCTCTTTAAATGTCATGGTTCACCTCAATGCGAAATAAAAAATCGATGAAACCATTAGATCAGGAAATCCTGTTTTAGCAGGGATAAATTATGGCGGAAATCTAGCTTTTTAATCTTTTTTTCCTGCATCTCCAAGTGAGATATCTGCTAAACCCTTACGAATCATGTACCAAAATAGTATAACGCCAGGAAAAGCCACAAGTGTCGTGAGTAAATAAAAATTCACATACCCCAATGAGTCGATAAGTCCACCTGCGGTAGTCCCTGTAATAAATCTACCAGCAATACTGGCCAATGCAGAAAGCAAAGCATACTGTGTCGCAGTAAAGCGTAAATTGCAGAGCGCCGACAGATAAGCCACTACGGTTACCCCTCCAATACCGCTGGCAAAATTCTCAAATCCAACGGCGCCCGCCATCCCAATGTTACTGTGCCCCACTAAAGCCAATGCGGCAAAGCTAAAATTAGAAACCGCCATCAAAATCAAACTCACCAGAACTGCATGCTTTAAGCCCATTCGCACATACATTATGCCACCTATAAAAATACCCACGAGAAAGGCTATAAACCCAAAACCAACATCATAAAAGGCAATTTCTTCGTTGCTGAAACCCAAGTCATCAAACAAAAGACGCAGGGTAAGATTGGCAAGTGTATCTCCAATTTTGTGTATCAACACAAAAAACAGAACCAGCCAGGCCCCTTGTCGCTTAATAAACTCAACAAGCGGGCTGAAGTATTCAATAAGTGCAGGTGCGATACCCTTGGTTGCAACCGGTTCACGATGCCGTTTTGGCTCGCCCATGAATACGCTAACTAAAACGGCCGGTAAAGCAAAAACTGCGCAGGCAATATAGGCAAAAGTCCAACCAAAACTGCTGGCAAGGATAAGCGCCACAGCCCCTGTTGTAGATGCCCCGATTCGCCAACCATACTGACTCATACCAGAGCCGGTTCCGAGTTGGTGAGGTTCTAACAACTCGATACGATAGGCATCAATAATTATATCGAGAGTCGCACCAGCAATGCCCAGGGTAATTGCTGCAATAGCTACAGTAAATAAGGCCTGCCCCGGATCGGCAAGGCCTAAAAAAATAACGGCACAGATTACAAACAAACTGATTACCCAAAGCCATGAACGTCTTTGTCCAAAACGGCTAATACCGGGTAATTTCATATTGTCTACAATCGGAGCCCACAGAAATTTAAAATTATAGGCCAGGAAAGTTAAGGCAAAAGCCGTGACAGCACTTTTGGTAATGCCATCTTGAGCCAGACGTGTAGTTAGAGTTGCTCCAATCAAGGCATAGGGAAAAGCTGATGAAACTCCCAGAAAAAAGGCGGCAAGTGGTGCTGCTTCAACGTAGGGACGTACACTTTCCGGCACTTTTTTTCGCCAACCATCCACTACTGTGTTTTCAGCTACTGTCATACCCTACCTAATTGAGCTTTGATTACTGTAAATAACCATTCATAACTTGCAGATAAACAAATCATACCTTAAACAGCTATTTATGAAATGGATATTGCTGTTAAACAAAAAATATAAACAACACAGCACCTAGCAAAAGGCGGTAAACCACAAAAGGTACAAAACCTATTTTTGTCACTAGCTTTAGAAAATAATGAATACAGAGGTAAGCTACTACGGCTGAAAGAATCAGTGCATATGCTAGTTCCAACCAATTCACAGAAGCCTCACCCAGTAGATCAATCAATAGCAACAAAGCGGCTCCGGTAATAGCCGGTATTGATAATAAAAAAGATAATTTGGCTGAATCTGTACGGTTAAGCTTACAAAATAAACCCGCAGTCATTGTCACGCCGGAACGTGATGTCCCAGGTACCAGGGCCAGCACTTGCGCCAGCCCTATCATCAGAAAAGCATACCAATGAAGACTATTCAGGTTTAGATTAGCCTCAGTTTTTTTATCTGCAAACCATAATAACAGCGCAAAAATAATCGTTGTGCTGGCAATCACTGCCGTACTACGGAAATAAGTATCAACAATATCCTGCAACAAAAAACCTGCGATAACCAGGGGGCAAGTTGCTAAAATGATCATCCAGCCTAAGCGTGCCTCAGCACCAGTTTGCCTTTTTACGACATGCAAGGTCCATCCTCTTAATATTTCATAAATATCCTGCCTGAAATAGAGAACGACGGCTAACAAGGTTCCAAAATGAACAGCCACATCAAAAGCCAGCCCCTGGTCTTCCCAACCAAACAGGGCGGTAGGGAAAATCAAGTGTGCTGAACTGGAGATAGGCAAAAACTCTGTTAAGCCCTGAATAAGTGCCAGACAGGAAGCTTTTATAAAATCGAAACCTTCCATATTAATTTTGTGTCACTTCATTACGTAAATAGGTAGGTGAAAAATCTTCAGGAGAGATAGCCATACCCTGTTCTAAGTACCCGACAGCTAATTCTGCTATTGCTGCAGCATGTGGGTATACGTCAATTTCAAAAGAGCCAATACCTGATTGCATCAGTTCTGGCATCTGATCGATAAAAGCCATTCCATTACCAACTCCATAACAAGAGCCCGTAAGATCTATGTTAATCATTTCAGGTTTACAAAGTTGTTCATCTCCTACCAATTGGACTTTATTATCAGCTGTGGAATATACAGCCCAATAAACTTCATCAATCCGAGCGTCGAGACAAGTGAATACATACTGCGTATCAAATTTTAAGCTTTGCTGAGCCAGGGCAGCGAGTGTTGAAACTGGAATCAAGGGTACGCTAGCCCCAAAAGCTATTCCCTGCGCAACACCTGCAGCTATTCTGAGCCCAGTAAATGAGCCAGGCCCTGCCCCAACTGCTATACCATCAAGGTCAGTATAATTAAACTCATATTCTGCCATTAAATTTTGAATCATGGGCAGTATGTACTGCGTATGCAACCTCGGCAGGAGTTTAAATGTTTCGAATATTTTACCGTCTATGGCAAGCGCACATGAACAGGCTTCAGTTGAGCTATCTAGGGCTAGGATTAGAGGCATATTGTTTAAAAATTGATAAAAAAATCCCCCGGAGTCGAAACTGCGAGGGATTGTTTTTTACTTTATAAGAAAATTAATTATTTCTTTTTAGCTTTTGCAGCCGCTTTACGCTTAGCCGGTGCTTTTTTGGCAGCTACTTTTTTCTTAGCAGGCGCTTTTTTCTTAGCTGGGGCTTTTTTCTTAGCTGGCGCTTTTTTAGCTGCTACTTTTTTCTTAGCCGGGGCTTTTTTCTTAGCTGGCGCCTTTTTAGCCGCTACTTTTTTCTTAGCCGGGGCTTTTTTAGCTGCAACTTTCTTAGCAGGCGCTTTTTTAGCCGCTACTTTTTTCTTAGCCGGGGCTTTTTTGGCCGCGACTTTCTTCACAGGTGCTTTTTTAGCTGCTTTTTTCTTTGCTGGTGCTTTTTTAGTGGTTTTCATTTTTGTAGGTCCTTTTTTGAGAGAAGCTTTACGTTTTGATACTTTTTTCTTTGAGACTGCTTTTTTTAGTTTGGCTGCAGCTTTTTTAGCGGCTAACCTTGCTTTAGCTTTGGCTTTGGAAGCTGCTTTTTTCTCAGCTGCTTTGGCCTTTGAAGCTAACTTTTTTGCTGCCACTTTGGCTTTAGCAGCTAATTTCTTCTCAGCAGCTTTTACTTTCGCTGCTTCTTTCTTAAGTTTAGCAGCTACTTTCTTGGCAATAGCTTTAGCATGTTGTTTTTTCAGGGAAGCTTCCGCTTTTTTAAGATTTTTCTTAAGTTCTGAAGCAGCTTTCTTTTCTAGTGTTTTCTTGTAGTCTGCAACCGCTTTGGCTTGTGCTGCGGCTTTAGCCTTAGTGGCATCTATCGCGGCGGCCGTTAGCATCGACTGTTTGGCTTTTAATTGTTTGGCTCTAGCAGAAGCCAGCTTGGTAGTTAACTTTCTAAGCTGCGCCTTTGCAGTGGCTGCAGATTTTTTACTTTTCGCGGCTGCAGCTTTCTTTTTAGCAGCACTAATTGCTTTGCTCTGTTTAGCAACTTCACGTTGCGCTTTCCCTAAGGCAGATTTTGCTTTACTGGTAGCGGAAACGGTCTTTCGTTTAGCAGGTTTTTTAGCAACAGGTGCTGCTTGGTTAGCTTGTGCTGTAGCCATATTTTTTCTCCTAAAACATAAAATTTAACTACTGTAACTTTTACTTATTGTTATTGCATCGCTTTCGAGCGCAACATATCACAGTTTTTTTGTTTTTTACAACCTTTCCATAAAAAACGTCAGAGTAATTTTTTTATAAAAAACAAAGAAAAGAAGGGGAAACTAAGTTAAAACTTTATATTTTTAAAATTAATAAAATTCAGGCTTTTTAATTTTCGCTCTGATTTGGCTTTATTATTAGCGATAAAACTTTATCAGAAAATATAAGCCATAAAAAAATAAAAGCAATTGGTAACTTATTACAAATCAGCAAGGCACGGATTAACAAAAATTAACTTAATATTTCTAACTCAAGACTGCCAGTAACTGCTTCTTAATTTGGTCAATATTGCCAACCCCGTTAATTTGCGCAAATTTAACTGTAGCGCTTTGTTTTTCAAGTGCCTGGTAAAAATCAACTAAAGGCAGGGTTTGCTGATGATAAACCTCAAGTCTTTTTCTCACGGTTTCTTCTTTATCATCTTCCCTTTGGATTAATGCTTCACCTGTTACATCATCAATGCCGAGGGTTTGCGGAGGATTGTGCTCAATATGGTATATGCGGCCTGAGGCGGGATGAACTCGTCTGCCGCTAAGACGTTTTACAATTTCCTCATCAGGCACATAGATTTCCAGTACATACTCTATATCGACCCCAGCTTCTATCAAGGCTTCAGCCTGGGGGATTGTTCTGGGGAAGCCGTCAAAAAGAAAGCCATTAGTACAATCATCTTGTGTAATTCTTTCTTTAACCAGTGAAATAATAATCTCATCAGTTACCAGCCCACCACTTTCCATGACTGATTTAACTTTTAAGCCTAGCTCAGTACCAGCTTTAACAGCAGCGCGCAGCATGTCCCCTGTTGAAATCTGCGGAATGGCAAAAGTATCTATTAAAAATTGAGCCTGCGTGCCTTTGCCTGCGCCAGGCGGTCCTAAAAGAATAATTTTCATTGCTACCCCCAAATAAAGCTAAACACATTACACATTTGCTATGCTATCTACAAGTTTAAGGCTGCTTTGCCAATTTTTGCTTTGCCAGTACCCAATAGGACTCTAGCTCATCAATACCCAGGTCTTTCATTTCCAGTTTATTTTCCCGCAACATACTTTCGATTAGTCTAAAACGCTGGCTAAACTTACTATTTGCAGCACGTAAACTTGATTCAGGATTGAGTTTTAAGTGCCTGGATAAATTTACCACGCTAAATAACAAATCACCGAACTCCTCCTCAATGTGGAGTTGGTCTTTAGCATGCATAGCCTCTTCTAGCTCTTCAATTTCTTCCTGAATTTTTTTTAGAACGCTTTTTGGGTCTTCCCAGTCAAAGCCTCCTGTAGCTGCTCTGCTTTGTATCTTTTTAGCACGTAACAACGCTGGTAAAGCTTGAGGTATATCATCGAGCAGACTGGGTAGCCCTGCACTATCTTGCTTTTGCCTTTCTTGTTGCTTTATTTTTTCCCAGTTTGCTTCAACTTGCTCAGGGCTCATGCTGTTTTTTTTCCCAAAACTGTCAATCGTGGCATCAGGAAAAACATGTGGGTGTCTGGTAAGCAACTTGTTAGTGATCACTTCACAGATATCATTAAAATTGAATAAATCTTCCTCACTGGCCATTTGTGCATAAAAAACAACCTGAAATAATAGATCTCCCAATTCTTCTGGCAAATGCTGAAAGTCTTCCTGCTCAATACACTCTATAACTTCGTAGCATTCTTCTAGAGTATGTGGAGCAATAGACTTAAAGCTCTGTTTGAGATCCCAGGCACAGCCATGCTCTTTATCCCTGAGTAAAGACATCACTTTTAGTAATTCAGTAATTTTTTCATGGCTGCTTTGCATAACTCTTCCAGTTTTTTCCGCCAATACTGACTGTTTATGCTTTATTGAACAAGGCTATTGATTCAACATGTGTTGTTTGTGGAAACATATCCATTACGCCACCAGCATCTAGCTGATAGCCCAAATCTTTTAAACAGGCGGCATCTCTAGCAAGGGTGATGGGGTTACATGAGATATAAACAATTTTTTCTGGTTTCAGGGCGCTAACGGCAGCCAATATTTCAAGGGCTCCAGAGCGAGGAGGATCAATTAACACTTTAGTAAAGCCATAACTAGCCCAATGCTTTGTCTCCAGGTTTTCTGTTAAATCAGCACTGTTAAATTCCAGGTTATCCAATTCCATGCGCCGGGCATTCTCTTTTCCCCTGTCCACCATAGCCTCGCTACCCTCCACACCAAGTACAAAATTTGCCTTAGTAGCCATAGGTAATGAAAAGTTACCTAATCCACAAAACAAATCCAGTATTCTATCCTCGTTATTTATATCCAATAATTCTATGGCCTTGCTGATCATCTTACGGTTAATGTGCGCATTTACCTGTGTGAAATCCATAGGATGAAAAGCCAGGTTTAATTGATATTCGGGCAGTTCGTAAAACAATCGCTCTACCCCTGTTTTTGGGTAATACTTGGAGACGGTATCTGGACCACCACTTTGCAGATAGCAATCAAGCTTATGGTAAGCAGCAAATTCAGCCATTTTATCCAGATCAACATCATTTAGTGGCACCAAATGCCGGAAAACCAGGGCTAGGGAGTTTGCGTCCGGGTGCTCATCTCCAACAGCTACTTCAATTTGCGGAATCTGTTTAAAAGCCTCCAGAGAAACGATTAATTTACTTAGTGCGGGCAATAAATTATTAACCTGAGGGTCAAGTATTTCACAGCTATCCATGTTCGTAATGAAGCTACTGTTCTTTTCTCTGAATCCAACCAGAACTTGTTCTTTTTTATGAACATAACGCACGGCTAATCTGGCTTTTCGTCTGTAAGCAAAATGGGGTCCGGTCATTGGCGGCATTTTTGTGTATTGATGGCCGGAAAGACTTTGACCTAACAGTTCGTCCAAGATAGATGCTTTAAACAATAACTGCGCTTCAGAATTAAAATGCTGAAGACTGCAACCCCCGCAGATAGAAGCGTATTGACATGGCGGCTCGACCCTATCTTCAGCCGATTTTAATACTTCTATGGTTTTTGCCTGATCGAAAGATTCGCGTTTTTGTGTATAAACAGCAGAAACCTGTTCGCCAGGTAAAGCCTCATCGACAAAGACAACCTTACCTTCCAGGTGGGCTATGCCCCGCCCTTCGTGACTAAGTTTTTCAATATCCAGAACAACAGGATCTTTAGGCAATTTTTGCCGTCTTCTTCGACGCATGGTATTTGGGATTTCCTTTAATTATTCAGGAGTAAACACGCCACTGGACAGGTAGCGATCGCCTCTGTCACAAACTATGGCAACAATCACAGCATTTTCGAGCGATTTGGAAAGTTGTAATGCCGCGAAAACTGCACCACCAGAAGATACGCCACAATGTATCCCCTCTTTTTTTGCCAGTTCACGCATAGTGACTTCGGCATCATGCTGGTCAATATCGATTATTTGATCAACGCGTTCATGTTCAAAAATTTTAGGCAAATAAGCTTCAGGCCAGCGTCTTATCCCCGGAATACGAGAATCTTCCCGAGGCTGCAACCCAATGATTTTAATCTCAGCATTCTGCTCTTTTAGGAATCTAGAGACACCCATAATCGTACCCGTTGTACCCATTGAACTGACGAAATGGGTTATTGCGCCTTTAGTATCTCGCCATATTTCAGGGCCAGTGCCTTCATAATGCGCTGCATAGTTATCGGGGTTTCCAAATTGATCAAGCACTATACCCTTACCTTGTGCCTGCATTTTCAACGCCAGATCCCTGGCTCCTTCCATACCTTCCTCTTCAGTAACCTCTATCAGAATAGCACCATAGGCCGTCATGGAATCTTTGCGCTCCTGGGTTGAGTTAGAAGGCATTATCAGAATCAGTTTATAGCCTCTGATAGCAGCAACCATGGCCAATGCAATGCCCGTATTGCCGCTGGTTGCTTCAATCAGAGTATCGCCTGGACTGATATCGCCGCGACGTTCAGCTTTTAAAATCATACTGAGTGCCGGCCTGTCTTTCACAGAACCCGCTGGGTTATTACTTTCCAGTTTCACCAGAATTGTATTTGAGGTTTGACCCGGCAGTCGTTGCAAACGAATAAGCGGTGTATTACCTATGGTACTTTCTATGGTTGGAAACATGGATGCATCTATGGTTGAAATCGGCATGATTAAGACTTTGCTTGAAACTGCAATTTAAAAAGCAAAATTTTACCTTGAAGGTCGCTCGAGGAAAAAGGTTAATTTGAGACTATCCTATGTTTTTTCGGAATAAACTTCTACTTGAAAGAGGTTTCTCCCCTAAATGTCCTGAAAGTGCAGCTCGTAACAAACGCTTGGCTGCTTTTTGTGTTTCCAAATCTGAAAAATTCTTTTTTGCTATATGGTGCAAAGCGGTACTCGAAAAGTATTTTTCAAGTTTATTGTTTAGGCCATCAACCAGTTCAAAACCACTTTCATGATGAAAGTGATACCAGCAGTTATCGCCTGGTGTTTCTTCCAGCACACTAAAATCAATGCCATAACCTAGTAAATCCAGCAAATTAAGTTCAAATGTTCTTAGCACCGGCTCTATATCGACCTGAACGGATAGCTCTGATAATGTCCATTTATACAAAGAAAATATTTCAGTATCAGCCTCTTGTTTATGAATCAGACGAACTATCAGTTCATTCAAATACAAGGCTGAAAAAAGCGCCTTATGCTTTAGGGCTACACTGTTGGATTGTGCTTCAAATTGACCTAGCGTTTTTAATTCATTTTTCCCGCTTAAATTAATCAGTAAAGGGATGAAAGGTTGTAGTACCGCCCTGTTTTTAGATTTTGGATTTCGCACACCTTTTGCAACAGCGCTAACCCGTCCAAAATCTTGTGTAATAAAATCAACTAAAAGACTGCTGTCTCGATAAGGCCTACTATGCAATAAATAAGCAGGCTGGGATTGTATCGAGTTAACCATCAGTGTTTGTCCTACTGATCAATATAGCCTAAGCTTCTTAAGGCTCTCTCATCATCGGACCAACCACTCTTCACTTTGACCCATAAATTAAGCATAACTTTAGCGTCAAAAAGCAGCTCCATTTCTTTTCTTGCTTCAGTTCCAATTAATTTCAAACTGGAGCCATTCCTGCCTATAAGAATTTTTTTCTGCCCTTCTCTTTCGACTAGAATCAAGGCACTAATATGCAACACCCCGTTTAGGGTTTTAAATTCCTCAATCTCGACATTCACCTCATAAGGTAATTCGTCTCCCATTTGCCGAGTGATTTTTTCACGGACAAATTCTGCAGCCAGGAATCGGGAATTTTTATCGGTAAGCTGGTCTTCTGGAAATAAATATGTCCCCAAAGGGAGGGCTTTTATAACAAGAGACTCCAGTTGATCTATACCCTTACTCTTTAATGCTGATATCGGAATTATTTCATCAAAGTCATGCTTCGCCATTAAGCTTTCCATAAAAGGCAATAATTTCTCTTTTTCACTTATTTTGTCTGTTTTATTGAGCACTAAAAAAGCTGGCACACTGCTGTTACGAATATTTTCTAACACTTTGTCATCTTCCTGAATCCATTTATTTGCATCAATCATAAATAAAATCAGATCAACGTCGCGGATAACGGCACTTACTGTTTTATTCATATAACGATTAAGTGCTTTATCGACGCCTAAATGTAAGCCCGGTGTATCAACAAAAACGATTTGAGCCTTATCTGTAGTTTTTATCCCCAAAAGACGGTGTCGGGTTGTTTGAGGTTTACGTGAGGTAATACTGATTTTTTGACCTAAGATGTGATTGATCAGGGTTGATTTGCCCACATTGGGCCTGCCAACTATGGCTACCAGTCCGCAATGTTTTTTTGTTTTGTGCTTATTAGACTGACTCACTTAATTTAGATTATCCATAAACATTTTATTATAAGCCCAGCTTCTTGAGTATGACGGCTGCAGCCTGCTGCTCAGCTTCTCTTCGGCTAGTTCCATAGCCTTTAAACTCTTTTTTGTATAAATCTATTTTACAGCTTACAGTAAACTCCTGCTCATGATCTTTGCCCCCAAGCTCGGAGACCACATATTCCGGTAAAGCCAATTGTTTAGACTGTAAATATTCTTGCAAACGCGTCTTGGCGTCCTTCTGCGAGATGTCATCATTGGATTCTAGTTGCTGGAGCCTTGAAGAAAACCAGGCGATTACTTCTTTACGGCAGGCGTTTAAACCCCCATCTAGATAGATTGCGCTGACTACCGCTTCCAAAGCATCAGCCAGTATTGAGTCCCTGTTGGCACCACCACTTTTCGCTTCGCCACTACCCAAAATCAAAAGCTCGGTTAGGGAAAGCTCACGGGCAATATCTGCCAGGGTATTTTTTTTTACAAATTCTGCACGCAAACGGCTCAGTTCACCTTCGCTGGCTTGAGGAAAGCGTTGATATAGGGCTTCGGCGATGATAAAGCCTAGAATAGAGTCACCAAGAAACTCGAGCCGTTCATTATTAATTTTGCCATTACTACGATGGCTTAAGGCCAGTTTCAATAAAGCCTTATTTTTAAATGGGTGGGATATTCGTCCAGAAGTGCTTGTCACTAGTTCTTATCAAATCTATTTTCAAAAGCCACAACGACCGAAATATTGTAAAACAATGGCACTCTTGATTCGTAATTTATATCAACAAAGCTGTCGTTACCCTGTCTGGTAAGTACAACATTGGAGCCTTCAAAATCTCTAATATTATTAGTGACCAGAGACCTTTGCAGGTCGGCACGGATCTCAGCTATGCTCATCGCCTTAAAATCATTGTTGCTGATAATCCCCTCCATGGTGTTAACAATGACGTTATTATCCATGTAGGATGGAGCAACTTTCAGAGCAGATAATAAAAACAACCCAACTATAACCAATAAAATTACGATACCAAAAAATGATGCGCCTTTTTGTCGCTTCGGTGAAGCAAACTTGTATAAATTATTTAAGCTCATTTGATACCCCTCTAATTTAAGGATTAATAAAACGGTTCTGGCCGAAGGTTGGCAAATTTATTCCAGGCTCTTTATGCATCCAAACTGCCACAGCCTTACCAACAATATTTTCCTCAGGAACGACACCCCAGCTCCGACTATCTAGACTATTGTCACGGTTGTCGCCCATCATAAAATAATGCCCTTCGGGCACTACTCTGCCTTCTGGCCGCATCCAATCATATCGCGGCTCCCCAAAAGGAGACGGTGGTGATACATAGATATCATGCTCCACATCCCCCAGTTGTTCTAGGAAATGATTCACATTTCTAAACCCGTCTTGAGTCATGTCAACAAATTCCTGAGGCTGTTCAACACCATTAATATAAAGCTTTTTATCTGTGTAACGAATATGGTCACCAGGCAAGCCTACAACTCTTTTAACATAATATACGGGGTCATGCGGCGGGATAAAAACCATGACATCTCCACGTTGAGGCTCCCCGATATCAATAACTTTTGTGCCGATGACAGGCAAGCGAATACCATAAGAATATTTATTAACAATAATATAGTCGCCTACATTCAAGCTGGGAATCATAGAACCTGTAGGGATTTGAAATGGTTCAATCAAAAAGGATCGAAAAACTAAAACAGCAAGCAGGATCGGAAAGAAAGATTTACTGTATTCAACCAGTCCAGGATCTTTTTCAATATTAAAGGCTGTTTCAAACTTCTCTTGAATTTTTTGATTAAAAGCAGTTTTATTATTTTCCTTTGTATTATTTTGATAAGAAGATAAATCTTCTTTTTTTATTTTGTGTTCCTTTAGATATGAGCGAAATTTTTGGGTTCGTTTTTTTGCAAAAAACAAGACATCAATCAGCCAGATAAGGCCGCTGACTAAAACCAAAATTAAAAGAACCAGAGAATAATCTATGTTCATTACGAATCCACCCTAAGTACAGCAAGAAAAGCTTCTTGTGGAACTTCGATGTTTCCAACCTTTTTCATCCGCTTCTTTCCAGCTTTCTGTTTTTCCAACAATTTTTTCTTGCGAGTAATATCTCCACCATAACATTTAGCGGTTACGTTTTTACGTAACGCTTTTACGGTACTTCTGGCCACAATTTGTCCTCCAATTGCGGCCTGAATAGCAACATCATATAGTTGCCTGGGGATCAATTCTTTCATTTTCTCAGTTAACACTCTTCCCTTCGCCTGAGCCTGATCCCTGTGGACAATCAAGGCCAGAGCATCTACTGTATCGCCATTAATTAGGATATCAAGCCTGACCAGTTTAGCCGCCTGAAACCGAATAAAATGATAATCCAGTGATGCATAACCCCTACTCACTGACTTCAGGCGATCAAAAAAGTCTAATACTACTTCATTCATCGGTAATTCATAACGTATTGCCACCTGACTGCCCGCAAACTGCATGTCTTTCTGGACACCTCTTTTATCCACACACAGTGTTATGACATTTCCTACATAGGCCTGTGGCACCAGAATATTTGCTTCGACAATGGGCTCTCGCATTTCCTCTATACTTGCCATTGCTGGTAATCGGGAAGGACTATCTACCTTGATAACCTCTCCAGACTTGGTCAACACTTCAAATACCACTGTCGGTGCAGAGGTTATCAATTCAAGATCATATTCCCGCTCTAGTCTTTCCTGCACGATTTCCATATGCAGCATACCCAAAAATCCGCAACGAAATCCTACCCCCAAGGCATCTGAATTTTCAGGCTCGTATATTAAAGCCGCATCATTGAGTGTGAGTTTTTCCAGAGCATCACGAAAGTTCTCATAGTCATCCGCTGAAATAGGAAACATTCCGGCATAAACTTGTGCCTGTACTTTTTTAAATCCGGGCAAAGCATCAACATCTGGTGTTTTAGAATGCGTAATGGTATCGCCTACGGGGGCCCCTTTAATTTCCTTGATACCCGCTTCAATAAAGCCCACTTCACCAGCTTTTAACTCTTTTGTGATAGTTCGTTTAGGGGTAAAAATTCCGACATTATCCACTACATGAACTTTACCAGTAGATTTGGCAATAATTTTATCGCCTTTACGGATGCTACCCTGTCGAACTCTGACCAGCGACACAACGCCCAAATAATTATCAAACCAGGAATCAACTATCAGAGCCTGCAAATCATCGCCTATCTCACCCTTGGGCGGTGGTACCAGTTTAATGAGGTTTTCAAGAATATCGGTGATGCCTTGCCCTGTTTTTGCGCTAGCGAGCACCGCATCCCTGGCATCAAGGCCAATAATATCCTCAATCTCCTGTTTAACACGATCTGGTTCTGCCTGAGGCAAATCCATTTTGTTAAGAACGGGGATAACCTCCAGACCCTGCTCAATAGCCGTATAACAATTTGCTACAGATTGAGCCTCAACACCTTGTGCCGCATCGACAACCAACAAAGCGCCTTCACATGCGGCTAGTGAGCGCGAAACTTCATAACTGAAATCAACATGTCCAGGCGTGTCGATGAAATTCAACTGATAGATTCGACCATCCTTGGATTTATAATTGAGCGTCACGCTTTGTGCTTTGATAGTAATGCCACGCTCTTTTTCTATATCCATAGAATCAAGCACCTGGTTTGACATCTCGCGCTCAGTCAAGCCACCACAATCCTGAATAAAGCGATCAGCAATGGTTGATTTGCCATGGTCAATATGGGCAATAATAGAAAAATTTCGGATGTGGCTTAAGTCGCTCACTCGGGAGATTCACTCTGGTTGAAAAAACTCCGCAAGTCTACAGTAACTCGCCTTTAACATGAAGAACACCCTGCTGAAATTAACAGGGTCAAAGCTGTAGTAATTACTTGCTTATCCGTCAATCATTATTGTGAAAAATGATTGTTGTCCATCTCGTTCAACAAGAAGCGGAAGCGGACTACCTACAGGCAGGCTGTTATTAATTTCTGAGAGGTCAGCGAGCGAATCCAGATTTCTACCATTGAGGCTTAAAATAATGTCCCCCACTTGTAAGCCGGCTCTCTGGGCAACTTGTCCTATCACCTCAGTAATCCTAAGACCGTGTTCAAGGCCAAGTCGCTGTTTTTCTGTTTCTGACAGCTCTGTCACGGATAAGCCGAGCGAGTTTTCAATCGGCGCAATCGAGCCTAATTGCAATTGCTGTTGGCTAGATGCAGCATCCAGGTCGCCAACCAGCATACGAATATTTTCAAGTCGCCCGTTCCGAATTAACTCAACTTCGACTTCGCTGCCTGGCATTGAAAGGCCAACGTGATAAGGCAAGTCAGCACTATTTCTGATCTCGTCACCATTGTATCTGAGAATAATATCTTCGGCCTGAAAACCAGCAGCTTCAGCTGGGCCACCTGGTAAAACATCATTTACAAAAGCACCTTTTGGCGTTGCCAGGTTATATATATTGGCTTGCTCTTGTGTCACATCGGCAATTGCTACTCCCATCCATCCCCTGGATACATTGCCAGATTGCATTAATTGATTTATTACATTAGACGCAATATCGACAGGTATCGCAAAAGACAGACCAATGGAGCCACCTGAATTCGAATATATTTGAGAGTTTACGCCGATGACTTCTCCAGCCAGATTAAATAAGGGGCCTCCGGAATGACCTGGATTTATAGCCACATCTGTCTGAATAAATGACACATAATTACCTTGACCGGTAATCTGCGGGGGCAGGCTTCTACCAACAAAGCTGACAATTCCTGCAGCAACCGAATGACTTAAATTAAAGGGCGAGCCAATAGCTAATACCCACTGCCCTACTTTCACATCTTCCACGTGACCAAAAGGCACGGTAGGTAAACCTTCCGCGTCTATTTTTAAAAGGGCTAAATCTGAACGCTGATCAGAACCGATAATTTCAGCTTTAAACTGACGCTGATCATTCAATGTAATTGTGATGTCATCTGCACCATCGATCACATGATGATTAGTTACTATGTATCCATCTTCAGCAATTATGAAACCCGAACCAAGAGACCCACCCTCTCGTTCTCCCAAATCAAAACCATCGGGAAATCGATCACCAAAAAACTCAAGAAACTCTTCTAGCTCCTGTCTATCACCTTCAAAATCATCAAACCTGTCACTGGCACTTACCGTGCTACGAATCCTGACATTAACAATCGCGGGCGCAGTTTTTTCAACAAGCTCGGTGAAATCAGGTAAAAACTGCGCAGAAACCTGAGCTGATAATGTAAAGGCAAAGATTAATATTACAGACCGCAGCAGGTTTAAAAATAAAACTTTAGACATATCTATTCTCTTTTTCGATTTAACTAAATCTATTTAACTTTTTCATATTTTAATTTAATTAGCTAGTGACTAGCTGATATTAAACTCAAATTGACGTCTTCCAAACCAGCATGACTCTTTAAATATTGATGTAATATTCGCATGCTTAAGAATAGAACCATTATATCTAATGCCAGAATTACCAGCTCATTAAAACCAGCAAATTGGCCCAATAAAGTCATCAACAATATGCTAAGCAAGGGGGCCAAGTACAGTAGGATGGATAAGCGGACTAACTTGCTCGCTTCTATATTAATTAGGATCTGAGTGCCCTTTTTCAAGGATTGGATATCAATTTCTTTTGGCAACATACTCAGTGGCAATTCTATTTGCCGATTTGCGTAAAGTGAATTCAATAAATATCGCCCACATGTGGGCTTAATCGAACAGCTTGTGCAGCTGCTATTGTTAAAGGGCTGGAGTTTTATAAACCTCGGTTCGATTGACGAAAATTTGACTATTTCGCTAAGCATATTATCAATATCGCTTTTCAAAAAAGCTAAGTATGCCAGAAAATCAGGCCGGGAAAAGGTGATTTAAAAAATAGGGTAATCCTTATTGAGCTCGATAAGAATACTTTACTCTTCTTCTATAATAACGCTGAAGTTGACCGGCAATTCCAATGACTCTTGAGGCTCTCCAACAAACTCCTGGAAAACGGCCTGTCTAAGGCGGACGCGAGCAGCATCGTCTGTGGACTCAGTTCCTGCAACTTCAGTATTAAATTGCGGAACACGGCTAAATTGGGAAGGAGAATAGGCATCATTAAATTGAGGAACACTTTCTTCAACAACCTGAGTCTGCTCAGCCATTTGCATTTCAGTCCCAAAAGGCTGCGATGAATTCAGACTTCCTCCGGCAATCAGAACTATAGCTGCTACCGATGCAGCAATGGCTCCCTGCCCTAAGCGCTTGAAAATACTGGTGGTATCAGTGTTATCAGTGTTGGCACCGCCTGTGTAAGTCAAGGCACTTGAAGCAGCATCGCTTCCACCTTCACTGTCTCTGGCGACACCATCCAACTCGGCATTAATACGAGCAAGCAAGTCAGGTCGCTTTTCGCCAGATTTGTCTGCTTCACTTGACACAATCGGAAGTCCAGCATTGATTCTATTATCCAGCTCTCCTCTGATAGCAGCGCTAAGCATATGAAATCGTTCCCATTTTTGCTTCAATTCAGGATTGGCTTCAGATTCTTTAAGAATACGTCTAAATTCGAATTCACTCACCTCATTGTCCATAAGCGCTGACAATGATTCTTTAAGCTTTTCTTGACCTTTACTCATATTGTTTTTCTCTTTATGAAACTGACTTTATTATTCAATTTTTTGTTATTTCCCCAATTGCTATCAACTGGCATTTCACATCTATAGCAAGCGCTGAAAGACAGAGCACTTCAAACTAGACAACAGATTTCTGAAAAAATTCCAAAATTCGCATTTATTTCTTGTTTAAATCGCTTTTCTTGCTGTCTAGGGGCTCTCCCAGAACAACCTGACCACTTTTTATATAGGGGTCAATAACGGCATCCAATGCTTCCCTGGCTCGAAATATTCTTGAGCGAACAGTGCCCACCGGACAATCCATAATCTGCGTGATTTCTTCGTAGCTCAAGCCACCAAACTCACGTAAAGTAAATGCTGTTCTCAAGTCTTCAGGGAGTTCTTCAATCGCATTATTGATGAGCAGATGTAATTCATTACTTGATAACTTGTCTTCCGGGCTACCGCTGTCAACCAACTCAGATGGCAACTCTGCTAGATCAGCATCCCCCAGATCTACGTCTGTACCTGGAGGTCTTCTTCCCTTGGTGACCATATGATTTTTAGCTGTATTTATTGCAATACGATAGAGCCAGGTATAAAAAGCGCTATCACCTCTGAATTTAGGCAGCGCCTTATAAGCTTTGATAAAGGCTTCCTGACAGACATCTTCAACTTCACTCTGGTCACGTATAAAACGAGATACCAAAGCTAATATTCTATGTTGATATCGCAAAACCAACAGATCAAAGGCATGTTTATTACCTTTGAAAACCTGATCAACTAATTGTTGATCCGTTTGTTTGGACTTGCCCGTATTCAACTTGTTTATTCCTTTTTAATTACTTACCCGACCCAAATAGGTAAAATGTTTAAAATCTTACTAAGATACCCAGAATGAAAAAAACTTACTCATCGTCAGCATACAGCAATCATGATGTACTTGTCATAGGTGGCGGCGCTGCAGGCCTCAGCTTAGCACTAAAAATAGCAGAGTTTACTAAGGTCACTATTCTATCAAAAAGTTCCCTGCGCCAAGGAAGTACCTATTATGCGCAAGGTGGTATAGCTGCAGTATTAGACATGCAGGACAGTGAAATCTCACATGTTGAAGATACTTTGCTTGCCGGTGCGGGACTATGCCATAGAGATATTGTTGAATATGCCGTAAGTCGGGGTCCTGAATGCATAGAATGGTTAATGCATCAAGGTGTTCAATTCAGCCTTCTGGATAAAGGGCATAAACACGAATCAGCCTCAAATAACGCCTCAACATTTTCAGATTTTCATTTAACCCAGGAAGGCGGCCACAGTCACCGCCGTGTCATTCATGCCGCCGACGCAACCGGCAAAGCTATTTTTAAAAGCCTTTCCGAAAAAGTACTCGCTAATACAAACATTAGGGTACTGACTAATACTGTGGCAATTGATCTCATTATTAGTGGAAAGCCAGGCGATAAAGACAAACGTTGTACAGGTGCCTATATTCTGGATGAGAATACCGGAGCTATCAGCACATACAATGCCCGATTCGTTGTTTTGGCGACCGGTGGAGCCAGTAAGGCGTATCTTTACACCTCAAACCCCGATGGAGCCAGTGGCGATGGTATTGCAATGGCATGGCGTGCTGGTTGTCGCGTGGCTAATCTGGAATTTAATCAGTTTCACCCTACCTGCCTTTACCACCCTCATGCCAAGTCATTTTTGATTACAGAGGCCATTAGGGGTGAAGGTGGAATATTACGTTTACCTGATGGACACCGTTTTATGCCTGCTTATGATAAACGAGCCGAGTTAGCCCCCAGAGATATTGTTGCACGTGCCATCGACTCAGAGATGAAACGCTTGGGCTGCAATTGCGTTTTTCTGGATATTACTCATAAATCACCGGAATTTATTCAAGAGCATTTCCCGGGCATTCTGAAAAAGTGCCTGAAGTACGGCATTGATATACGAACCGAACAAATTCCTGTGGTACCTGCTGCCCATTATAGTTGTGGCGGAATTATGGTCGATAAAGATGGAAAAACTGATGTCACAAACCTCTATGCCATCGGCGAAACCAGCTTCACAGGTTTGCACGGAGCCAACAGAATGGCCAGCAACTCCCTGCTGGAATGTTTCGTTTTTGCTTTTTCAGCGGCAGAGCATATTCAACAAAAACTCGATACTACCAAGTTCAATGCCAAGCCCCCTATTTGGGACGAGAGCCGCGTGACAGATTCGGATGAGGACGTCGTGATTTCCCATAATTGGGAAGAAATTAGACGGCTTATGTGGGATTATGTTGGCATAGTAAGAACTGATAAAAGGCTGCGACGAGCTGCCAATCGTATTGAACTTTTGAAGCATGAAATTCAGGAGTATTACGGCAATTACAAGATCAGTACAAATTTGCTGGAGCTTCGAAATCTGGCTTTGGTAGCGGAGCTTATTATCAGATCGGCAATCCACAGAAAGGAAAGTCGAGGTCTGCATTTTACTTTAGACTACCCCAATCAACTTGAAAACAGCACTGATACAATTTTAGATCCTGAGAATTCTTAAATCATTTTTTTATTTGGCGCTCATTGTTTGCCAGAATCTGTTGAACCATCTGTTTTAATTCTTCATCCGGAGCTGTTTCTTTTTCAATAAGCCAGGTAAATAAATCCTGATCTTCCTGCTCTAACAACCGTTGATATATCTTTTGCTGACCTTCTTGCAGACCCGGGAGTTTGTCTGTCACAAACGGAAGTAAAAGCAGGTCTAATTCCAACATCCCTCTTCGGCTATGCCACCACATTTTTTTTAATTCAATTTCATTCATTATATTAACTTTGTTCGTTGAGCTCTGGCCCGTATAATCAGACGCTATGGATAATTATTATGTGAATTTAAACTATCGGGAACTGCTTGTGGTTAGTGGAATTGATAGTGAACGTTTTCTCCAGGGCCAGTTAAGTTGCGACCTGGGTTCTCTTTCAGCGTTGGATAGTTGCCTGGGCTGTTTGTGTGATAACAAGGGTCGCGTCATTGCAAGCTTCACTCTCTGGAAAATAGCCGATGTATTCTACATGGAAATGGAGGCCGGTGTAGCTACTTTGGCTAAACAACACCTGAAAAAATATAGTGTATTTTATAAAAGTAACATTGCCATCGAAAATGGCGCCTTTGCTCGATTCGGCTTGATTGGGCCTGGAGCAGAGCGTTATCTTGCAACCCATTTCAGCAAAATCCCATCTGAGGTCAACCGAGTCGAACAAAAAGATGAAAGCTATTTACGATTAGCTGACCCGATCAATAGGCGCTATGAATTATGGCAACAAGGGGCTCCCACTAATTCCATTCAATCTGATGCTGATTTTGATCTGCCTGAAGGAAAGTTGAAAAATTGGAAACTGTTTGATCAATCCCTAGGCCTCTACAGAATACAAGCCGATGATGCTGCGCTTTATACGCCTCAGGAATTAAACTACGATCAACTGGGGCATATCAGCTTCACCAAGGGTTGTTATACAGGCCAGGAAATTGTAGCGCGCATGCATTACCTTGGCAAAGCCAAGAAGCGACTTTATTTACTGCAAATTACCGCTGATTCCAGCCCCAAAAAGAATATGCTTATTAGCACCACTGAAAATAAGACTGCAGGTGAAATTATTGATATTGCCGTATTAGCAACAAACAAATATCAGGTGCTTGCTATTGGGAATGAATTGATTAACGAATCCTTACAAATAGATCAATTGGACCTTAGGGATATAAAACTAATTACCCATTAATATAAGTCACTTAAGTTTTATTAAAGCTCTCCTAAAATGTTTAATATCACTTGCGTGTTTCGACGTTATTTTCTATTCTGACAACTGCTTAACTCCAGCTCTATAATAGGCGCTAACATCTCTTACCTTCAAAATACATTCATTTCTATTAAATCTATTGAAAAATACGCCCATAGGACACATTTTTTACGGCAGCGTAGCATGAATTTTTTCCAACCATTACGAAAAGGAATTCGTTTCTTGGCTACTCTCAGTTTGATTTTCTATATTTTTAGCCCTGTTTCTGGCTATGCACAAGAAGTGCAGGCAATCGGTCGTGTATTGAGCACAACAGGCTCAGTGACAGCAAGAGGCCTTAGTGGTGCCTTACGAGAACTCAGCCGCCGTTCTGATATTTTTATTGGCGACACCGTCATCACAGGCCCTAATGGCTTTGCGCAAATACGCATGGTTGACTCCGCCCAGATTTCTTTCAAAGAAGATACCGAATTCACTTTTTACGAATACAGTTCTGATGGCCCTGGCGGCGCTGCCGACAGTGCTCTGATGGAAATGGTTCGTGGTGGTTTTCGCACTATATCGGGGACTATCGGAGACGACAGTGCTGACGTTTATCAAGTTTCAACCCGATTTGCAAATATTGGTATTCGCGGCACTACCCACGAGGCCGTTATTGACGCCGGCGCATTATTAACGGGCGTCTATGATGGTGGCACCACTATCTCAAATGGTCAAGGTAGTCTTGACACCGGTGAAGGAACCAACTTCGATTACACCCAAACTTTTCCCGGTCAAGCCCCGCAGGGTCTGCTTCAGCAACCTGCGCAATTAGGTCGAATCAATATTAATGCTGCCGCTGCTGGTGTTAATGATAGCGACGACGATGGCGACGACGGTGAAGATGGTGATGGAAACGATGATGGCAATGATAATGGCTCTGATGGTGATGTTGATGGTGATGGTGATGCTAACAATAACGATGGTGGTAATGACAACAACAACGAAGGAGACGGCAATGACGGTGTAGCTGGCGCAAACAATGAAGAAGCAGGAGGTTCGGCCCCAACAAATCCGCCGGGGAATAACCCTGCTAGTGTCCTGGCTGGTCCAGGAAATACCAACCTCGATCCAACAGGTGATGAATCTCGAACAACAGAAACCGCTGTTAACCCAGCTAATAATATTAGGGAAGTTGAAGAGTTTGAGGAAACAGGTGTCGGCTCTATTGCGGGAGTTTTGAGCACAGCTGATAATGCCAGAATAAGCGATCGTATCGGCTTTGTACTTAGTCGTAACGCTGCTCCAGGAGTTATTTTCCCAGGCAATGTCACCGAGCTAAATGCTGGACAAGAAGTTATTCTCGCCGGCAACGATTTAAGCTCACCATTCACGCTTGATTCTGAACCACCTTATATTTTCAGAGCTGCTGGCAGTTTCATTAGCCTCACCGATGGCACTATCACCGAGTCAGGTGAGAGGCCTTATGACTTTGAAATTGGAGTCTGGGGTGGTTCAAGTAACCCTATATCTCTATTTTCTGATTTCACGGATAAAAATGTCTTTAAACAAATCGAAGATCCCTTATTTGTTGTCAGTGTCGACCCTGCTCCACTTTCTTCACTAACGGGAAGCGTTATTTATCTGTCAAACTTTGATCGATTTTTAGGTGGCTCAAGTGCGGGTGCTCTTACTAATTTTTTGACGGTCTTTAATGTCAATTTTAGTACCTCATTGATCACTGATGGCGCGATGGAATTTTGCCTTGGAGGTGAATCTAACTGCTCAGGCAGCAATGCTCAGTTCTGGAGATTTAATTATACCGGTGAAGTTGTTAATGGCTTTGTGGTAGCAAGTCCAGTTAACAATCAGGGTTATATCAACGATGAACCTGCCAGCATATTTGGATTTATCGATGGTGTTTTTACCGGCGCTAACGCTGAAGGCTTTGTTGGCGGTTTTAATCTGTTTTATGACGATGACCTTGATGTTTTTAGAAATTCACTTAATAGCGTGGGAGTAGATATTCCAGACACTACCGTAGATGGTGTTTTTCTAGATGTTTTTAGAAATTCACTTAATAGCGTGGGAGTAGATATTCCAGACACTACCGTAGATGGTGTTTTTCTAATCGAAAAAGAACTGCGCTTAAGCAAAATCGATTTTGACCAATCTCTTGGTGATGATGCATTTCTTATACAAGAAAGCTATGCCAGAAACTTATTAGGTTATAGTCAAGAAACAGCTAATAGCTCTATTTTGTTTTTAGATAGGCGCTCAAGACCGAGACTGATTATTCAAGAAGGGGATTATCCGATATCTATTTCACAAGTAAATCAAGGTCTTGCTCCCACTATAAGTGAAGCTTTTAGCCTCAATTGGGAGCGTTGGAAGGGGCCATTACTTACCTTGACGGACAACTTGGATGATTCAATTGTTCAAGATGGTGCTCTCGATGAAATTGATGACGTTGCCTTCTTTGCTACCTTTGATATTTCAGAAATGACTGATATTACAGGGCGTTATGAAAATGTTTTAGCCTTTATGGGAGAGAATAGTGAAGGTGCACGTATCTCTGATATCGTGATGAGTTTTGATATTAATTTCTCAGCCAGTACTGCGATGAACAATATCGAAAACGGCAAAATGTTCATTAATGTTGCGTCTCATGATACTGAAGATGAGTCTTGGCTGATCTTCTTTGAAGGTGGTTTGAGTCGCAATATGGTTGATTTTAACCTGCTCAGTTCAAATCCATCTGACTCTTCTGAGTTGGCTGGTATTTATTTAGTAAATCCTCTAACCGCTACTCCAGAGTTCGATAATAATTTAGACAGCAATGACAGTAATATGAAAGGTGTAATTCTTAATGATTACAATATATCTTCTAGTCCTAGGCCAGCTTTGTTGAGCAGCTTTTTCTTCCGTGAGACCCTTGGGTCTTCTCCTAGAAGATCTGTTACAGGTCTGGCATTAACCCTTCTTGGATTAGAGCCTGACGCTGGAACATTACCTGATTTGCGGTTTGATAACCCTGATATTGAGTCAGGCGGTATTCTTAAATCTGATCTGGTTAATTTAGGTATCGCTGTAGTCGGAAACCCAGGTGGAGTCTCAACCAGAATAGGTAGAGAAACAATTGACTACATCTATCCCGTCTTTGGTTCAAATACCACTTCTAAGCAAGACCGAGCAGTTCTTGGACAGTTTACGCCTACCTACAGTGCATCTAACCCATATAATTTAAGCTTGGAAAGAGTATTAGTTAACGAGAACGATAGCACCTATACCGATACTTTTGTTAGAAATGTCGGCGGGTACAATGTCACCTGGGGTATTTGGGATAGCCCTGGGTCAAGCATTAATGGTTTGTTCGCCTATACCGACGCCCAGGATCTAAATTCCAACGAAAACGATTTCGCAACAATGCCCTGGTTATTAGTTAACAACCCTCAAATCACTTCATATGATGGAACGGCTACCTACACACATATCACCGAATTTCTTGGTGGAAATGATAGTGAAGAAATAGCCAGCATGTTTACAGCCTTCGATGTGGATTTTACTACTGCCATGGTGAGTAATGGCTTTTTAGATGTTAAAACCGATGCAGGAAATTTATGGGAATCAGACTTTAGTGGGGCCATCAGTGGCGGCTTTTTGAATTCAACTAGCTTGAGTGGTTCATTCACTCCTTATCTATCAACGTATTCTTTCGCTATAAGCGGAGAAATAGCAGGTGTCTTTACTGGCTTAAACGATAATGACCCATCGGCGCCATATAATGCCTTTGCTGGCGGTTTTAACTTTACCAAAGACGGCTCTGAGACCTCATATTTCTTAAGCGGTCTCTTCTTGGCTGAACGTGAAGCTCGTCTTAATTCAAGTGAACTATTTCAAATGCAACGCCATCTAGGTCTTATAGTCGATAAGAATTCTGTTTCATTTGGTCTTGCTTCCCACCCATCTAGTTATGCTGGGGGCGCCTCACCAAGTGTGGCTATTAATGATCGTGGCAATCAAACCATTACAAAAATCGATAACACCGGTCCATTCGATGAGGTGCTTACTGGTACTTCTTCTACAGTGGTGCAATCTAGCAATATTATGACTGATATGGGTTACTGGGAATCCGAAAACATGAGCATCATGCATAACCAGTTTGATGCATCACAATTGGCAGCACTCTCACAGGATATGCTTTGGGCAAACCCTGAGCCGACGGATATTTCCAGTAGAACAGGGACAGTTGTATATGCAGACACTGGAGAATTCCTTGGTCTATCAAGTATCAGTGGTGAAATTGATCTATTCAACATGAGCTTTGATATGAATTTTGATACAACAACAGTAACTAATGGAATCTTACAGGTTGGAAATACTTCTGAAAATGAACTATGGAATGCAGTTTTTACTGGAGGAAATATCAATGGTTCTTTTGTTGAATTTACAGGAATTAATGGCGATTTTTCAAATAGCACTTTAGGCATAAGTTGCCTGAACTGTATTACAGGTCAAATAAAAGGAGTATTCACTGAAGATACCAGCTTCTATGGTGACGGCTTTACTACCGGATTTTCCCTGAGTAATTCAGGAAGTGGATCAGGTTTAATGGATGCTGTCTTCGGTATAGGAGTTTTAAACGTAGTCTACAAATAATTTAAAGATGTCGAGTTAGCCTGAATAGTTAATTTATATTATTGATATAATTATATATTCTTACATTTTTATTTATATATACCGTCAATTATACCGTCAAATTATAAAACTAAGCGGCTAATTTGGGCTAGCTACATTCTTAATAATCTAATCACTTTTATCAAGCGTATATACAAATAATATCTCTCAATTAAATAGGTATTCTTATGTACAGACCTTACTTGGTTTTTTCTGCTTCTTCCCATAGTCATCTCGATCACCGCTCATGCTCAGGAAATTACCCAGAACCAGCTGAGTGCATGTGCCGACTGGTTAGACCATGATATCGGCCAGCTAAACTACGAAAATACAATAGACCTCTGCGCTGAAACAG
>JAURLP010000018.1 GCA_030831165.1 Gammaproteobacteria bacterium | reverse complement strand
TGGCGCTCCGGAGAGGATTCGAACCTCTGACCTGCCCCTTAGGAGGGGGCCGCGCTATCCATCTGTGCCACCGGAGCAGTAATAAAACGTCACAAATTCTAACATAGCCTTTTGATAGTTCGCTCGATAAAAAATAATTTCGTTTCTTGGCAATTTTATATCCTTGCTATTAAGGATTTTGTTTATTTCTGCGAAATACGAGAATAAATTGATCTATAGCTAAAGATTCTTGATTGTAAATTTATGTGCATTCCACTTTCAGATAAAGTCTGTTAAGTTCCGTGCACCTTGCTAATAAAAATAGTATTTGGATAAATTAATAATAAATAATAGGAGATTTTCATGAAATATTTACCTACGTTAATTGCGGCCGGACTGGTCTCTCTATCAGGTTCTGTTTTAGCACAAGATGCTGAATTTGGTGGCATGAGTTTTTTTGTAACTAGTGTAGGTCTCGGCAATGGCGGGGATTTGGGAGGGCTTGCAGGTGGAAATGCTCACTGTCAGGCACTTGCAGAAGCTGCTGGAGCAGGAGAGCGTCATTGGCACGCTTATTTGAGTGGGGAATCCGCTCCAGGTGAAGGGCGTGTTAATGCGCGTGACCGTATTGGTCCTGGACCTTGGTATAACGCACACGGTGTATTGATTGCCAATAACCCTTCCGATTTACACCTTTATAACCGAACAATTGATAAGAATACTGCTGTTGATGAGAACGGTAATCAGATAAATGGCGTTGGAGATAGCCCTAATCGCCATGATGTTTTGACTGGTTCACAGGCTGACGGCACAGCATTCTTCCCTGATGAGGCTGACCATACATGCAATAACTGGACAAGCAGTGATGAAGGGAGTGCTTCACTGGGCCATACTGATCGTCATGGTGGCGGTAATGTTTCCTGGAATGCTGCTCACCCAAGTGCTGGGTGTAGTCAACAAGCCTTGGTGCAAACTGGTGGGGCGGGACTATTTTATTGCTTTGCAACACGCTAACTGGCGATAAGCTAGGAACAACAAAAAGGGCGCCCAGAGGCGCCCTTTTTTATATTTCATTTCAAATTACGGTTTTGTTTTTAAGAAGAAAGTGCAGGAATATTGGAATATAAGCTACTCATTGAATATATAGTTGTATTAATCAATTTATGATTTATTATCAACTGGAAAATTAAACCTCGTTTCTCAACAATTATAAAAAAGGGGTAATCAAATGCGGCAAAACAGCCTGGCCACAAAAGTTGTCGTGGTCTTTCTATTACAATTCAATACGCTTAATTTCGTTAATAATTTGGCCAGAGCGCAACCGATTCCAGTCGCTAGTGAGGCTTTTGATATATCCGGAATGTGGTCAGCCTTGGTACTGGAAGACTGGTATGACAGGTTGCCTGGAGCTGGTCTTGGAGAGTACACAGGTATTCCCATGAATGCCGCTGCAAGACAAAAGGCAGAAACCTGGGATGCTTCTATTCTGTCTCAGCCTGAAAGACAAGCTCAGCCTCATCCTGCTCAGTATTCGTTCAGGGGACCGAGGCCTAACTTGAGTATTGATCGTATTGTTGATCCAGTCACACGAGAGCACATTGGTTATCAAACCTATGGTACTTTTGGGAATGCTGATCGTACCATATGGCTGGATGGGAGACCGCACCCCTCTGAGCGCTATGGTCTGCACCAGTGGAATGGATTTTCTACAGGAGAGTGGTCAAATGGGATGTTAGTGGTGACCACGACGCATATGAAATATGGGGTTTATCAACGTAATGGTGTGCCTGCAAGCCCTTATGCAGTGATGACTGAATACTGGTTTCGCAATGGCGAATACCTCACCATGGTCAGTCATATTGAAGATCCTATTTATCTTGAAGAACCCCTTGTTAGAAGTCAGACCTGGATTTGGAATCCTCCTCAAGTAGTTGACCTAAGAAGAGCATTCGAGCCCGTAGAAGAAGTTGCCATGGATCCTGGTTGGGTTCCTCACTGGCCTCTGGGAACCAAGCATCTTGACATGGCAAATCGTTTAGGAGTCGCTGTTGAGGCGACTACAGGTGGTGCCATCACGATCTACCCTGAGTACCGTGAAACTTTGCGACAGATGCGTGAAGAGTTTGACAAAAATCAGGCAGGGGAATAGGAGAGCAATGATGGCTTTAAAAAATACAATATTCTGCCGGCTCTTTTTTAGTGTCTCAATACCGGTGATAAGTGCTTTTTTGGTTCAACCTACCTTGGCGCAAAGGCCAGATTTCCCATCCATAACCAGTGATGAAATTGAAGTGTTGCCTGTTCAGGGCAGTATCACCATGATCGCAACGGGCGGCAGCAACATTGCTGTAATGGTTGGCGAATTAGGATTGATCGTGGTGGATACTGGTAATTTCGAAGCCTCAGCTAATGTGGCTGATGCAATAAGAGAGCTTAGTTCACTGCCCCCACGTTATATTATCAATACTTCAGTATTGCCCTCGCATCTGGCCGGGAATGAAGTGATTTCCGAAATAGGAGGGGTTGAGGCTCTGATTGGGCTAAACCAGGATGTAGGTATCCCAATTGTGGGACATGCTAATGGTTTATCACTTTTGGTGGCTGAATTTATTGATGCTATTCCTTACGAGGTATGGCCAAACAGCACTTTTTTTAGTGAACACAAGGCGCTTTATCTGAACGGGGAACCCATAGAAATATTGCATCAACCTGCAGCAATAACTCAATCAGATGTCCTGGTGCATTTTCGTGGATCCGATGTGCTTGTGACCGGAGATATTTTCGATACTACTTCATACCCCCATTTTTACCCTGAATATGGAGGGTCCTTACAGGGACTTATTGATGCGCTCAACAGCATTATTGAAATTGCCGTTCCAGAGTTTAATCAACAGGGAGGCACCCTGATAATCCCTGGACATGGCCGTATAGCCAGTGAGTCGGATGTTGTTGAATATCGAGATATGGTGACTATCATTCGTGACCGGGTGCAACTGATGATTGATGACGGACTTTCCTTTGAAGAAGTGCTAGCAGCACACCCTTCCTTAGAATATGACGGCATATACGGGCATGACTCAGGGGAATGGACGACAAGAATATTTTTGGAGGCAGTGTATGCAGAATTACTCTAAACAAATGTTTAATGAAATTTTTAAAAAATTCTCACAGTTTCTGTGGTGTTTAGTTTTATTTTCATGCATTACAACTTCTTCTTATGCACAGCGTTTTGGCGGGCCAGTGGCTGCGCAGGCTCCTGGCAGAGCAGAAGCGCCCATTGATCTGACAGGAACCTGGGTTTCACTGGTCACTGAGGATTGGGCATATCGTATGCTGACACCGGCTATAGGTGACACTATGAGTGTACCTGTCAATGAGGCAGGCAAAACTGTTGCCAACAGTTGGGACCTGGAGGCTGATAATGCTGCGGGCCTTCAATGTAAAGCCTTTGGTGCGGCCAGAATTATGCGGGTTCCAACGAGGCTGCAAATTAGCTGGCAGGACGACTTTACCTTGCGAATTGATACAGACGCAGGATCACAAACCAGGCTAATAAATTTTTCTAGAGAAGGGCGTCGGCCATTAATTAGCATGATGTTAGAGGCTGCCAACCTTGAAAGAAGTTGGCAGGGCTATAGTGTGGCTGACTGGGAAAATATATTGATTAACCGTGGTAGCAATGCTAATCCGGATGATGAGCCTCCACCCAGTGGCACCTTGAAAGTGATTACGACACAAATGCGCCCCGGTTATCTCAGGCCCAATGGTATTCCTTATAGTGAAGATACCATTTTAACGGAATACTATAATCGTTTTACGGCGCCCACAGGAGAAGAATGGTTTGTAGTGACTACTATTGTTGATGATCCAAAGTATTTATTTCAGCCTTATGTAACAACTTCACATTACCGTCGTGAACCTGATAATTCCAAATGGAATCCGACTCCTTGTGAGACTTGGGCGCCTCCAGAAGGAGCGATTGCTCCGGCATTCTAGGTTCGTCTTTAGGAGCTGCAGGACAGCATCGAAGATCCCGCTTTGTGTTTTGCCCAATCAGGGCGTTTCTGTGCAAAGCGTTCTTTGCCTACTTGTTGATGGTAAGGGTTTTTAAGGACTTCCTGTAATTCATGAATCATGGTGTAGCTACCTGCTTCGGCCTGCTCGATAGCTTCTTGTGCAAGATAATTACGTAAAACATATAATGGGTTTACGGCATTCATTTGATGGCGTCTTACTTTGTCAGGCCTGTTATCAACCTTCAACCTGTCAACATATTTAAGCAGCCAGGTTTTTATATCTTCGCATGCAACAGCGTCTATTTCAGTCTCATAAAATGCTGGTTGGATTATTGAGAGAAGTTGATCTGTGGTTGCATTTCTGTTGATTTCCAATTCACTTAAATGGCGAAAGAACAGGGTCATATCTGTTTCAGTATTCTTTAAGTTACGGACCAAATCCTGAAATAATTGTTCGTCGCTGGCTGGGTTAAAGTTATGCAAGCCTAATTTACTGGACATCATGTCTCGCCAGGCAATGTCATATACTTTTTTGTAGTTGCCCAGTGCGTTTTCCAGTGCCTGGGCGTCTTTGATTAATGGATAAATAGCGTTGGCTAACTGCAATAAATTCCATTGGGCAATTTCGGGTTGTTTGGCGTAAGCATAGCGACGGCCACTGGCGTCAGTGGTATTTGGCGTCCAATAAGGATCATAATCTTCCAGCCAACCATAGGGTCCATAATCAATGGTCAATCCCAGGATAGACATGTTGTCAGTGTTCATTACACCGTGAACAAAACCGACTCTCATCCATTCGGTTATCAAGCGAGCAGTTGACAGACAAATTTCATTAAACCACTGTATGTAGACTTCTTTTGATGGTTTACCAAGGTGAGGAAAGAAATGCTTAATGGTGTAATCAGCAAGCTGCTTTGTGATATCTGTCTGATTACGAGACGTGAATAACTCGAAATTGCCAAAGCGAATAAAACTTGGAGCAGCTCGACAAACCACGGCACCTGGCTCCATTCTCGATTGCCCGTTATAGAACATGTCTCGTTCAACCAGGGTTCCCGTGCTTAATAAAGACAAAGCCCGAGAGGTGGGAACTCTTAAGTAATGCATGGCTTCACTGCAAAGAAATTCTCTAATAGAAGATCTCAGAACTGCAAAGCCATCAGCATGACGAGAATAGGGCGTTGGCCCTGATCCTTTTAACTGCAGAGCCCAACGTTGGCCTTTCTTATTAATTACTTCTCCAAGATTGATTGCTCGCCCATCGCCAAGTTGACCCGCCCAGTTTCCAAACTGGTGACCACCATAACAAGCAGCAAAAGGTTGCATGCCTTCTAAAGGGAGGGTGCCACTAAACACTTCAGTAAAGCGCTGAGTCATGCATTCCATTGGGTTAAGCCCAAGCTCAATTGCCATTTCTCGAGAAAAAGCAATTAGTTTGGCTTTAGGAAAAGGTATAGGACTGACTTTGGAATAGCAGGCTGCATTTACATGCCGACTGTTATTGTTTACAACAGGGTCAGCAGGCAATTCATTATAAAAACTATTATCAAATCTTAAGGCGTCAAGAGAATAAATGGCAGACATGTGTAACAACTCGTTTAACTTATGGTCTATTATAGCGCTGTGGCGGCAATAATATAAGCTGTGGCTTTTGCTTATCCTAATGTCATTGAATAGAATGCCAAACACTGTGGCACTATCTTCTTCGACTGAGATGAATTTGAATCATGTTAGATACTAAACCATTATTATTAGATACAGATTTTCCGCCCATTTATCGGGATGAGCTCAACACCTTACAGGTCAATTTGGGCTATCTTTGTAACCTCAGTTGTGTTCATTGTCATGTAAACGCAGGACCCACTCGCAAGGAGATAATGAGCCTGGAAGTGGTTGATCTTATTATTCAGGCATTGGAGAAACTGGATATTCATACACTGGACTTAACGGGTGGTGCTCCGGAAATGAACCCACATTTTCGCTACCTTGTCACGAGTGCAAAGGCACTGGGCATTGAAGTCATAGATCGTTGTAATTTAATGATTTTACATGAGCCAGGCTATGAAAGTACGGCTCAGTTTTTGGCAGATAATAAAGTTACAGTGACGGCGTCTTTACCTTGTTACTCAGAACAAAATGTTGAAAAACAACGGGGCAAAGGCATATTTGAAGGCAGTATCTCAGCCTTGCAACATTTAAACAGTCTTGGTTATGGAACTGATCCAAACTTGCAGTTAAATCTTGTTTACAATCCTCAGGATTTAAATTTACCTCCCGGTCAGGCCGGGTTGGAAGCCGATTACAAGCGCATCTTAAAGGATGAGTATAATGTTGAATTCAATCAGCTATTTACAATTACCAACATGCCTATTAGTCGCTTTGGTGGCTGGCTGCTGGCAAAAGGTTTATATGACGAGTATATGGGCATACTGAAAGGAGCATATAGTGCATCTAATCTGGAAACAGTAATGTGCCGTAATCTTGTGAGTATCGATTATCAGGGCTACGTATATGATTGCGATTTTAATCAAATGCTGGCTTTACCTCTTATTGCTGTCAGCAAACCAAGACCTCACCTCAAAGATATTCTTGATAAAGATTTGACGGACAAACCAATTGCAATCGGCGAACATTGTTATGGATGTACTGCTGGTCAAGGAAGTAGTTGTGGCGGTGCCTTGAGTGATTGAGTTTCCCTATCTCAAATAATCAGTCGGCTTTCCGAATGTCGAGTAAAATAAGCATCATCATTCCTGCGCTTAATGAAGAAGTAGCGCTTAGGCAAAACTTGCCAAAATTACAGGCTTATCGTGATCGTGGGCATGAAATCATTCTTGTAGATGGTGGTAGCCATGACCAGAGTTTGGCTGTTGCAAGGCCCATGGTAGACCGTTTCATTCAAACCGTAAAAGGGCGCGCACATCAAATGAATGAAGGGGCGGATGTCGCCAAGAATGATATTTTACTCTTTTTACACGCTGACACGGGTTTACCTGATACAGCTGATAACTTAATTATGCAGGCTCTAGATTCCGGACAACATCGCTGGGGTCGTTTTAATGTCAGCTTTAGTAGCAATAAGTTAATTTTCAAAGTGATCAGTAATGCCATGAATATGAGAAGTGCATTAAGTGGTATAGCAACCGGCGATCAGGCAATTTTTGTGAATAAGACTGTATTTGAAGATGTGGGTTTATTTGATCGTATTCCCTTAATGGAAGATGTGGCCCTGAGCAAAAAACTTCTCAAGCATAGTCGACCCTGTTGCTTGAAAGAGACTGTCCAGACATCCAGTCGTCGCTGGGAGAATAAAGGGATATACAAAACTATATTTTTAATGTGGCGCTTAAGACTGGCTTATTTTTTTGGCGTTAGACCTGAGAAATTGGCAGATCAATATTACCCGGATTCAAAATAAATCAAGATGCATAGCAAACCATACCACCAACATCATGATAGCTGCATTGTGATGTTCGCCCGAGCGCCAGTTAAGGGGCAGGTTAAAACCCGTTTAATTCCAGCTTTGGGTGAGCAGGGCGCATTGGAAATGCACCTTAAGCTCATGCATAGGCAAATAGTAGTACTTAATAATTTTGAACTCTGCTCAATTCAGCTTTGGGTTGATCAGCTCCCTGAGCATGCTGCATTTGAAATTTTCAAAGGCGACGTTAAGTTACAACGAGGAGCTGATCTGGGTGAAAAAATGTTCCATGCTGCTGAAGAAGTATTGCGAGGGGCTTCAAAAGTGGTGATCATTGGCAGTGATTGCCCGGAGATCGATAAGGGTTATCTACAATTGGCTCTGCTGGAACTGGATAAAAGCGCTAACGATGTCGTGTTGGGGCCGGCATTGGATGGGGGTTATGTACTAATAGCCATGAAGCACCCACATTTGGGAATATTTCAAAATATAGATTGGGGCAGTGAGCTTGTCCTGCAACAAACTATTAACAAACTAGACCAATACGGTTTAGGTTATTCTGAACTGCCAGCTTTAAGAGATATCGATACTGCTGAGGATCTGGGCAGCGCACTTTAATTTTTGCTCTTGCCAGTGTTTAAATTTAATTGAAAGTTCAGTTAGTAACAGCAGGATCGAAGCAGTAAAAAAATAAATTAAGTGTATAGCTAATCGGGTAAGACGATTTCGCCATTTATTTGTGCACTCCTTAAGCTGATTTCAAACTCATCACCATCGGGAGCGCGCTGGAATAATTTGACCAATAACATGTCGTGGTTTTTGGCAAACCATAATTGGGTCAAGCGATCACTGTTTTCTCTGATGCGTTCGACTTTAATTGCTGAAAATATTCCGGATTCTGTTGCGACATCTTCTTCGCCAACAATCCGATAATGATATTCTTCAATTGTATTGCGCCTAACTAATGGAAAATAAATATCATTGTAGCCTTTGTTGAGTTCCTGCTTGAGATAAGTGTACATACTTAGTTCATCCAGAGTGCCGTCATCAAGTTTTAGCTCTACACTTTGGTTTCTTACAGTCGCGATAGCCAGATTGCTTTGCCAGTCAAAATCGGCAGTGCGACTCCTTCCTCCTATGCCAGATTGAATGTATTCATAGTGATGAGGTCGAGGGGCGTCGTCATGCCAATCAAATTCACTTAGCTCTCTAATAGTTGATACTGTTGCCCCGAACAGCCGAATTTTGATGGTTGTATAAGCAACATAGTCAGAGTCGTTTAATTGTGTTAATGAAATTTCAGCGTCAGCTTTAAAGCCTTGGAAACGCGCATTATAAAAGGCGGAAAAGGGCAATGGAGGTGCAGCAATGCTTAGCTCACTGAGCATCATGAGGATTGCTATGTATAAAATAGGTATTATTCGCTTATTAAGCATAATCTCATTATCCTGGAAGTAGCTTAACTATTGCTTAATTCTGATTAACAATGATTCAAGCCGGCTGCTGGTTAGGCAACACCTGAATCGGGTATGATAGCGCTTATGATCTTAACTATAAAACATACTCGATTCCACTTCCTAAAAGTGCTGTTAGCTATTGGCCTAATGCTTGGTAAAGCTGAAAGCTTTGCGATTGAAGTTGAAGGTTTATATCAGGCCACCATCATAGTTGAGTCTCGCAATAATGAAGAAGAGCGACGTAGAGCGTTTAGTGAAGCTATGCGAGAAGTGTTAATTAAAGTGAGTGGCTTAACCTCAACTATCAACCCAGCATCGATCCGTCGAGCTCTAAATAATCCAGAACCTTTTGTTGAATCTTTTAAAACCCAGGCGACGATTCAACCTCTAAATCCTGAAGAAGTGGTGTCAGAATTGAGGGAGGTTATCGCCATAGAGGTTAATTTCTATGAATCGGAAATTCAGCGCTTGCTGGATGAAAATAATATACCTATATGGCCAATAAATCGCCCTGAAACATTGGTTTGGTTGATAGTGGAAGATGAGCTTGAAGAAAGGCAAATATTAGGAAGCGGTAACTTAAGGGCTGGCACAATAGCAGGAACTTTAAAAGATTTTGCTGATGAAAGAGGCCTGCCTCTCTTGTTTCCTTTACTCGACCTTGAGGATCAGCTGCGACTGAATGTGAATACATTATGGGAACTAGATGAGATGGCTATTATAAATGCATCTCGTCGCTATCAGGCAGAGAGCATTTTGGCATTGAGAATCTACCGTTCTCTAAGCGGAGAAATATTTGCTAGAAGTTTATATTTTTTTAGAGACAATGTTTTTAGCTACGAAGAATTTGAATTGAGTGAGGAAGACTTTATTAGAGGCACCGTTAATCTGGCTACTAATGAATTATCTCAATACTATTCAGTTCTAATATCGGGAACAGAAAGTAGTGTGAAAGTTAATATGCAAATAGATGGAATTAACAGCCCGGAAGATTATTCTCAGTTGCTCAAATATTTGAGCGCCCTAAATGGGGTGAGGTCTTTTCAATTAACCAGAATTAAAAATTCCAGTTTGTCATTAGAATTAGATACGGGAGGGCAATTGCGTCAGCTTGTTGAAACTATTGCTCTAGAATCTTTTTTACAGGAAGTTGTCGAATTAAGCCGGACGGATGATGCTGTTTCAATGCATTATCGTTGGGTTCAAAATTAGTAGAATAACAAATGCCACTTTCAAATCAGCTGCCTTTCGATTTTGTACTGTATAACGAATTCAATTTTGAAAATTTTGTTGTGGCTGAAAATAATCAAGAACTAATCGATCTTTTACAAGCGGCGCAGTTGGCAGAAAATTTTTATTTTATCTGGGGTGAAGCAGGAAGTGGTAAAAGTCATTTGATTCAAGCGAGTTGTGCAAAACATCCAAATTCTGCTTATTTACCCTTGCAGGTTTTTGTAGAAGAGGGCGAGTCGATTTTGGATGGATTGGAACAACTGGATTTAATTTGTATAGATGATGTGCATCTGGTGATATCGAAATCGATTTGGGAAGAGAAGTTATTTGCCTTGTTTAATGCTTGCCAGTTAAATGCTACAAGCATGCTGGTTAGCTCTGGGTTGACGCCATTGGAATTAAATTTTTCTTTGCCGGATTTAAAGTCGCGTTTTAGCAGCGGTGTCACTTATCAGTTACATGAGCTGGACGATATTGGGAAAATTGCTGCCCTCAAAAAAAGAGCCCAAACGGCGGGCGTCCCACTTGAAGATGAAGTGTTGAGCTATATATATTTACGCAGTGAAAGAAGTATGTCGAAATTATTTTCAGTCCTGGAACAATTAGACAAGCTTTCTCTTGCACAAAAACGCAGGATTACGATCCCTTTTGTTAAAACCATCATGTCTTGGTGATTTGAAGGTTATTATTTCAAGTGAAAATGTGTTCAAAATTACAGTGTATTTAGGCAAGCAAAGCACTGTAGATATAGATTATTGGGGTCATTTGAAAGCAATAATTTTTGTATGTCTTCATTGAATTGCTGATAGATATCATTTAAGGGTGTTGAAAACAAAGCAAGCTTGCTCCTTGGACTAAACCAGGATGATAGATTCAAATTTTCCAGAACACTTTTAATCAGTATTTCAGTTGGAGATAATGCTTGAGTGACTAGCTGAGTTCGATATTGTTCAATTCCGGCAAGCATAGCGGCTGCTTCAATGGCATTATCCAGGTCTCCAAGCTTATCGACTAGACCATGTTCTAAGGCGGCATTTGCTGACCAGACTCGTCCTTGTCCTACGTTATCGACTTCCTCTGGTGTCATGTTTCTTGCCTCTGAAACTATTTGTAAGAAGCGCTCATAGCCTTTTTCAACATTTAATTGAATTGCAGCTTGCGTGCTTTCAGGCAACTCCATACCAAGACCATATACACCCGCTTGTGTGGTAGTACCAACCCCATCAACATATATGCCGATGCTGTTAAGAGTATCTCCAAATGTTGGGTATATTCCAAAAATGCCAATCGAGCCAGTGATAGTGGCAGGGCTGGCCCAAATTTCATCCGCTGCAGTCGCAATCCAGTAACCGCCAGATGCAGCAACACTGCCCATGGAAACGACCAAGGGCTTGCCACTATTCTTGAAATCCAGTAATTCAGTTCGAATAACCTCAGAGGCAAAGGCGCTACCACCTGGGCTGTCGACTCTCAGTACTAGGGCTTTGATATTGTCGTCATTTTTTGCCTGACGAATTAACCCTGCTAAAGAGTCACCTCCAATGCTGCCAGCCGTCTGCTCGCCATCATAGATAGTGCCGCTGGCTATGATAAGCCCAACCTGGTTACCACCAAGAGAGGCCGGTAAAGAGACGCGTCGTTCGCTTAGATAGTTTTGATAGGGGACTTGATTAAAACTCGTACCTTCATCATTCAATCCTATTTGATCAATTAGATAATTACGCATTTCAGGCCTGCTTCGCAGTTGATCGACCAAACCAAAATCGAGTGCCATAGCAGCCGTGTCGCCATTAAAGAGAGCAAGCTGTTCATCCGGGCTGTTTATATAACTGTCAAATTGAGTGCTATTGAGGTTACGTTGCTGACTTATATTGTCTACAAAAAGCTGCCAGCTTTCATTGAGCCATTCTTCATAATTTGCTCTGGCGGCATCAGACATGCTGCTCAATTCAAAAGGTTCTACCGCCGACTTATATTCTCCAACTCTAAAAATATGAACATTGATTTTGAGTTTTTCTATCGCTTCAGCATAGTAATACTGGTAACTGCTCATGCCCTCGAGATTAACAGATCCGATATTGTTAAGAATAATTTCATTGGCAAAAGTAGCCAGATAATATTGGCTTTGGCTCAGGTTGTCGGCAATCGCATAAACATTTTTGCTACTGGCCTTAAAGTCAGTAAGTGCTCTCCCAATATCCTGTAATTGAGTCAAAGTAGCCCCTTGTAGATAATCAAGCTGCAATACAATTGAACTAATTGAATCATCTCTGGCCGATATTTCAATACTTTCAAGCAAGTCTTGAAGCAAAACTTCGTTGTCAGCAGGGTTGCCTCCAAATAAATCACTGAAGGAATTTACAGATGTTACCTCTTCTACGATGCTACCAACTGGGGTAATGAGCAGTGCCGCCCCTTCTGGAATTTTCAGTCGATTTGAACTAAATATTGTTGTTATAAAAAAAACTAAAACGATGATAAAAATCAGATTGAGGCAAAAGCTTCGCACCCAACGATAGACTGATAATAACCCTCTGAAAAGTTTAGCAAACATGATTTTTTACCTAGTTAAATTGTTGCTCAGTGACATTTTGGCTTAAGAAATTTCAGTATTTGGTGCTATTAACTCTGATGGTTTCGGTCTTTTTGCTGTCGATGGATATAAAAAATGGCTGAGCAGAATAAAAGTACACAAAACAAGGTTAGCACAATTCCACTGATGAATTTCTCTGAAGAAAAGATATTCAAAACCCCATATATAAAGTAGAGCAATATAACGAAACAGAGCCATTGGAAAGATCGTAAAGTGTTGCGTAGTAACGAAGGAATAAAGGCTAATAAGGGTACTAGCTGGACGAGCCATCTTGAGATGCTGAGTGGCTCATTTAGCCAATTATCAAGCGTCAGAACAAGCATAAGAGCTGCTAGACTGAATAAGACGGATTGCCGGGCTAGGATAGTAATTTTGCTTGAAGGCATTTGTAGTCTTAAGCCAGTTTCAGTGCCAATTCGGCTAGACGTTTGCCAAAAGCCTGACAAAGCTCGGCTTCTTCTTCACTGATTGGATTGTTACCGTCAGCGCCCGCCAGATGGCTGGGGCCATAAGGTGTGCCTCCAGATGTTGTAGAGCTTAATTTTGCTTCACTGTAGGGGATGCCTGTAATGAGCATGCCATGGTGCATAAGGGGAATTTGCATGCTGAGCAAAGTGGATTCCTGGCCACCATGCAGACTTGCGGTTGAGGTAAATACACCTGCGGGTTTGCCAATCATGCTACCACTCATCCATTGCGCACCAGTACTATCCAGGAACTGTTTCATGGCGCCAGCCATGTTTCCAAAGCGGGTTGGACTTCCTAATGCAAGACCGGAACATTCTGAAAAGTCTGTTTCACTACAATACACGGCGCCATCTGATGGAACCTCGGGTTCACTTGCTTCCACTACCGATGAGACAGCAGGAACAGTGCGGATTCGTGATTCCATGCCATCAACACTTTCTATTCCGCGTGCAATTAATTGGGCCATTTTGGCTACAGCACCATAGCGACTGTAATAAAGAACTAAAATATAGGGTGAACTCATTTGATTAACTCGAGTACGTTTTCCGGGGGGCGGCCTAACACTGCTTTATTGTCTTTTACCACGATAGGTCGTTCGATAAGTCTGGGTTCTGACAGCATTGCATTTAATAAATCATCGTCTGTAAGGCCTGGATCAGATAAAGTTTTTTCTTTATAGGCATCCTCAGATTTACGCAATATATCCCGAGGAGATTTGCCAAGCTGATGCAGCAGCTTCACTAGTTCCTGTTTGCTTGGAGTATCTTCCAGATAAAGTACAACCTCAGGTTGTATATTATGCTCCTCAAGAATAGCCAGGGTCTGGCGAGATTTTGAACAGCGGGGGTTATGATAAATGGTAAAATGCGACATAAAAAACACCTTGCTAAAAACTAATTTCGGATCTTTACTGGATCGGGAAATTCGGGGCAATAGTAGACATTTAAAATAGATTAAACAAGAGAGCTCGATGAGTTATGCTTTGCACGGATTAATCAAATCGCTAGCGACTGGAATACCATGAATATACGGAAAATTGAATTTTTTCATTTTATAAAGTTTGTATATCAAAACTTTACACGCCACAAAGGCCTAGAGAATGCTAAATCTTTGACCTATATGAGCCTTTTCGCAGTCATTCCTCTATTGACCGTATTGGTCACCATTCTTTCAGCATTCCCGGCATTTCAGATATTTGGCAACCAGGTGCAGTCAATGATACTGGATCGATTATTGCCTAGTTCCAGTAGTGAGCTAGAAAATTATTTCACTGGATTTAGCGAGCAGGCTAAAAACCTAACTTGGGTTGGCGCAATGATGTTATTGGTGACATCATTTTTGATGTTGTTAAATATTGAGAGCAGTTTTAACCGGATTTGGGAAGTCAGGGAGTCGCGTAAGGGGTTGAATTCATTTTTGCTTTACTGGAGTGTGATGAGTCTGGGACCAATACTGTTGGGGCTGGGTTTTGCAATCAGTTCATATATTACCTCCCTGAATCTTTTTGATAGTTTTTTGGATATATCTGAATACCTGGGGACAACCAGTATTTTATTGGGGGTTTTCCCGCTATTTTTAACCACAGGAGCTTTTACACTTTTATATATAGCTGTACCGAACTGCGGAGTGCGGTTCCATCATGGCGTTATTGGTGGTTTGGTAGTGGCTCTTTCCTTTTTAGTGGTAAGGCAAGTCTTCACCTGGTTTATTTCTTTGGCAAGTTATCAGTTGGTGTATGGGACTTTTGCCGCTGTACCGATCTTTTTACTTTGGGTATATATCTGTTGGTTGGTAATTTTGGTTGGCGCAAATCTGGTGCGTTCACTGCCAGCCTATAATAACGAATATAAAAGCGGTAATGTTCATCCTTATATTATGTTAATTGCTTTGCTTCACAAATTCTGGATGTTGCAGAAACAAGGCGATAGTTTGAGTATGAGCGAATTGATCAATGAAAAATGGCCTTTTAACGAGTTATCCATGGCAGACACACTTAAGGTATTACAAGAGCACCGTATTGTCAGGAATTGCGGTTCAGATGAATTTGTTTTGGTGAGAGATTTTCAGGATTTATCAGTAGAGGAGATATTTGGCTGGTTTAACTTCTCTTTGCCCAAGGCTAAAGATTTTGAATCCCTGCCAAGTTTAATAATTGATCATTTACCGCAAATAGAAAAATTGAAGAGTAGTTTTGCCGGTTTGGAAAATGCAACTCGGAAGGAGTTTGCAGCGCCACTCACAGATATTTATAGGAGTAACTGAAGCTGGTTTTAGCTTTTGGCCAGTATTTTATTAACCAGAAATTCTAAAGCATCATCCAGAAGAATATCCTGGCTGTCACTGTCAGTTCGATGTTTATATTCAAGCTTGTTTTGTTCCAGACTACGTTCAGAAATGACAAGCCGGTGAGGAATTCCGATTAACTCCATATCGGCAAATTTGACGCCTGGGCTAGTCTTTTTATCTCGGTCATCATAAAGCACCTCGACTCCAGCGCTGGTCAAATCCCGATATAATTTATCCGCAAGTTGAGATACCTGTTCTGATTTGTGTGCATTAAGCGGAATTAAGGCTAGATGAAAGGGCGCTATGTTGTCAGGCCAAATAATACCTTTTTCATCGTGGCATTGTTCAATTGCAGCGGCAACGATGCGAGTGACACCTATGCCGTAGCAACCCATTTCCGGGGTTATGCTCTTGCCATTTTCATTTAATACCGATAACCCCATGGATTTGCTGTATTTATTGCCCAGTTGAAAAATGTGGCCGACTTCGATACCGCGAGTGATGGATAATTTACCTTTGTTATCAGGGCTAAGATCTCCTTCTACAACCTTTCGTAAATCTGCAATTTCGCCAAGTGTACAATCTCTTTCCCAATTTGCTCCGCTAAAATGATATCCATCCTGATTGGCGCCACAGACAAAATTTGCCAAAACTGCTGCATCCCTATCTACGATCACTTTTATTTCTTCTGGCATGTTAACAGGCCCCAAAGAGCCGGGCTTGCAGTCAAAAATTGCTGTTATCTGCTTTTCTTCTGCGAAGGTTAGCGGAGCCTGGACGCCAGCAATTTTAGAAGCTTTGACTTCATTAAGCTGGTGATCTCCTCTTAAAATGAGAGCAACCAGGCTTGCTTTATCGTTGCCCTCAGATTTTTCACCAAGGACAATCAGGGTTTTTAGCGTTTGGGAAGCTTCAATTTTTAATAGAGTACAAACTTCTTCAATACTGCCAGTACTGGGCGTGGCCACCAATTCTTTTTCCCGCATTGGAGAAGGGCGCTCAGTCTGTGGCGCTAATGCACTGGCCATTTCCATATTGGCAGCGTAGTCGCTCTCCGTGCTAAATACGATTTCATCTTCTCCAGAATCTGCAAGAACGTGAAATTCATGCGAGCTATTGCCCCCAATATTGCCAGAATCAGCCTCGACGGCGCGGAATGTAAAACCAAGTCGATTGAAAATCTTGGAATAGGTTTCATGCATCAGTTCATAAGTCAGTTGTAAAGATTCCTGGTCGCAGTGGAAAGAGTAGGCATCTTTCATGATAAATTCTCGAGCCCTCATAACGCCAAATCTAGGGCGTCGTTCATCTCGGAATTTAGTCTGAATCTGATAGAGGTTAATGGGTAACTGCTTGTAGCTGCCAATTTCATTTCGAACAAGGTCAGTGATAACTTCCTCATGCGTTGGGCCCAGGCAAAAATCCCGTTCATGACGATCTTTGAAACGCTGTAGTTCAGGGCCCATTTTATCCCAGCGCCCGGATTCATGCCAGAGCTCAGCAGGTTGAACCACTGGCATTGAAACTTCAAGCGCCCCTGCATTATCCATTTCTTGTTGGATGATTCGGCTTACCTTATTTAATACACGAAGCCCTGTGGGTAACCAGGTGTAAAGCCCAGAGGCTAGCTTGCGTATTAGGCCTGCCTTCAGCATCAATTGATGGCTAATGACAACAGCGTCAGAAGGAGTTTCTTTGGTAGTTGCTAGTAGATATTTTGAAGTACGCATAGGTTCTGAATGATAACTGTTTTTAGGCAATAAAAAAGCAGCCTTAAGGCTGCTTTTATATAACTAAGATTCTAGCCTTATAGGGCAAATTCTTTTAGTTTTTTCAGAGGTAATACTTTAACTCTGGTTGTTGCTGGTTTTTTGGGGATGTCCATGAATTCGCCTGGTTTGAAGGGGTTAGGGACATTTTTGCGCGCAGGGCGTGCAGGACGCTTGACTGCTTTGATCTTTAACAGGCCAGGAAGTGTAAATTCACCAACGCCTCTTTTCTTGATGTGTCTTTCAATTAAATCACCAAGTTCGTCCAGCACATTAGAAACTTCTTTCTTGGTTAATCCAGTATTTTCAGAAATAGTGCTGAGGATTGCTGTCTTAGTGTATTTTTCCTGGATAGCGGTGGTTTTTTTTGCAGGAGCATTTGCGGGTTTTTTTACAGCCATACCTTCATCTCTTTTTTATATCAAATTGTTAATGAAAAACTCAAACATTGACTTGCTAGTTTAAATCAAAGCTTGGTGTTTGATTGAGTTCAAAAAATGCCGAGGACCTTAGAAAAATGTAAAAATTTAACAAAAATCTATCGTTCTCAGTTCAGTTGTCTTTATAACTTTTTCACTCTAACCGGGCAAGAGTTTTGTGTGTGTTTTTATAAAAAAATGGCATTTAATTTCCTGAGAGGTGTTTTAGATCAAAAATGTTGTCCGTTAAATAAATGCTGTACAATGCACCGCTTTTAAAGTTGCATAGAAAACTTACAGTCCCATAAGTTTTTTTGAGGTGTTAAATGCCCATTTATGAATATCAATGTGAATCTTGTAGTGCGCGCTTAGAGAAGCTGCAAAAGATTAGTGACCCGGTACTGAAAGATTGTCCTGAGTGTAAGCAGGCAAGTTTGAAAAAAATGGTATCAGCCACTAGCTTCAGGCTTAAAGGAACAGGTTGGTATGAAACTGATTTTAAGACCGGAAATAAAAAGCACGGAACAGAAGTTAAAAATCCTGATAAAACCGTAGTTGACAAGAAGACAAGTACAGGTAACACAGGCAATAACTCTAAATCCGACTCAGCCAAATCGGGAGAGGCTGTAAAAAGTAGCCCCAAAAAAGAAGCATCAACCTAGTAGCCTTGATGGATAATAATCGAATGGGCGTACTGTTGGAATTTAAAGTATTTAGTGAAAAAGGTAGGAACTATGCGTAGCCATTATTGTGGTGAATTAAACGAAAGTAATATTGGTGATACTGCTACGCTATGTGGCTGGGTACATCGACGACGTGATCATGGTGGCGTGATCTTTCTTGATATGCGTGACAGAGATGGCATTACGCAAGTGGTCTTTGATCCAGATACAGTTGAAAGCTTTGCGCTAGCTGAACAGGTTCGTAACGAATTTGTGGTACAGGTTCAAGGCTTGGTCAGGGGGCGTCCAGAAGGTACCCAGAATTTAGAAATGGCTACTGGTAAAATCGAATTGCTAGGCCAGGAGCTTGTGATACTGAATGCTTCTGAGACGCCACCTTTTCAGCTAGATGAGCACATGGGTGTAGGAGAGGATGTTAGGTTGCGTAACCGCTTCATTGATTTACGACGTCCTGAAATGCTCAATAAGTTACGTATGCGCTCAAAAGTAACAAGCAGTATTCGCCGTTATCTTGATGATAATGGTTTTCTTGATATTGAAACGCCTATTCTGACCAGGGCGACGCCAGAAGGAGCGCGAGATTATCTTGTGCCCAGCAGAACCCATCAGGGCAAGTTCTTCGCTTTGCCGCAATCTCCGCAATTGTTTAAACAATTATTAATGGTTTCAGGGATGGACCGCTATTATCAAATAGCTAAATGTTTTCGTGATGAGGATCTCCGAGCCGATAGACAGCCGGAATTTACTCAAATTGATATAGAGACATCGTTCTTGAATGAAGAGGCTATCATGGATATTGCTGAAGCAATGATACGCTCGGTTTTCAAGGAGCACTTGAATGTCGAGTTAGCAGAATTTCCACGAATGACTTATGCCGAAGCGGTCTTGAATTACGGAACAGATCGTCCTGATTTACGTAACCCAATGACGCTGGTTGATATTGCGGATTTAATGCAGCAAGTGGAATTTAAGGTTTTTAATGCGCCTGCTAATGATTCTGAATCAAGAGTTGTCGTGATGAAAGTGCCAGGTGGGGCTGAAATTAGTCGTAAACAGATTGATGATTACACCACTTACATTGCGAATTATGGTGCTAAAGGCCTGGCCTGGATTAAAGTTAACGATTTAAAAACCGGGGTGGATGGCCTGCAATCTCCAATATTGAAATTCATGCCGGAAGAGGTCATACAGGGTGTTTTATCGCGTAGTGGAGCAGTAACAGGTGATATATTGTTTTTTGGTGCAGATAAAACCGCAGTCGTTAACGAAGCAATGTCGGCATTAAGAGATATTATCGGTAAGGATTTGAAATTGCTCTCTGGAGAATGGGCTCCCTTGTGGGTTGTCGATTTTCCGATGTTTGAAAGTGATAAGGAAGGTAACTGCACGTCTGTGCATCATCCTTTCACAGCGCCTTCCTGCAGCCCTGAAGAACTTAAAAAAGAGCCCCTGAAAGCACTTTCCAGAGCCTATGATATGGTTTTGAATGGGACAGAATTGGGCGGTGGTTCTATTCGTATTAATAAGCCGGATATGCAACAAGCAGTGTTCAGGGTTCTGGGTATTGATGAAGCAGAAGCAGATGAAAAATTTGGGTTTCTGCTTAATGCCTTGAAGTATGGCTGTCCTCCTCATGGTGGAATAGCTTTTGGCCTGGACAGGTTGATAATGATGATGACAGGATCGCAGTCAATACGTGATGTTATAGCATTTCCGAAAACGCAGTCTGCCAGTTGTCTTCTAACCGATGCGCCAGGTGAAGTGGGTAACAAACAATTACGCGAGCTTAATATTCGATTAAGAGAATTACCCAAAACTGAGCAAGGCTCTTAAAGATAAATTGAAATATAGAGGTTTAATGTAGGGTATGGCAGGTCATAGTAAATGGGCCAATATAAAGCATCGTAAAGCTGGGCAGGATGCAAAACGCGCCAAGATATTTACCAAGTTAATTCGTGAACTTACTGTCGCCGCCAAGCTTGGTGGAGGGGAAGTGTCAGATAATCCTCGACTACGTGCCGCAGTGGATAAGGCATTAAGTGCAAACATGACTAGGGACACCATTGATCGGGCGATTGCCCGTGGTGCCGGTAGTAATGAAAATGAGAACATGGAAGAACTCGTTTATGAAGGTTATGGGCCAAATGGTGTCGCAATTCTGGTTGAAACGCTAACGGATAATAAGAATCGTACAGTCGCTGAAGTTAGGCATTGTTTTACTAAAGCCGGCGGCAACTTGGGGACGAGTGGTTCAGTTGCCTACCTCTTTAATAGAACGGGCGTCATTTCATTTGAAAAAGGGGTGGATGAAGAGGTTCTAATGGATGTTGCGCTTGAAGCCGGTGCTGAAGATATCATCAATAACCAGGATGGAAGCATTGATATTCATACAAGTTTTGAAAACTTCGGGGCAGTAAAAGACGCTATAGATGCAGCTGGACTATCATCAGTAAATGCAGAAGTCACTATGCTGGCTTCAACTGAAGTTGATCTGGATGCTGAAAATGCTGAAAAACTAATGAATGTTGTCGACAGTCTGGATGATCTGGATGATGTTCAAAATGTATATTCTAATGCCAATATTTCCGATGAGGTTATGGCTCAACTAGATACAGACAGTTAATCAATTCTTTCTATAATATAGGGCGATATTGAGAGTGAAAGGCAGGGGAGAATACATCAGCTCATGGCCGTAATTTTAGGGATAGACCCTGGTTCTCGTGTATGCGGCTACGGTGTAATTAACGCAGTAGGCAATAAGCTTGAATATATCTCCTCTGGGTGCATAAAAGTAGCAGATTTACCTTTTACTGATCGCTTGCAGATAATTTTTGAAGGTGTTACTGAAATCATTAAAAGATACCAGCCCGATGAAGTAGCAGTCGAAGAAATATTTGTTGGAAAAAGTGCTGTTTCGGCTCTCAAATTAGGACAGGCTCGTGGTGTAGTAATTGTTGCCTGTACCAATCAGCAATTGCCAGTACATGAATACCCTCCAAATCAAATTAAAAAAGCCCTCGTAGGCAGAGGGAGGGCAGATAAAAGTCAAATGCAGCACATGGTGACCTCCCTACTTAAGTTATCCGCTTCACCACAAAAAGATGCATCAGACGCTTTGTGTGTGGCAGTTTGCCATGTGCATACTCAGTCTAGTTTGATTAAGATAACCGGGGTTGAAGGTAGTCGGCGTCGGCGCTTGCAAGAAGAAATAAAACGATAAACACCAACAGACTGGGAAAAGAAGCATAATCACAAGATGATAGGCAGAATAAAAGGGATCTTAATAGAGAAACAGGCAAATCAAATATTGCTTGATGTGCACGGCCTTGCCTATGAAATTGAAGTCCCAATGTCGACACTTTTTCAATTACCCGATATGGGAAAAGAAGTAACTTTGCATACACATCTAGTGGTCAGAGAAGATGCCCAACTACTTTATGGCTTTTTTGAAAACCATGAACGTACTTTATTTCGACTGCTTATCAAATTGAATGGGGTGGGCCCAAAAATGGCTTTGGGAATTTTGTCGGGTTTAAATATTCGTGAATTAGCAGAGTGTGTTCGACGCAACGATATTAATGCTCTTGTACGCTTACCCGGCGTTGGTAAAAAAACAGCCGAACGGCTCATTATTGAGCTAAGGGACAAATTAAAAGACTGGTATCAGGAAGAAACTGAAGCGCTGCAAGATGGAACTTCCAGACAGCTTTCGGGCCAAACTAATTCAAGAAGCATTCGTGAGGCTGAAGAGGCAATGATTGCTCTGGGCTATAAACCACAGGATGCCAGCAAGGCAATTAACCAAGTAGCAATAAGGCTGGAAGATGAAGGGCAAAAAATGGAAACCAGTATACTGGTACGCTTGGCCCTCAAAGGGATGACAGGCTAGAGTCAATACTATGATTGAAGAAGATCGATTAATTTCTGCCGAAGCTGTTGAAGTTGATGTGCAACTGGAAGTGGCAATACGCCCAAATAAACTGTCTGATTATATTGGTCAGGAAGTCGTCAAGGAGCAGATGGAAATTTTTATTGCTGCTGCGCTTAAGCGTAAGGAAGCATTAGATCATACCTTGATTTTTGGTCCACCTGGTCTGGGCAAAACAACACTTTCACATATAGTCGCCAATGAAATGGGCGTGGCCTTGAAAAGTACTTCAGGTCCCGTACTGGAAAAAGCCGGTGATTTGGCTGCCATGTTAACTAACTTGGAAGCGGGTGATGTACTTTTTATTGATGAGATTCATCGTTTAAATCCCGCCATTGAGGAAATTTTGTATCCTGCGATGGAAGATTACCAGTTAGATATTATGATTGGAGAAGGGCCCTCGGCCAGATCATTAAAACTCGATTTGCCTCCTTTTACATTGGTTGGCGCAACAACAAGGGCGGGCTTGCTGACTTCTCCATTGCGAGATCGTTTTGGTATTGTTCAGAGGCTTGAGTTTTACTCTGTCCAACATCTTAAAAGTATTGTCAGCCGTTCTGCCAATATTTTAAAGGCAAATTGTGATGAGGCCGGCGCAGAAGAAATAGCAAAGCGTTCCAGGGGGACTCCCCGAATTGCAAATCGACTGTTGCGCCGAGTCCGAGACTTTGCTGAAGTTAAACACAGCGGCAGCATTGACCTTCAAATTGCTACTGAGGCATTGGACATGCTTAGTATCGATAAAAACGGTTTTGATCATTTAGACAGGCGTTTTTTAATGACTTTAATTGAGAAGTTTGATGGTGGTCCAGTTGGTATTGACAGCATAGCTGCAGCCATTAGTGAAGAGCGCGGAACTGTGGAAGATGTGCTAGAACCTTATTTGATTCAGCAGGGTTTTATCACGCGGACCCCTCGTGGTCGTATGGTTACCGAATACGCATACAGACATTTTGGATTGACAAGACGAGAGAACAAAGATTTATTTTCTCAGGACCAATAGCACATTAGTATAATCACCTTAATAAAGTGGAGAAAAAATAGGCATGGGTGAATCAATGAATATTTGGAGCATGATTGTAGATGCCACTTGGATAGGCAAGCTGGTTATGCTCAGCTTATTTGTGCTGTCTGTGATGTCATGGGTAATTATTGTACAGAAATGGATCATTATTAAAGATGCTGAGAGAGAGTTGTTCAATTTTGAGAAGCTGTTTTGGTCTGGAATGGATTTGAGTCAACTGTTCAGGGACGGAACGGCCAAATTAAAAAAGGAAGATGTCACTATCATAGGGATGGAAAACCTATTTCGTTCAGGTTTTAAAGAATTTACTCGCTTGAGACAGCAGCCTGGGATTGATTCTGATGCCGTAATGGAAGGTTCGCAGCGTGCCATGAGAGTAGCCCTGTCACGTGAAGAACGGGTATTAGAAAAACATCTGCCAATTCTGGCGACTGTGGCAAGTGTTTCAGTTTATATAGGGTTGTTTGGAACGGTGTGGGGCATCATGAATGCCTTTTTTGACTTGGCTAATCAAAGTCAAGCCAGTCTTGCAGTCGTCGCGCCAGGCATCGCTGAGGCTTTGTTTGCTACTGAAATGGGACTGTTTGCTGCCATCCCAGCAGTACTGGCCTTTAATCGCTATTCAGCCAGTGTAAATTCAATTTCGGATAGTTATTATACCTTTATGGATGAGTTTTCCAGTATTCTCCATCGTCAGGCTCACAGCAAACGCCAGGAAAGTAGGTCATAAATGATTGAAGCACGCAGACAGCGCAGACGCCTGATGGCTGAGATCAATGTTGTTCCATTGATTGATGTGATGCTGGTGCTATTGATTGTATTTATGATAACTGCGCCACTGATCACGCAGGGTGTCAAAGTCGACTTACCAGAGGCAGATGCGGAAATAGTCGATGATAACAACGAACTAACCTTGGTGGTCTCAATAGATGCATCAGGTCTTTATTACATAAGTCTGGGAGAAGTATCTGAAGAGCCGGAAGCTGTGTCACTTGATACCATTGGCGAGAATGTCAGCAGAATCATGAACCAAAATCCCGGCGTCCCCATTTTTTTGGAAGCAGATGCGGCAGTTAATTATGGCTTGGTAATGAGCCTGATGGCAACGCTGGAAGATGCCGGGGCGCCGAGCGTACGCTTGATTACACAGCCACCGACAGTAAACTAAAATAATTTTTCAGGAACGTAAGAAACCATAGATCCAAGAAGGTATACAAAGAATGCACTCTTTACATCCTATGGCATTGTTACTCAAAAATGAAGGTTACCCTCCAGCAGTGGTCGCTGCGATTCTTATACACGGATTTTTGTTATATATTATTTTTCATAACCCGGTAATGAGTAATGAGCTTGTTAATTTGGATGAGCCTATCTATATCAATGCCACCACGACAGAGCAAAATCCTCAACGACTGCGCCGTATACAAGAACTTGAACTACAACGCGCCCGGGACGCTGAAGCGCAAAGACAGCGTGAGAGAGATGCTGCAGCCCAGCGCGCCAGAGAAGAAGAGGCCAGGCAGCAGGAAGCCCAGCGCGAGACTGAAAGACTTGAACAGCAACGCCGAGAAAGAGAATTAGCGCAAAGGCGTCAACAGGAAGCTGAGGCAGAAGCTCAACGACAGGCACTTGAACGTGATCGTCAAGAACAAGAGCGGATACAAAGAGAAAGAGATAGGCAAAATCAATTAGCCAGAGAGCAAGAAGCAGCAAGACAGGCTGAACTGGCAAGACAACAAGCACTAGCATCACAGCAAGCAGCTACTGATGCTCGCGCCGTTGATACATATGTTGCTATCATCAACAGAACCGTTGCAAGTTACTGGGATATCCCTCCAAGTGCCAGAAATGGTATGACAGCTGTGTTGGCAATTAGACTAGTGCCAACCGGAGAAGTCATTTCAGTGGAGGTGGTACAGAGCAGCGGCAATGCCGCATTTGACCGTTCTGTAGAACAGGCGGTTAGAAAAGCGGAACGTTTTCCAGAGTTGCGTGACATGTCAACAACATTATTTGAAACAAGCTTCAGAAACCTAACCATTACATTCAGGCCAGAGGATTTATTGCGTTGATAACCAGATTTTATCGCTTTTTGTTTTTGTGCTGCGGATTATTCCCTTCATTTGCAAATGCTCAGTTGAACATAGTCATTACTCAGGGTGTGGATAATCCTGTGCCAATAGCCGTTGTGCCTTTTGAATGGGAAGGATTTGGATTGTTGAGTGAGGATATCGATAAGGTAATCAGCAATAATCTCAGAAATACAGGAGAATTTGCCCCCATTGATCCTGCTAACATGTTGAGCCAACCGAACGAACAGGATGAAGTTTATTTCCGGGATTGGCGCTTTTTAGGATCTGATTTTTTGTTGGTTGGCAAGATTTCCCGAAATGAAAATAGTCAATTAATTCAGGTTCAGTATGAATTTTTTGATGTGCTTCGTGAAGAGCGTTTGTTTGGAGAAGTTATTACGGGTAATGAATCGCAGTTAAGGGATATCGCTCATAAAATCAGTGACCTGGTTTTTGAAGAAGTCACGGGCGTAAGAGGGGCCTTTTCGACCAAGATTTTATACGTCACTGAAGATCAAACTCGGCAATTTCCATACCGACTTGAAATGTCTGATACTGATGGTGGCAGACCCCGAATCTTATGGGAAGGCGAAGAGCCCATTATGTCTCCATCCTGGTCTCCAGATGGTTCTCAGATAGCTTATGTATCCTTTGAAACCGGACGTTCGCAGATATTCATTCAAAATATAAGTAGTGGTGTTCGGGAGCAATTAACGAATTTTACCGGGATTAATAGTTCGCCAGTGTTTTCTCCTGATGGCAACAGGCTGGCTATGGTGTCGTCTAAGGACGGGAATCCTGACATTTATCTAATGGATTTGCGTACGCGTGAAGTGCAGCGAATTACTAACCATTTTGCTATCGATACAGAACCTAGCTGGACACCTGATGGCAATTCACTGATTTTTACATCAGAAAGGAGTAATACGCCCCAGATTTATCAGGTTAACCTCGAGACTCGTTGGGAAGAAAGGCTAACTTTTGAAGGCAATTATAACGCCAGAGCAAGGATGCTCAGTGATGGTAATAACATGATCATAGTACACCGATTTGATAATAATGATGATTTTCATATTTCAGTGCTCAATTTAGAACGTGGAACCATTCGGATTTTGACCGAGACAGCATTAGATGAATCTCCCAGTATTGCACCAAATGCCAGCATGGTGATTTATGCCTCAAAATCTGGAAATAGAGGCATTTTAAATGCAGTATCCATTGACGGCAGAGTCAAGTTCCGGCTACCATCCGCGCAAGGTAACGTGAGGGAACCGGCTTGGTCGCCATTTCTGGATTAGAGGCCGTCGTCTGGATTAGCAGCCGTTGCTGAGGTATCATTCTGGGTTGGCTGGGTTTTAATAGTTTTCTTGACCAAAGGCTCTTGCCTAAGAGTCCGGTATAAAGAATTTTAGAGGAGTAGAGAAAGTTATGCAAAATAACAAATTTTATAAATTGGGTATGGTTGCAGTATTTACGCTTGTTTTAGCGGCATGTCAGTCATCTACCGACGATATGGGTGACTCTGGCATGGACGATATGGATAATGGTTCTATGAGCAGCGGCAATAACACCGGTGGAGGCAATGCTAGTGGTGTGGGTGACAATATGGGAGGACTAACTCCAGCTCAAATCCGTGAAAGAGATGAAGCATTGGCAACAACTGTTTTCTATTTTGAATTTGACCGTTCAGATTTAAGCGCTGAGGCGCGTCAGGCCTTGGTTTATCATGCAAACCGATTGATGGAAAATTCTTCTTTACGCTATCGTTTGGAAGGCCATGCTGATGAGCGTGGAACCCGAGAATACAACCTTGCATTAGGCGAGCGCCGTGCCCAGGCTATCGAGCGATACCTGCAAGTCCAGGGTGTATCTTCTAATCAACTGGAAGTTATAAGTTATGGTGAAGAGCAGCCTGTTGATCCAGGTACTTCAGAGGCAGCTTATGCCCGTAATCGCAGGGTTGAAATACACTAAGTTTAACTAAGATTATCAAGCCGGGTTCGCCCGGCTTGTTTTTTTGGGATAACCATATGTCTAGATATGCTTTTCAAGTTAAAGCATCTTTTTTAAAAACATCTCTAATTGCATTGATGTATCTATTGGCTTCGAGCTCCGTATTTTCACAAGTTCAGGTGGTAGAGGCTGGTGCTAATAATTCTTCTTCCTCTCAAACACCAGTTGGGGCAACAGCGAACAATGCTGGTCCAGGTAACGGTAATGAAATTATTGTTACCCTCTACAACATGGTGGAGTCGTTACAGAGAGAAGTTCAGACTCTTAGGGGCTTGGTTGAAGAGCAAACTTATCAGATTCGACAAATGGAAAATGAGCAACGTGACCGCTATCTGGATGTTGATAGTCGTCTGAGTGAATTAAATCGGCGAATGCAAGTTGGCCTTAACGGTATGAGTAATGGTGTTAATGGCATTGGCAATTCAACTTCACAGGTGTTTGGGGTTGGAAGTATTACTGAACCAAGCAGTCTGGAATCTGCTGCTCAAGATGCGCTAAATCCGAATACGATGACCAACAATTCAACAAACTCTGTTATCCCAACCGAAGCTGGACGAGATTTTTCATTGCCGCCTAGGAATTCTCAATCAACAAATCCATTAACAAGTAATGCAGAACCCAAGACTGAAGAAGAGCTATATCAGGAAGCCAGAAATTTGCTTTTAAATGATGGTGAGTTTGAGTCATCGATTTCTGTATTTCAGCAAATGATAGAAGATTATCCGCAAGGTCGACTGGCTCCTAATGCCTATTATTGGCAAGGTGAGGCTTTGATTCTGGTAGAGCGTTATTCGCAGGCAATTAATGTGTTTAATCAGGTTATTAATAATTTCCCAACACATGAAAAAGCCCCTGACTCCAAGTTGAAGTTAGGCATAGTTTATAGCCTGATGGATAATGAACGTCGAGCGCAACAGGTTTGGCGTGAACTACTGGTAGACTTTGCCGATAGCGGCAGTGCTTCATTGCGTTTGGCCGAAGTATATTTGCGCGATGGCTATAATCGTTAAATCTCCTAATTTTTCCTAACTAAGCGGTTGCCGTAAGGTAATGAGCACAGCATTACGTATCACAGAAATATTTCATTCCTTACAAGGTGAGAGTAATACAGTCGGCAGACCGACTGTGTTTGTCCGTCTTACTGGTTGCCCATTGCGTTGTCAATATTGTGATACTGCCTACGCTTTTACTGGTGGTCTTATATATGAACTAGACCAGGTATTAAAAGAAGTCGAATCATTTTCAACACCTTATGTCACTGTAACTGGTGGCGAACCCTTAGCACAGCGTGCTTGTCTTCCATTGCTGACTGCTTTATGTGATAGAGGCTATGTCGTTTCCTTAGAGACCAGTGGCGCCATAAATGTAGAAGATGTTGATAAAAGAGTTATTAAAGTAATGGATTTAAAAACCCCAGGCTCTGGAGAATTAAGTAAAAATCTGGAATCAAATATTGAGCATTTATCCTCAAATGATCAGATCAAGTTTATTATCTGTGATAGAAAAGATTATGAATGGTCAAAAACAAAAGTTGAAGAATACGGTTTGCATGAAAAAGTAGCAGATGTCCTTTTTTCTCCAAGTAACGAACAGATGTCCGCAAAAGAATTAGCTGAATGGATATTAGCGGATCGTTTAAAAGTCAGGTTTCAAATTCAACTTCATAAATATCTGTGGGGAAACCAACCAGGCTACTAGTATGAACGCTTCAGAGTCTAAAAATAAGGCAGTGGTTTTGATGTCTGGAGGACTGGATTCAGCAACCTGTCTTGCCATTGCCAGAGATCAAGGTTTCGACTGTTATACCCTGAGCTTTGATTATGGCCAACGTCATAAAAGTGAATTACATGCGGCGGCTAAATTGGCACTTGGCATGCAGGCCTCAGATCACAAGATTATTCGTATTGATATGTCAGGTATAGGCGGCTCGGCACTGACAGATATGGATATAGCTGTCCCTGAAGTTGAATCAGATGGTGTCCCTATAACCTATGTTCCAGCGCGTAATACAATTTTCCTGTCTTATGCACTCGGATGGGCCGAAGTATTGCAAGCGTCATCTATTTTTATCGGCGTAAATGCACTGGATTACTCCGGTTATCCGGATTGCAGGCCCGATTTTATTGAAGCTTTTCAGAAAATGGCCAAGTTAGCCACTAAAGCGGGTACAGAAGGCCAAGAAATCGGAATAGAAACTCCTTTAATTCATTTAAGTAAAGCTGAAATAATTCAACAGGGCATGGCTTTGGGGGTGGACTATAGTCAAACAATTTCATGTTACCAGGCAGACCTTGAAGGTAAAGCCTGTGGTCGTTGCGATAGTTGTCGTCTTCGAATCAAGGGCTTCTTTGATGCAAAGGTAAGCGATCCAACAATTTACCAGCAAAGTTAGGCCTAAAATTGGGACAAAAACTTGTATTTTTCTCCGAAAACAGTAGTATGTGCGCCTTTCTAGAGGGGACGTTAGCTCAGTCGGTAGAGCAGTTGGCTTTTAACCAATTGGTCGTGCGTTCGAGTCGCACACGTCCCACCATTTTCGAGGGGCTTATAGCAAGGCTATAGCCCCTTTCTTTCTTATCTTTTTAACTTTTCGTTTGTACCTTTACCTTTTTTGTCTTTATCATTCTAGAAGACTTTATCAATACGACTGATACCAAAAACTATGAACAAGGGTGAAAATCAAAGTTCAGACCTTGAGCTTATCGCTGATAAGGTATTTGTTCGCCAGTACCTTGATAAGATTCCTGAAAATCTTCCGCTTTCCGAGCAAGAAAATGCAGATTACGAAAGCAAAATTATTGCATTATTAGCTGAAAAAAATGCCGCTTTGGTCGCTCACTACTACACAGATCCCTTGTTGCAGGCCCTGGCCGATAAAACTTTGGGTTGTGTGGCAGACTCTCTGGAAATGGCCCGTTTTGGCAGTAATTCTCCTGCAAGCACTCTGATGGTATGCGGGGTCAAATTCATGGGTGAAACGGCCAAGATTTTAAGTCCGGATAAAACGATTCTCATGCCTACACTGGAAGCCACTTGTTCACTGGATATTGGTTGCCCTATCGAAACCTTTTCAGCATTTTGTGATCAGCATCCAAAGCATAAGGTTGTTGTCTATGCGAATACATCGGCAGAAGTAAAAGCACGTGCCGATTGGGTGGTGACTTCAGCTATTGCCGTAGATGTTGTCGAGCATTTACTTGACCAGGGCGAAAAAATTATCTGGGCGCCTGATAAGCATCTAGGTCGATATATTCAAAACAAACTAGGCGCTGAAGATGATGATATTCTACTTTGGGATGGAGCCTGTATCGTACATGAGGAGTTCAAATTGAAAGCTCTGGAAGATATGAAACATCTTTATCCAGAGGCTGCTATTCTGGCTCATCCAGAGTCCCCTTTAGCAATATTGGATGTTGCTGATGCGGTGGGCTCTACCAGTCAAATCATTAACGCAGCAGTTAATCGACCTGAAAAAAAGTTTATTGTTGCCACTGATGCTGGGATTTTTTATAAACTGCAACTGGCGGCGCCAGAAAAAGAATTTATTATGGCGCCAACTTCTGGTGATGGTGCGACCTGCCGTAGTTGTTCCCATTGCCCCTGGATGGGCATGAATACCCTGCAAAATTTGTATGAATCCCTATTGCATGGAACGAATGAAATTCATGTTGAAGTTGAGCTGGGGAAACAGGCAATGGTGCCATTGCAAAGAATGCTAGATTTCAAAAAAAATAACTAGAAAAGAGTTAACAGGGACTTTTTCAAATCCATTTTTTATCGATAATAGCGATCAATGGTCTCTTGAATGTCTTCTAAACGCTGATTAATTCTAGCTGTCGTTAAAGGATTGTTTCTTTCACGTAATGCCAGATTTAAATGTTCTAATGCGCGACCAAATTCGCCAATGCCATAGAAGTATTCTGCACGAGCCTGATGTACACCAGAAATATCACCAACCAGCCCTTGCAGTTCAGCAAGCTCATACCAAACATTAATATCTGTAGGCCGTTGTCGGCTTAAATTTTTATAGACTGCTATAGCCTCTGGGTAGCGGCCGGCCGCGTCAAGTGCCTGAGCGTAAGTTATAGATAAAGGGTAGTTGTCCGGATTGATGTCCAGATTATCCTCTAAAATAGCTATAGCCAGATCATAATTTTCGGCGGCTTCTGCTATCTCTGCTTCAAGAACAACATAGGAAATTCGGTTTGGGTCTTTTCTTAATAATGCAGAGAGTGTTTCAGAAGCCGCAACAAATTCTCCTCTCTGTAATTGGGCAATGGCAATGCCATACACTGCAGCATCTGCTTCAGCGCCATTTAATTGAGGAAGGTCACGCTCAAGGTTCGCTATAAAGCCTTCATAATCATTTTCAAAATGTAATAAAGCCCGTTGTTTCATCAGCAAAAACTCAATATTCTGAATGTGTTCAACTGGGGGTAGTGCAAGCGCACGATTTCTAGTGTCGGCAACCCTGTTCTCATCCAAAGGGTGGGAAGATAGAAATTCAGGAATCTGTCTGGAAAAACTGCGCATTTGCATCATATTTTCAAACATTCCCGGCATGTCTTGTGGGTCAAAGCCTGCCTTAAAAAGCGTTCGCATTCCAACACGGTCTGCTTCTGCTTCATTCCCTCGGCTGAATTGCAAACGATTTTCTGTCATTAAAGCCTGGGATGCAGCGATTGCAGCCTGGCCTGCTTCACCTCCGCCAGCAGCCATTATCAAGAGACTTGCGAGCGTCGTGGCAATGGATGCGATTCTATTCGACTGTGACTGGGCAACTCCACGTGCATAGTGGCGCTGACTTAGATGGGCCAGCTCGTGAGAGATGACTGAAGCAAATTGACCTTCGTTGTCAGCATAAGTAAATAAGCCGGCGTTTACACCAACGATACCTCCGGGAGCAGCAAAAGCATTCAATTGATCGCTGTCTATCAAGAGGAATTCAAGGCGATGATCTTTGAGTTCGCTATTAGCAGCCAGGTGATAACTTAAGCTAGCAATGTACTCTTCAATTAAAGGATCTTGGAGTAAGGGGGTTTGAGCACGCATAGAACGAATAATTTCACGGCCAAACTCGTACTCTTGTTGTGTTGTTATCGTGCCTGATACGGCATCCCCCAAAACAGGAAGGTTGTCAATTTGAGCGGATGCTGTTTGAGTTGAAAACACGCCAATACAAATGCTTACCGCCAAGAGGTAGGGCTTTGCTTTTTGAAGGGTTGGCACGTGTATTTTGTTCATTCCAGTTAATTTTTATTAATTAATAGATTTGATTGCAAATAATACTATTAATTCCATGTAATAACTCGGTTTTTTAGCAATGGCTTGCTAAAATGCTAGTATGAATGCAGTAATTAACGTTGAGCTTGATTTGTCTGGTTTAGTTTGTCCCTTGCCTCTTCTGAAGACTAAACAGGCCTTAAATCATATGCAAAGTGGTCAAGTCATCAAGGTGCTGGCCACAGACCCAGGGTCTGAACGGGATTTTCAAGTGTTTGCGGAACAAAGTGGTAATAAGTTACTGGAATTGCAGCAGTTAGATGGTCAATTTCACTATACGTTACAAAAAAGCTAGTTTTATTACAAGAGGGCTCAATCCCACTATTTAGCTAGTATTTGATTTTTTAACCTAAAGGTTTCTCAATGCTGAGAATATTCAACGATTTGTATCAACGTTATTTCTCTGAAGAAGAGGCGTTGATTTTCACAATCCTAATTATAGTTGGTATTGTGGTGATGATGACTCTAGGGGGAGTGGTTGCTCCCTTGTTATGGAGCTTGGTAATTAGTTTCATTTTACAGGGCATGGTGAACTCTTTAGTCAGACTTAATCTGTCCTATCGTTTTTCAGTCTACCTGACCTACTTAATATTTTTAAGTTTGATGCTTTTAATCATTCTAGTACTACTGCCTTTCACCTGGAGTAGGCTGGTGCTGTTTATTGATGAACTGCCTAACATGATGAGTCAATTACGCACCTTTTTACTGTTATTGCCCCAAAATTATCCAGAGTTATTTACTGAGGCTCAGATACAAGGCTGGATAAACAGTTTGCAAAATGCGCTAGGCCAGATGGGCCAGGGTGTTCTTTCCTATTCGGTTAGCAGTATTACTCGGCTGGTCACCTTGCTGGTGTATACCATTCTGGTACCCATCTTGGTTTTTTTCATGCTCAAGGATGCTGATAAGTTGTTGAATTGGCTAGAAAATTGGCTGCCAGAAAAAAGACCGATAATGGCGCAGATTTGGCAGGAGATGAATGGTCAATTAGCCAATTATATCCGAGGAAAAGCGCTGGAAATTGTTATTGTGACAGTCAGTTCCTATTTCGTTTTCTGGGTCCTAGATTTGAATTATCCAGTACTCTTGGCTTTCATGACAGGGTTTTCGGTAATCGTCCCGTATGTTGGCGCAACGGTCATCGCCATTCCTGTGTTCCTGGCTGGTTTATTTCAATGGGGGCTAAGTTCCGATTTATATCAGGTAATGATTGCTTATACCGTATTGCAAATGCTCGACGGCAATTTATTGGTGCCACTAATTTTTTCAGAAACGGTGAATCTGCATCCACTAGCGATTATCGCTGCAATATTGGTTTTTGGTGGTATTTGGGGTTTTTGGGGCGTCTTTTTTGCCATTCCCCTGGCAACCTTTCTAAAAGCAATTATTCGAGCCTGGCCTGTGCATCGAGTCCTAGAAGATAAATCTTGAAGAATATTGCTCAAAGCAAGAGTCTTTCTATTAACTTGCAGGGAGTTAAGATAAAATCCTGCGTTTCGTTAGATTCAAACTTTTATTTCCTTATGGGGGCAGAATGATTAAAGGTAGTATTGTAGCGTTGGTTACGCCAATGACTGAAAATGGTGAAATCGACCTGCCTACCCTAGATCAATTGCTTGAATGGCACATTGAAGAAGGTACTGACGGCATTGTGGCAGTTGGAACGACTGGTGAGTCACCGACCTTGTCTATGGAGGAAAACTCAGCAGTTGTCGACCATGTTGTAAAAACTGTTAATGGTCGTATTCCAGTTATTGCTGGGACCGGCGCAAATTCAACTAGAGAAGCAATTGAATTGACTCAGGCTGCCAAAGAATCAGGTGCAGATGCCTGTCTCCTAGTGACGCCTTATTACAATAAGCCAACACAAAAAGGCCTGATAGCTCACCACACAGCGATAGCTGAAGCGGTTGATATTCCACAGATTTTATACAATGTTCCCGCCCGGACAGCCTGCGATATGCTACCTGACACGATTAAAAAGCTTTCCAACCTTAAGAATATCATCGGCGTTAAAGAAGCGACGGGAAACATTACTCGTGGAAAGGAAGTAATTGAGCTATGCCAGACAGATGACTTTCAAGTTTATAGCGGAGATGACCCTACTGCGATGGCTTTAATGCTCTTGGGTGCAAAAGGATGTATTTCAGTTACGGCTAATGTTGTCCCGAAAATCATGCATGATCTTTGTCGCTATGCTATCGCCGGGAATAAGGGAAAAGCCGGCCCACTTGATGATAGTCTAGCAATTTTGAATAAATGCCTTTTTCTGGAGTCTAACCCTATACCGGTAAAATGGGCCTTGCAGATAATGGGAAAAATTGGCCCTGGAATTCGACTGCCTCTGACTCCAATGGATGAAATTTATCACGATTACTTTCGTTCAACTTTAGAGCAAGCCGGTATTATTTAGAGTCCATAGATTAGCCAATATAAGGTTGCAAGCAAGTTATATGCGAATCATCAAAGCAATAAAGATTTTCGGCGCCGTCGTTATGGTAAACAGCCTGTCAGCTTGTAGTATGCTTGGTGTCGAGTTTTTTGGTGAAGAAGGTTTTTTCCGTGACCGACAGGGCGATTATCTGGAAGCTGACAGCATCCCTCGTATTGTTGTTCCTGACAAAATGGATTCCTATATTATTGATGATTTATTAGTCATTCCTACACTGAACAACAACGCTGGTGAGCCCTTTGTGCAGGCGCCAAGACCAAGACCATTACAAAGAGACCCTGATCGTTCAGTAGTCGTTCAAAGCATGAATGAGAAGAGGTGGGCAGTAGTTGACGCCAGTGTTAGCCAGGTCTGGCCTAGAGTAAGGCAGTATTGGCTTCAAAATGGTGTTGAATTGGCTCTTGAAAATCCAGCAAACGGCTTACTTGAAACTACCTGGTTTATTGATGACGGGAATAACGATACTCAGCAAAAGGTCAGGGTTTTAGTAGAGCCTGGTTTTCAGGATGAAAGTGCTGAAGTCAGCCTTATACAAATAGCTGTGCCACAAAATGCTCAGGTAAACGAAAGGGTGACTTGGCCCGAAGAATCAATGGATCCAGATTATGCATCAGACGTCTTGAATGAAATATCTGTTTATCTTGCAAATGAAATGAGAAATTATCAGGCTTCCACTGTATCTTTCTTAGCGGGGAATATGCCTTCAACTGGCAAAGCAACAATGCTCACTGAGGGCGGCATAAACATGCTCCATCTAAGGTCAGAATTCGATCGAGCCTGGGCTGCAGTGGGTAGGGCTATTGAACGTGCAGGTGTTGAAATTATTGAAGAAAATATTGAGGAAGGTATGTTTTCAGTTGCATATGGGGAAACCGATGTAGCTGAAGAATCAGGCTTAATGCAGCGAATGTTGTCAACAGGTCGTCGCAGGGAAACAATTCCGTTTGGGGTCTTTTTAGTCGAAGTTGACACTGGTGTTGAGGTAGTCGCGTTAAGGATGATTGATGTTATTGATCAAGCTTATTCTTCTGATCTTTCCGAGGAAGCCTTAGAGTTACAAGAACAGCAAGACATAGAACGTATAAACAGTTTGATACAAACTATACGAGACTTAATCTAGTGCATCCAAAAAATTCAAATCTAGAGTCAGAAATTAGTTTTTAGTGGAGAAACATTTTAATGCAAATGGGTGAGGAACTTTATTCAGGAAAAGCTAAATCGGTTTTTAGTACTGATGACCCTGAGCTTTATATATTGCATTTTCGTGATGATACATCAGCATTTGATGGGGAAAGGGTTGAGCAATTATCAGACAAGGGCAAAGTAAATAATATTTTCAATGCCTTTATTATGGAAAAACTGGCAAAGAAAGGCATCCCCACTCATTTTGTTAAGCGTTTGTCAGACACGGACTCCTTGGTTAAAAAACTCGATATGATTCCAGTAGAGTGTGTGGTTAGAAATTATGCTGCAGGTAGCCTTTGCAGGCGCTATGGTATAGAAGAAGGCATAAGCATAGACCCTCCCACTTTTGAATTTTTTTTAAAGAATGATGCGCTGCATGACCCCATAATTAATGACTCCCATATTATTTCTTTTGGTTGGGCAAAAGCAGAACATATCGAAGCGATGAAAACCCTGACTATAAAAGTTAACTCAATACTAAAAAAATTGTTTCTTGAAGCCGACATGCTCTTAGTTGACTACAAATTGGAGTTTGGTCTTTCGAATGGTGAAATAACTCTGGGTGATGAGTTCAGTCCCGATGGATGTCGTATCTGGGATAAGTCTACCCGTAATAAAATGGATAAAGATCGGTTCCGCCAAAATTTGGGAAATGTAATAGAGACCTATAAAGAGGTTGGAAGACGTTTAGGTATCGATCTAGATTAATTCTGCTTTCCCATAACAGGAGTTTTAATGCCTGCTATTCAAATTGTAATACTCCTGTTATTTATTTTGCTGCTGTTGTGCTTGTCTGCACTCATTTTCTTTTTCAAAAAAAATCTAAATCTACAAGAGAAGCTGGATCAAGAGCGTAACCTTTCGACTGAATTAAAAGTTGAATTAAGTCGTCAGCAAACATTGCTCCAAGAAGAAAATAATAATCACCAAGAGAAGTTGAAAATACTGGATGATTCCAGGCTGCTGATGGCAGCCGAATTTAAAAATTTAGCTAATGAGATTCTTGAACAAAAAAGTAAATCATTTACAGAAAGCAACAAGCAGAATATTGAAAGCATACTAAAACCCTTAAGTGAAAAAATTCAGGGATTTGAAAAAAAAGTCGAAGATACTTACGACAAAGAATCCAAACAGCGTTTTTCACTTGAGCAACAAATCAAACAGTTGCAACAAGCTAATGTTCAGATTAGTCAGGAAACTCTTAATCTGACCAATGCCTTGAAAGGCGAGAATAAAACCCAGGGTGTATGGGGTGAATTTATACTTGAACGTGTTCTGGAAAAGTCCGGGCTTAAAAAAGGTAGTGAGTATGAAGTTCAGGTTAGTTTAAAAGATGGCGATGGCAACACCAAACAACCAGATGTCATTGTCCGTTTGCCAGAAAATAAAGACATCATAATTGATTCAAAAGTCTCATTAAGTGCCTATGAAAAATACAGCAATGAAGATGATGAAAAACAAAAAGATCTATACCTAAAGCAACATCTGAGCTCTATCAGAAGTCATATCAAGGGTTTGTCTGACAAGAACTATCAAAATCTCGAAGGTATTAGAAATCTGGATTTTGTGATGATGTTTTTACCGATTGAAGCAGCTTTCACTTTGGCTGTTCAACATGATAATAAACTGTTTTTAGATGCATTCGAAAAAAATATAGTGATAGTTTGCCCTTCAACCTTGCTGGCTACCCTGAGAACAATTCAGAATATTTGGCGATACGAGCAGCAAAACAACAATGCAATGGAAATTGCAAAAAGTGCAGGTAAGTTATATGACAAATTTGTGTTGTTTCTGCAAAGTTTAGACGATCTTGGAGCATCTCTGGACAAAGCACAGCGATCATATGACACGGCATATAACAGGCTTCAGACAGGGCATGGCAATTTGGTCAATAGCGTACAGAAATTACAGGAATTAGGCGCTCGAACCAGTAAAAAAATTCCCAGTAAATTACTGGATGAGGATTTACTTGTCGATGATAGTCATTCAGGTGTTGGTACAAACGGGGACAATAACCACAAGGATGGTAATGAACTCAAAAACAAAATAAGTGGTGAGAGTGAGTCCAGCCATGATGACTAGCGCCACCTCCAAATTAGATGCTTTCCTGCTTTGCCAAACCCCAATAGCCTGGGTACAGGCGGCTCTTGAGAATCAAGAGTTGTTGCTCATTGATCATGCCAATTGTGAAAAAAAAGCGGCAGCTACAGCCATGAACCTGATGTATCGTTATGTTGATCGTTCTGATTTGTTGCAGAAAATGTCTCAATTAGCTCGAGAAGAACTCCTGCATTTCGAGCAAGTCGTGAAAATTATGCAAGATAAAGGTATTAATTATAATCACTTGGGGGCTTCACGTTACGCGTCTTCTTTAAGAGAAAAGATCAGAACCCATGAACCTGCCAAATTAGTAGATACTCTAATTTTGGGTGCTTTTGTTGAAGCCAGATCCTGTGAACGTTTCGCCAAGCTTGCCCCCGAACTTGAAGCTGATTTGCAAAAATTTTATTTATCTTTGTTGCGTTCAGAAGCCAGACACTTTGAAGATTATTTATTCTTAGCTGAATTGTATGCTGATGGTGATATAAGCCAGAGAGTTGCTTTTTTTGCAGAGAGAGAAGCCGAATTAATTACCAGATATGATAGTGAATTTCGTTTTCATAGTGGCAATCCAAGCATGTCGGCACAATAAGCAAGATGGGTTTTAACTTAATTGCAATTAAGTGGTTTTCTTAAAGAACTTCCTAATCTGGCTTCTAATAGTTCTAGTTGTCGACATGGAATTTGATCATTACCACTAAGGTCAATAAAGTTTAATAAACTCAGCTCAGATAGGGTGCTGACATTACGTATCGAGTTATTAGCAATTCTTAATACACGTAAATTTTCTAGAAACATCACTGGGCTAAGATCAACAATTTTATTGTTACTGACATCTAACAAGCTCAGGTTAGGCATGTTATTGAGGCCAATTAACGAGCTGATCTCGGCATCGGTGCAGGACAGCTGAGAAATGTTTTCCAGCATTACATCAGGATTTTCATTCAAATAATTATTAATACAGGCTTGTAGACCAGGGTCTTCGATAACTTTATCTATAATCTTGCCAGACGGTGAATAAAGGACATTATTATTCACTGAAATTGCATATGGATTTATGCTGCAGGCTGTGAGTATCAATAGTGTAAATAGAGAGTAAGTTAGCTTTTTAATCATCAGTATTAGGCTCTGGGGCATAGTATTTCAATCTGAGTCTCGGTAATATTGGTCTCTTTATAAGCTTAAAGCAACGAGCAGTTAACAAGTAGGGGAATAAGATAATGAAAAATTTCGTTCAATTGAGATTTACCAAGGCAGCATCAATAATACTTTTAAGCATTCTAGGTAGCTCATCACTTTTTGCTCAAGGCCTGGATTTGGAGAATACCGAATCTAGAGCGGGGTATAGTATTGGTGTAAATATTGGCCTTAATTTAGCCAGTCAGGGTATTTTGGGCGATGACGTGAATAATGCTGCTTTGATGCAGGGTATTCGTGATGCAATTGAAGATTCCATTCAATTGAGTGATGAAGAAATTATTGCCGCTTTGGAGCAGTATAGCTTATTAATGGAGCAGCGTGCCCAAGAACAACTAGCGGATATGGCCATCGCAGGAGAGAGTTTTTTAAATGAGAATGCCATGCAGCCTGGTGTGGTGACCACTTCATCTGGCTTGCAATACCTTGTACTTGAAGAAGGCCCAAATGCCAATGCTCCGATGCCCTTGGCTACTGATGAAGTTGAAGTACATTACCATGGCACCATGATAGACGGGAGTGTTTTTGATAGCTCTGTCGACAGAGGTGAGCCTATTTCATTTCCCCTTGACGGAGTCATTCCCGGCTGGACAGAAGGCTTGCAGCTTATGAAAGTAGGAGATAAATATCGATTTTTTATACCATCTGAATTAGCTTATGGCGCAGCAGGCGCTGGCCCGATCCCACCATATTCCACCCTGATTTTTGATGTCGAGCTGTTGGGTATTAATTAAAAAAATTCGATAATCATCTTCTGATGTCAAAAGTTAAAAATATCAATACAGGCCTGTGTGATTTTATACAGGCCTCACCAACTCCTTTTCATGCTGTTGAAAATATAAGCAAACAACTTCTAAAAGCTGGCTATAAGCAGCTTAATGAAAGAGATACTTGGCAGCTGCAGCCTGAACAAGCTTATTTTGTTTGTCGCAATTCATCTTCTCTAATTGCTTTTAGGACTGGAAAAGAGAATATACAAGAGACCGGATTTAAAATGATTGGGGCTCACACTGACAGTCCTTGCCTGAAAGTAAAGCCGCTACCATCAATATCAAGTAAAGGTTATGCACAAACGGGCGTGGAAGTGTATGGTGGTGTTTTATTAAACCCATGGTTTGATCGTGATCTTTCATTAGCAGGAAGAGTTTACTATAAACAAAAAAATGGTGGGGTGGCTGCTTGTTTGATTAATTTTGAAAAAGCGATAGCCAGTATCCCAAGTTTGGCTATTCACCTCGATCGTGATGCAAATGAAAGTCACTCAATTAATAAGCAAAATCATTTAGCACCTATACTGCTGCAACTAAGCGAAAATAAACTCTTCGATTTTGATGCGTTATTATTAAATTTTTTACATGAGAATTTAGCGATTAATGATGCTGAAAAAATATTAAGTCATGAATTAAGTTTCTATGATAGCCAGCAGCCTGCCTTAATTGGTGTGGGAAACGATTTTATTGCCAGTGCCAGACTGGATAATTTATTAAGTTGCTATGTTGGCTTACAGGCATTAATTACGAGTGATAAAAACCAGTCTTCATTATTGGTTTGTTCTGATCATGAAGAAGTGGGGAGTGTTTCTGCATCCGGTGCTGCCGGCCCATTTCTGGAAGCAGTGTTAGATCGAATCATTGAAAGTTTTATGATAGAGAATGTTGATAAAATTCAAGAGGCAAAACGACGTTTGCTAGATAACTCCATGTTAATTTCAGTTGATAATGCACATGGAATTCATCCCAATTTTCCGGATAAACATGACCAGCAACATGGCCCAATATTAAATCAGGGGCCCGTGTTAAAGATTAACGCCAATCAACGTTATGCGAGTAACAGTGAAACTGGAGCAATGATCTCTGCTCTTTGCGATACATTAGGGGTGCCTTTACAGAGTTTTGTTGTGCGAAGTGATATGGCTTGTGGTTCAACTATTGGGCCAATCATGTCTGCCGAACTCGGGCTTAAAACTGTTGATATTGGCGTTCCGACATTTGCCATGCATTCCATCCGTGAACTTACAGGCTGTAAAGATACAGAATATCTAAAGCAAGTTCTGACCGCCTTTTATAATTAATCACAATCGTTGTTTTTTTAGATCACGAATCAAATATCGAATGGGATGCATGTTGTTTATGCTTGTATTTGATAAGGGTAGAGGAGTGTGATTGATAAGTTTCGCCAGATAGTTGGCTATGATTGGGGTGCTGGTTAATCCATGCGATCCATGAGCGACATTTATATATAAACCAGGCTCATAGTCGGGTGCTTGAGAGATTTTCCTTTTAGCATTGTGGTAAAGTTCTTTATAAATTTTCTGACAATTCCTTTTATTTTCCACAGGCCCAGTTATGGGTAAATAGTCAGGGCTGCTACAGCGACTACCACTACGAACATTGGTAGGACCCATTTTCCTATGTTCTTCCATGAGTTGCGGGTTGATAGAGTGAGTAAGTTCAAGATTTTGTTGAATTAGCTTGTTGGCATCATTTAGAGCTGGCTCAGTTGTTTTGGTAATTCCCCCGATAAAGTGAGATTTTCCATTGGCGGGTGAAATATATCCTTTGGCGCAAATAATGCATGATAAGGTCTTGCTCATCCTGGTCTCAGGATACTCATCTATCTGGCCATAATTCATCAACAAAGGGTAATGTTCTGTTTGTTTGAAACTATGAGCATCATGACTGTTTGCAATGATCACTATGGGGGCTTTCAATAAATTTTTGTTGTTATCTTCAACAAGCCATACATTTTTTTCAAAGCTTAAATTCAGCGCTTCCGTATTAGTAATACACTTGATGTTGTCATGTTGGATATAGGCTTGGCAAAGTGCTTGTGGATTTAAAAATCCACCTGAAGGGAAAAACAGACCGCCTTTTTCCAGCTTTATCCCTGATAGTTGACTAGCAGCTTGAGCGTCAAGATACTGAATAAGATTCGCATCTTTGAGATTCTTAATAGACTGTTGTTGGCGTTTTTGTTCGCGCTGGTCGTGAGCTAATTGGATGAGACCGCAAGTTTGCCAATCGATTGGATGTGTTTTGGAAATATTTTGGTAATGCTGCAGGGCAAAAACATATGAATTTAAATAATAGTCTGCATTAACATCTTTACCATCAGAAATTTTACAATACACTATGCCTCTGGGATTACCTGAAGCCTTGTTGGCAATGCTTGGTTCGCGTTCAATTAATGTTATCTGCCAGCCAGTTTTAGCCAACTCTGAGGCTGTAGAACAGCCAGCTAAACCACCGCCAATGACAATTGCTCTTTTATCAGTGTGCTTAGATTCAGGAAGTTGGAAGCATCCTTGCTGAATAGGTTTTTGTTTTTCATTTGCGGGATGGTACTCAGCAGTCAGCATGTGTCGTTTTTTAGAAAATCCGGACTTTCTTTCAATCCTGAAATTATGCTGCCTAAGTGCTCTTTTAATTTGACCTGCCGCACTGTATGTACTGAGTGTCGTACCAGCTTTGCTTAGTTTGGCAATGGTTGAACATAAATCTTCATCCCACATATCAGGATTGACAGTTGGAGAAAAACCATCGAGGTACCAGCTATCAACTCGAAAACCATTTGGCTGCCACACCTGTTCAAGCATGTTTCCAGCATCACCCAGCATGAGAATTAATACCACAGGACAGTTTTTAAAATTCAATTCTATGCAGTGAATGCCTGGAGTGTGAGGCGGATAATGCTGTTGAAAGACTTTAGCATAAGACAAGAGAGAAGGATGTTGTTTGTGTAAGCGTATAAGGTCTTCAAGAGTGAAAGGTCTTAACTCGCTGGCTAGATAAAATAGAGTTGAGTTTTTGGGCTTGATCTTGCACCAGAGCTTGCATGTATTTAAAAAATTCAGGCCGCCACCAAATCCACATTCTCCAATAACAAAGTCATCACCGTTCATCTTTTTCCATCGTTCGGTTAAATTATTTGCTTTCAAAAAGATGTAAGTACTCTCGGCAAGAGCGTCGGCTTTAGAATAATAAATATCCTGATATTCTTCAGAATAGGGATTGCCGGCATTATCCCAACTTAGGTTAGCAGGCCTTATATGGGAAAGATCATTCGGCATTTAAGACATCAATTAAACTTTGAGTAAGCGATAGTCGCCAGGCTGCAAATCTTTTAAATGCCATTCTCCTATCTGGTGGCGTATTAATCGCAAAGTAGGAAAACCTGTAGCGGCAGTCATTCTTCTTACCTGACGGTTTCTGCCTTCACGAATTGTTAGGTTAAGCCATGATGTAGGAATATTTTTACGCTCTCTGATGGGAGGCACTCTTGGCCAGATATCAGGCTCAGAGATTATTTCAGCAATCGCTGGCTTGCTTACGCCATCTTTTAATTTTATGCCTTTTTCTAATTGCTGAATGGCTTTTTCGTTGATTTGGCCTTCTACCTGCACCCAATAGCTTTTTGGCATTTTCATTTTAGGGTTTGCAATATGATGTTGTAGCTGCCCATCGTTCGTTAATAATAATAAGCCCTCTGAATCTTTATCAAGTCTGCCAGCGGGATAGAAGTGGGGTAAGTTGATAAATGTAGCAAGAGTCTGGGATGAATGCTCACTTGTGTTGTTTTCAGTAAATTGAGAAAGCACATTATAAGGCTTGTTAAATAAAACAAGATTGGACATTTCAAATAGGTATCGCATTGTCTTTGTTGGGGTTTTATTGTCTCAAGACTTAAGCGATAGTAACAGGAGAATGTTTAGCTATATTGTTGCAGAATGTTAGTAGTATTTTTAATTTTGGCCGTGCCAGATACCAAGCCTATTGTATCTCTAAGAGGAGCTGAAAATAATTGGAAAAAATTGCAGGCCAGGAGCAACAGGGAATTATGCGGTAATAAAATTAAGCGTTTTTAATGGGGTTGTCTTCACTATCTTCCGAACTGTTAGCGTCAGCATCAGTACTTTCAACGTCGCTGGAAGGCTGTTGCTGAGGTACAGCAGCTTCATCCAGAGCTATAATATTTGCAGCGTGTAAGCCCTTGGGTCCTTCAACAATATCAAATGAAACCATTTGCCCCGCTTTGAGAGTTTTGTAGCCTTCCATCCCGATAGAGGAATAATGAGCGAACAAATCGCTGCCCCCATCGTCTGGCAGGATAAAGCCAAAACCTTTTGCATTGTTAAACCATTTGACTTGACCAGTACTCATCGAGAATCTTCCTCCTCGAATTAATATTTTATTAATAATCAAGCACTTTTAGATATAAACCCTTTTATAAAACAAGTCAATTTTAATTGTGCAAAAATCTTGAAAAATGAAATCTTGTCACCATTTAACTACGTACAAGATAGTGCTGTAAGAAATATTTTTTACAAAGCGCATCGTTGTATAACGAAGCATGATATAGTTTTGGTCAGCAACAGAATTCCGTTGCAGAGGTTCCCTGAAAAAAGAATAGTCCATTTTGAATAGCTAATAATTCCGATGAATTTAAATAAAAAATTAAACAACGATAGCCCAAAACAGATTTACGAAACTTTATCGGGTGACAAAGATGCTGATCGTGAAGGTGTCATAAGCGAAGCATTGGCGCCAGAGCAGTTAAAGGTAAAGCCGCCACCACTTTATCGTGTAATCTTGCTCAATGACGATTACACCCCAATGGAGTTTGTCGTTGAAATTTTATGCAGGTTTTTCGCAATGAGCGTTGAGTCTGCTACTGCTGTGATGTTGAAAGTTCATACAGAAGGCAAAGGTGTTTGTGGTGTTTTTCCAAAAGAAATTGCGGAGACCAAAGCAGTCATGGTAAATGAGTATGCTCGAGAATCCGAGCATCCTTTGTTATGTGATATTGAAATAGATGATGATTATTAATCTAGAAAAAATTAACTTGATGTTTAAAACAGTCAAGTTTGAAAAGAGCGTAGTTTATGTTTAGTAAAGAATTGGAATTCACTTTAAATAGAGCTTTTAAAGAAGCCAGGCACAAGCGTTATGAGTTTTTGACTCTTGAACACTTATTGTTGGCTCTATTAGATGATCCTGCTGCGAGTGAAATATTATTCGCCTGCCATATCGATATTGATGAGCTTAGAGCTGATCTTGAACAACATCTTGAACTCTATGTTCCAATCTTGAGCGATGAACCTGCAGACAATAAAGATATCCAACAAACATTAAGCTTCCAGAGAGCCATGCAAAGAGCTGTGTTTCATGTGCAATCGTCAGGCAGGCAGGAAGTCAGTGGCGCTAATGTGCTGGTAGCAATCTTCAGTGAAAAAGAGAGTCACGCGGTTTATTTTATGAATAAACAGGGTGTCACTCGTGGCCAGGTTGTTAATTATATTACTCATGGTTCAGTTGAAAAGCCGGGCATAGGTCATGATGAGAATTCAGATATAAACTCTGGTGCACAACAGCAAGAAGCAGACGCAGGGCCATTGGAAAGTTACGCTCAAAATTTAAATGAGTTAGCCAGACAGGGCAGAATAGACCCATTAATAGGTCGCACAGCAGAAATAGAAAGGCTGGTGCAAGTTTTATCCCGGCGACGAAAAAATAATCCCTTATTTGTTGGCGAGTCCGGTGTTGGCAAAACCGCCATTGCAGAGGGCTTGGCGAAAAAAATCGTGGACGGGGAAGTTCCCGAAGTGTTGAGTGAAAGCACCGTTTATTCTCTCGATATGGGAGCACTGTTGGCTGGAACCAAATATCGAGGAGATTTTGAAAAGCGCTTCAAGGCCTTATTGGCAGAATTGGCCAAGGATGAGCATGCAATTTTATTTATAGATGAGATACACACGATTATTGGTGCCGGCGCAGCTTCAGGCGGTGTAATGGATGCCTCGAACTTGCTTAAACCTTTGCTAACCTCCGGTAGCTTGCGTTGTATAGGCTCAACAACCTACCAGGAATATCGTGGAATATTTGAAAAGGATCGTGCGCTTTCCAGACGCTTCCAGAAAATTGATGTCACAGAACCTGATGTGGATACGACTTATCAAATACTGAAAGGGCTAAGGTCGCGGTACGAAGAACACCACAAATTACGTTATACCAATAACGCCTTAAAAGCCGCTGCAGAACTAGCTGATCGCTATATTAATGACCGATTCATGCCAGATAAAGCTATCGACGTAATCGATGAGGCGGGCGCTTATCAAAATTTGCAGCCAGTAAGTAAGCGAAAAAAATTAGTTCAGGTAAGTGATATCGAGAAAGTGGTATCGCAGATTGCTCGTATTCCTGCAAAAAATGTTTCTGCATCAGATAAGACGCTGCTCAAGGATTTGGAGAAAAATCTTAAATTGGTCGTATTCGGCCAGGACCCGGCGATAGAAGCCCTGTCAGCTTCTATCAAGCTGTCAAGGGCCGGGCTCAAGGAAGGAGAGAAGCCAATAGGGTCATATTTATTTGCAGGGCCAACCGGTGTAGGTAAAACTGAAGTTAGCAAACAACTTGCCAGGATTCTTGGTGTTGAATTAATCCGTTATGATATGTCTGAATACATGGAGCGGCACACTGTTTCACGTTTGATTGGTGCGCCTCCTGGTTATGTGGGTTTTGACCAGGGTGGCTTATTAACAGAAGCTGTCAGCAAGCACCCTCATTGTGTTGTTTTGTTAGATGAAATTGAAAAAGCACATCCTGATGTCTTTAACCTTTTGTTGCAGGTAATGGATCACGGCAAGCTAACGGATAACAATGGGCGGCAAACTGACTTCCGTAATGTCGTTTTGATTATGACTACGAATGCTGGCGCTCAAGAAATGAGCCGTAATTCAATAGGCTTTTCTCAACAGGATCACAGTTTGGATGGTATGGAGTTGCTTAAAAAAGTATTTACACCTGAATTCCGAAATCGACTGGATGCAATCGTGCAATTCGAACCACTGGATAACAAGGTCATCAGGACTGTTGTAGATAAGTTCCTTATGGAACTCCAGGTTCAACTGGATGATAAACAGGTTTCTTTGCATGTAGATGATGAGGCCATTGACTGGTTTGTCGATCATGGTTATGACAAGAAAATGGGGGCGCGGCCGATGCTCAGATTAATTCAGGCAGAAATCAAAAAACCTCTCGCCGAGGATATTCTTTTTGGCAAGCTGATGCATGGTGGTGATGTCCATATATCCGTTCAAAATGACCGAATAAGCCTTGAAATAGAAGCAAGCAAATCGACTAAAAATCCTAAAGATAAGCAGCAGGAAAGCCAGGAAGCTTAGATGTTTTATTCAGTAGGGTTTCTTGGGGTTTCGGAGCCTCAGCGAGCTCTGTAGGTAATACGCCCTTTGCTCAAGTCATAAGGGGTTAATTCAACAGTGACTTTGTCGCCAGTCAAGATGCGAATATAGTTTTTACGCATTTTGCCGGAGATATGTGCAGTTACTACGTGACCATTTTCCAGTTGGACGCGAAACATGGTATTGGGAAGTGTATCGATCACTTCTCCTTCCATTTCAATTTGGTCTTCTTTTGCCATGCAATCCTCGTAGTTCGAATTATTCACACTTGTTGTGAAAGCGCCGCATTTTGCCTTAAATATGCCTGATTGGCAAAGTTTCTAAAGATTTATTGTCTGGTCCAGCCGTCGGCACATAGTAATTCGAGGGGCTTAAACTGACTTTTGTAGTTCATTTTTTGGCAATCCGGGATCCAATAGCCTAAATATAAATGAGCAAGTTGCAGGCGCTTGGCAACTTCAATTTGCCAGAGGATGGCGAAAGTGCCCAGAGATCTATTTTTCAAAGCTGGGTCATAAAAGCTAAAGACTGCAGAAAGGGCGTTATGTAAACGGTCGCAAACCATTACGCCGACTAATATTTCTCCATGGCGCATTTCAAGATAAAGAGAGTCTTCCCGCTTGGTGAGTAAGAAAGATTGGTATTGCTCGCGAGAGGGCGGGTACATGTCTCCATCACTATGGCGTGCATTGATATATTTTTTATAAAGCTTGAAATGCTCTTCGGTGGCAATTGAATTAACCGGATTTACTATCAAGTCATTATTTTTATTCATGACCCTGCGAAAGCGTGATCCCGGTTTAAACTCATTTACCAATACTCGGCTGGGAATGCATTGAGCGCAATTATCACAATGAGGACGATATAAATGGGCGCCACTTCGTCGAAAACCAATTTCATTGAGTCGGGTATGAAACTCTTTATCAATCTTGAATTCGGGATCAACAAAAATAGTTTTAGCCTTCTGATCTGGAAGGTAGCTACAGTCATGCTCGCTGGTAGTGTAGAGCTTTAAATTCTTGAGGGATGTCATGTGCACTATTGTACTGCTAGTACTCTTGGGCAGAAAACTCAGTTTTCGAATTTAGGTTTAAATCTGCTTTAATATGCTTGAGAAAACTTTCGCGTTTAATTTCTCTGGCTCCAAGTCTAGCCAAATGTGGGTTGCTAACCTGACAATCAATCAGTTTAAAATTTTGATTTTGCAGTTTTTTTACCAAATTAATAAAGGCTATTTTGGAAGCATTATCCTGCTTGCTAAACATAGATTCGCCAAAGAAGGTCTTGCCCATAGCTATCCCATAAAGCCCACCCACAAGCTTCTTATCGTCCCAAACTTCTACAGAATGAGCCCATCCAGCATTATGTAAATTTATGTAGGCTTGTTGCATTTCATCTGTAATCCACGTGCCATTACGATTTTTGCTCCGCTGATTTGCGCAGGCCAATATGACGGAAGGGAAGTTGAGGTTAAAGCTTACCTTGTATATGTTTTTACTGATTAGCTTTTTTAGACTTTTGGAGACATGTAATTCATCTGGAAAGAGGACCATGCGAGGGTTAGGGGACCACCAGAGTATAGGTTGTCCGGATTCATACCAGGGAAAAATACCTAAGCTATAGGCCACTCTGAGGCGTTCCAGGCTAAGGTCGCCACCTATCGCTAATAAGCCATTAGGTTCTTTTAAAGCGAGCTCTGGGTCTGGAAAACTTAGGTCGTCTTGCTGCAGCCAGTATGGCTCATGCATAAAAGCTCCCGAATAAACTATTTTTCGGTGTTATCCAGATATTTTTCTGCGTCTAGTGCGGCCATGCAGCCGAAGCCGGCAGAAGTCACTGCCTGCCTATAGATGTGATCGGCTATGTCGCCTGCAGCAAAGACCCCAGGAATGCTGGTTTGAGTGGCATTTCCTGCCGTGCCTGAGAATATTTTGATATAGCCATTTTCCATTTCCAGCTGCCCCTTGAAAATATCTGAATTAGGCTTATGGCCCACTGCAATGAATACCGCGCTCAATTCAATTTCCTGCGTTTCACCGGAAAGGGTATTCTTTATATGCATACCGGTAACCGCACCATTCTCTCCCAGTATTTCGTCAAGTGTATGGTTCCATTCAATCTTCACATTGCCATTTTCGGCTTTGTCAAAGAGCTTATCTTGCAGGATTTTTTCGGCCTTGAGGCTGTCTCTGCGGTGGACTAAGACAACTTCACTGGCGATATTGGATAAATACAGAGCTTCTTCAACGGCTGTATTGCCACCACCGATGACCGCGACTTTCTGTTCTTTATAGAAAAAACCATCACATGTGGCACAGGCGCTTACTCCGCTGCCCATATATAGCTCTTCCGATTCAAGACCTAAATATTGTGCTGAAGCGCCTGTTGCAATGATTAGCGCATCACAAGAATATTCGTTGACACTGCCACTTAGGCGAAAGGGCTTTTGGCTTAAATCAGTTGATTCTATATGGTCAAAAATTATATTAGTATCAAAGCGTTCCGAGTGCTTTTTCATCCTTTCCATCAACTCGGGTCCTTGCAAGCCTTCGACATCTCCCGGCCAATTATCGACATCGGTTGTGGTCGTTAACTGTCCGCCTTGCTGCATGCCGGTGATCATCACAGGTTTAAGGTTTGCTCGCGCTGCATATACTGCTGCTGTATAACCTGCAGGGCCTGAACCTAAAATAATCAAACGATGGTGTTGTACTTCACTCATGGTGCTAAGGTCCCATTTCTCGCCAAAAAAAGTAGGCTGAATATTAGCAGAAAAAAGTGGTGAAATTCATATTTAAATAAGTAGATGTATCCCTTATATGGATAATTTATTATCATACAGCCCCTAGATATGCCATTTTGACTAAATAAGGCGACCTTTTGGATACAGCGAAACCCAGAATGAAAAAAGCAGCTACTCCCGAAGTGGACAGAAGCATGCAGAACATGTTGCTGAAAGAAGGCTTGCTGCTCGTATTGCTGGCTTTATCGGTCTATCTGTTTTTGGCACTTTTTTCTTATTCGCCAGAGGACCCCGGCTGGTCTCGCACAGGAGACCCAAACAATATTGCCAATGATGTTGGTGCCAGCGGAGCCTGGATTGCAGATGTTCTGTTGATACTATTTGGCTACCTGTCTTACCTTATTCCCATAATGCTTGCCTACAGGGCCTTTGTATTGTTTCTTGAGCGCAAGCAAAGTGAGATGTTCTCATGGTCAATGTTTGCTTTACGAAGCGCCGGATTTTTACTAACGCTGATAGGCGCCACGGCTCTGGCAACGATGCATTTTCTTAGCGAGTTGCCTGAATCTGCAGGCGGCATATTAGGCAGTGCGCTAACAGGAATGACGCTTCCGGTACTTGACTTGATTGGCTCGACCTTATTGTCGCTCACGTTTTTATTCGTAGGGATCACTCTGGTCACTGGGCTTTCATGGATCAGTGTTGTTGATATGACAGGAAAACTTTTTTTAAGCTCATGGCAGCAAATGAGCACTTTTATACAAAAATGGCAAGAAGAGCGTAGAGAAAAACAGGAAACCCGGAATGTCATCAATCGTCGTAAGCAAGCTCTGGATACTTTTAAGGAAAAAGAGAAGAGCCGGAAACCAATCAAGATTGCTCCTGTAAAGAAAAAAGCGCCTGAACCCAGTAAGCGCGTTCAAAAGGAAAAACAAGGGAAGCTCTTTAGTGCAGGAGAAGTAGGCGAGCTTCCTCCGATAGCTCTGCTGGATGAATGGGTCGAAAATTTGAATTCCGGGTATTCAACAGAAGCCCTGGAAGCGATGTCAAAATTGCTTGAAATTAAGTTAAAAGATTTTGGAATAGATATCACCGTTGAAGCGATTAATCCCGGGCCTGTCATCACGCGTTTCGAGGTGCAGCCAGCGGCCGGTGTAAAAGTCAGCCGTATATCGAGTTTGGTTAAAGATCTCGCGCGTTCCCTGGCTGTCAGCAGTTTGCGAGTCGTTGAGGTAATCCCAGGGAAAACCGTAATAGGCATTGAAATACCCAACGAAAGAAAAGAGTTGATTCAATTAAGTCAGGTGCTGTCGGCGCCTGAATTTGATAATGCGAAATCACCAATCAGTCTGGCCTTGGGTCATGACATTGGCGGCAACCCAGTTGTCGTTGATCTGGCTAAAATGCCTCATTTGCTGGTGGCTGGAACAACCGGCTCAGGTAAATCAGTCGGGATTAATGCCATGATCCTAAGTATTTTATTTAAATCCAGTCCTAAAGATGTTCGCTTGATCATGATTGATCCAAAAATGCTGGAGTTGTCTGTATATGATGGTATTCCTCATCTATTGACACCGGTTATCACGGATATGAAAGATGCGGCGAATGGCCTGCGCTGGTCTGTCGCTGAAATGGAAAGGCGTTACAGGCTTATGTCTGCTCTGGGAGTTCGAAATCTTGCTGGTTTTAATAAGAAAGTCAGTGATGCAGCTAAAGCAGGTGAGCCCATAAGTGATCCTTTGTGGCATCCAGATCCTTTGCTGGATGAGGCAGATCAAAGCCCTGATGATCTTGAGGAATTGCCGGTAATCGTTGTTATTGTCGATGAGCTTGCCGATATGATGATGGTAGTTGGCAAAAAAGTGGAAGAGCTAATTGCTCGAATAGCCCAAAAAGCCAGAGCGGCCGGAATTCATTTGATCCTGGCAACACAGCGTCCATCGGTAGACGTACTAACGGGTCTAATTAAAGCAAACATACCAACACGCATTTCCTTTATGGTGCAATCCAAAGTGGATTCTCGAACGATTCTTGGAGAAGGCGGCGCTGAACAGCTGCTTGGCCATGGAGACATGTTGTTTTTACCGCCTGGCGGAGGCGTAGCTCAACGAGTTCATGGTGCTTTTGTGGATGATGATGAGGTGCACAGAGTGGTGGCAGACTGGAAAACCCGTGGTGAACCACACTATATTGAGAGTATTACTGCTGAATCGTCTGCAGATATTCCAGGCCTGAGCGGATCAGGAAGCAGTGAGGGGGATGAAGAGAGCGATGCATTGTATGATGAGGCTGTGCACTTTGTGACAGAATCCCGTAAGGCGTCAATTTCAGCGGTGCAACGAAAATTACGCATTGGCTATAACAGGGCTGCTCGAATGATTGAGGCGATGGAAATGGCTGGTGTGGTGACTGAGATGAACGCCAATGGCAGCCGTGAAGTACTTGCTCCTCCGCCCCCTAAAGACTAGTAAAATGAATATATATATCAGTAAGATAAACAAATATATTAAAGTAAAATATATATTAAGAAATGTAATTTTTTGTCTGTTTTTTTGCCATCCATTGTTATTGAGGGCACAGCAAAGCCCACTGGAAACCCTAATATCTACCCTAGCAGAGACTTCTTCTATACAGGCTGACGTTGAGCAGCTTATCTTATCTCAGGACGGCAGAGAGATTCAGGCATTACAAGCTGAACTGCTTATGCAAAAACCGGACAAACTGAATTGGCATGTAATTGAGCCCTATGAAGAGATGATGGTCAGTGATGGTAAGTCTCTCTGGTATTACGAGCCTGATCTTGAGCAGGTCAGTATCCAGGATTTTCCTGATGATGTTGAGAATAATCCTATTCTCTTAATTAATGACGATTTACAGGCAATTGAGAATGCTTATGAAGTCTCAATGGGTTACGTTGATGAAGAAGTTAAACAGTATATTTTGTTGCCGCTTACCGCTTCCAGTTCTTATGAACGTTTCAGTATGACTTTTTCAGGTTCAGACCTGGTGCAAATGCAGTTTGAGTCCAGTGTTGGCCAATTAACCAGTTTTTCCTTCACAAATATCATTAATAATGCAGAGATTGAGCCAGCGGTGTTCAGCTTTGTCATTCCTGCAGACATTGAGATTATCGACAGCAGACAAACAGAACCATAGTCTTACTAAGGAAATGTCTGTGACTGAATCGCTTTTTAATATTGAAAAACCATACCAGCCGCTGGCTGCACGTTTACGCCCACTTCAACTAGATGAATTTATCGGGCAGGAACATATCCTGAGTCCGGGCAAGCCTCTATATGAAGCATTACAAAGCGGTCAGGCCCATTCAATGATTCTTTGGGGGCCTCCTGGCACCGGAAAGACTACCTTGGCAAGGATACTGGCTAATAGAACGCAATCGCATTTTGAAGCTTTATCTGCTGTGCTCAGTGGTGTAAAAGACATACGAGCCGCTATTGAAAAAGCGCAGCTTGTACGCGATCAGCAAGGTAAAAAATGCATACTTTTTATTGACGAAGTACATCGTTTTAACAAATCGCAACAGGATGCTTTTCTACCTTATATTGAAGACGGGACTTTTGTATTTATAGGGGCGACGACTGAGAATCCTTCCTTTGAATTAAATAATGCTCTGTTATCCAGAGCCCGGGTTTATGTGCTTAAGAGTTTGAGCCATGAGTCCCTACTGGGGATTTTGCAACAAGCATTAAGTGATAAAGAGCGTGGTTTAGGGGAGCAAGGACTCATTCTGACGGAAACCCAACAAGCTGCTCTAGGTCACTCGGCAGATGGCGACGCACGCAGGTTGCTAAATTTACTTGAATTAGCCAGTGAACTGGCTAATGCGGAAAGCACTACAAGTCTGAGTGATGAGGTCCTGGATCAGATTATTCAGGGTGATACTCGCCGCTTTGATAAGGGTGGCGATGTTTTTTATGAGCAGATATCAGCGCTCCATAAAGCAGTCAGAGGGTCTTCGCCTGACGCCGCCTTGTATTGGCTATGCCGTATGCTGGATGGAGGCTGTGATCCGCTATATATTGCTCGACGAGTCGTCAGGATGGCGAGTGAAGATATTGGAAATGCAGATCCCAGAGCGCTTGCTATTGCTCTTAACGCCTGGGATGTACAGGAAAGGCTAGGCAGTCCAGAAGGGGAGCTAACTTTGGCCCAAGCCGTTATTTATATGGCTTGCGCTGCAAAGAGTAATGCCAGCTATAAAGCATTTAAGGCCGCAATGGCAACAGTGCAAGAGGGCGAAAGCCATGAAGTACCTATGCACATTCGCAATGCACCAACCGGGTTGATGAAGGACATGGAATACGGCGCAGACTACCGTTATGCTCATGATGTTCCTGAAGCCTACATTGCTGGCGAAAATTACTTTCCTGAAGCGCTTAAAGATAAACACTTCTATTTTCCAAGCGATCGGGGTCTGGAAGCAAAAATCAAAGAAAAAATGGCTTACTTCCGTCAATTGGACAAAGAAAGCGACTTTCAAAGGTATAAATAAACTAGTTCAATTAAAATAACGCAGCCTGACACAGATTAAAGCTAATCTGTAATGAGTAATTGTTGGAGTTTAAGCATATGTCTTATTTAGCCGTTGCCTTCGGTGGTGCCTTGGGCGCCCTTTCCCGATACTGGATGTATAATGCCTGGACTAAGTTTTCCGAGAGTCAGTTTCCATACGTCACTTTGCTGGTTAATGTCGCGGGGTCATTATTAATAGGCGTTGCCTTTGTTTTGCTGGTGGAAAGAGGAGAGATTGGTCTGGAATGGCGTAATGTAATTAATGTCGGTTTTCTTGGTGCTTTCACTACTTTTTCAACATTTTCCCTGGACGCACTAGGTTTACTTGAGCAAGGACAAATACCATTAGCTTTAATATACATAATTAGTAGCGTTGTGATCTGTATATTCGCTGCCTGGTTAGGTATAGCCGCTACAAGATTGATAATGTGATAGGAAGCTCTGTAAGTGTGAAGTGTTAAATCGATAGTTTATTTGCAGTATGTTTTTAAGAGAGAAATAGTCATGTTAGATCCAAAATTAATACGAAATGAGCCTGAAGTTATCGCTGAAAAATTAAAGAAGCGTGGTTACGATCTGGATATTGCCCAAATTAAGACACTGGAAGAACAACGGAAATCTCTGCAGATAGACACTGAAAAGCTTCAGAACGACCGCAATATTCGATCCAAGAATATAGGTAAAGCCAAGGCCGCTGGTGAAGATATAACGCCGCTTCTGGAAGAAGTTGAAAATTTCAAAAATCAACTGGAAGAGAAAAAACAGGCTCTTACAGAAGTCCAATCTGCATTCGACAATATACTGCATGCTGTTCCTAATTTGCCGGATGATAAAGTCCCTGAAGGTCGGGATGAAAGTGACAACGTCGAGATCAGGACCTGGGGGGAGCCAAGACACTATGATTTTGAAGTACTAGATCATTTGGACCTGGGTGAAAGAGGCGACTCGCTGGATTTTACCAGGGCTGTAAAAATAACTGGGTCTCGATTTGTTTTAATGCGCGGAGAGATTGCGCGCTTACACCGGGCTTTGATTCAGTTTATGTTAAACCTGCACTCTGAGCAGCATGGTTATACAGAAGTGTATGTACCATTTATGGTTAATAAAGAAACCTTGTTTGGCACTGGGCAATTACCAAAGTTTGAAGAAGATCTGTTCAAGTTGGAGGGAGAGCAAGAGTATTATCTCATTCCAACAGCAGAAGTCCCTGTCACTAATATTACCCGCGATGAAATTCTTGATGAATCCAGCTTGCCGTTGAAATATGTCTGCCATACCCCTTGCTTTCGTAGTGAAGCGGGAAGTTATGGTAAAGATACTCGTGGCATGATCAGACAACATCAATTTGAAAAAGTTGAATTAGTCCAGATAGTTAAAGCCGGTGATTCTGAGCGTGCACATGAAGAGTTAACCGGACATGCCGAAACAGTATTGCAGTTGTTAAATTTACCTTATAGAACGGTAATTCTTTGTGCCGGCGATATCGGTTTTGGTTCAAAACTTACTTACGATATTGAAGTCTGGTTACCCGGGCAAAATGCGTATCGAGAAATATCTTCGTGCAGTAATTACGGAGATTTCCAGGCGCGCAGGATGCAGACGCGTTATCGAAATTCAGAGACGGGGAAACCGGAATTAGTACATACCCTGAACGGATCTGGTTTGGCTGTTGGACGCACCTTGCTAGCGGTTTTAGAAAATTACCAGAATGCTGATGGCAGTATTACCGTACCTGAGGTGCTTAGACCATTTATGGGACAAGCTGAGACAATACTTAAGCCCTAATGGATTATTTGCCTATATTTTATAAGGTCCAAGACCGGCAGGTGTTATTGGTAGGTGGGGGGCAAATAGCTTTACGTAAAGCAAAGTTTCTTTTACGCGCCGGAGCCAGAATAAAATTAGTAGCAACTAAAATATGTTCTGAATTAGAAGTGCTATTAGGTAGCGATGAGCATGAAATTTTGTGTCGCCCCTATCAAAGCAGTGATATTGATTCCGTCACATTAATTATCGCTGCAACAAATGATCTGGCGTTGAATCAGCAGATAGCTGAACATGCAGGCAATAAAAATATTCCTGTTAATGTGGTTGATCAACCTGCGCTATGTTCTTTTATATTTCCTTCGATTGTTGATCGTTCGCCACTGGTGATAGCTGTATCAAGCGGCGGTAATTCGCCTGTGCTTGCTCGTTTATTGCGTTCACGACTGGAAACCCTTATTCCTTCTGGTTACGGTTTGTTAACGTCCTTTTTAGGCGGATTTAGAGAACGTGTAAAACACAAAATAGCTTCCTTCACGGAGCGTATGCGTTTTTGGGAAAGGGTGATTAACGGGCCAGCGGCAGAATTACTTTTGGCTGGGAAAACTGAGCAAGCGGACGCTTTAGTTGAGTCCATGCTTAGCAACTTTAATGGAGAAGAGTTTTCACAGGGAGAAGTGTATCTGGTGGGTGCTGGTCCTGGGGATCCTGATTTATTAACCTTTAGGGCCTTACGTCTTATGCAACAAGCGGATGTTGTGCTTTATGATCGCCTGGTATCGGATGCGATTCTAAATATGACAAGGCAGGATGCTGAAAAGATTCATGTTGGCAAGCAACGACAAAACCATACAATGCCGCAAGAGCAAATTAGCTCTCTTTTAGTTGAGCTGGCAAAATCCGGCAAAAAAGTGTTGAGGCTGAAAGGTGGAGATCCCTTCATTTTTGGTCGCGGAGGCGAGGAAATAGAGGAATTGGCAATGGCTAAAATCCCTTTTCAGGTAGTGCCTGGTATAACGGCTGCCTCCGGTTGTTCATCTTATGCGGGAATTCCACTAACTCATCGTGATTATGCTCAGTCAGTTATATTTGTAACAGGACATATGAAGAATAATCAGTGTGATTTGAATTGGAACAGCCTAGTGCAGAAAGATCAGACCGTTGTCATCTACATGGGGTTGATTAGTTTGGCATTAATTTGTGAGCAATTGATTAAGCATGGCAGAGCAAGCACGACCCCTGTTGCGTTAATCCAGCAGGGAACCACCCCTAATCAGCAAATTTATATTGGGACTTTGGGCACTTTGCCTGAGATCATCAAGGTAAAGAATGTACAGGCGCCAACGCTGATAATTGTGGGTGAAGTTGTTGATCTGCATGCTAAATTAGCCTGGGCATAAATTAATGAACCTGGGTGTAGATGCAAACTCAGAAATGAGAACTATGGGGCATTATCTGGGTAAGTCTTGCTTTATCTTTACGCTGCCGTTGTAATACCCTTGTAAATTGTTAACGAAGCATGCGTATGTCAGAAAATATTTTTAATGATGTAACAGAGCCGCAAGCCTGGAAACTGGATATATCCAGTTTAAATAAGGGCATTGATAACTATCATGTTGATGTCAGGTTAAGTAAGCGTTTTAGCTCAGATTTAAAAATACTTATTACTGAATTGATTCGGCGAGAAACCGACCAGAAACAATATAAAGGTGATGCTGATAAGGCATTTTCACCTTTGTGTAAAAGTTATCTGGATATGATGACGGTGCTTATCCATCGTGTAAAAACAGATTTATCAGCTGAACAAGTTTGCTTCCTGCAATTTGCGATTCCAAAATTTATTCTGGATTCTGTTACTGCCGCACTTAATTCAGAAATAACCGCTACCAAGAAGCAAGCTGCAGATTTACGTAATCAGGGTTCAATGCATGTGTTGAAGGTTCAACATCAAATTGCCTTGATGAGCAAGCACTACAACTCAATTGTGTATCGCGTTAAGAAACAAATATTCGAACATTTGCACCGTGTAGAATATCGACAGCTAAGAGTGATTCGGGAACAGTACCTTGGGGCTAGCGAAATTGATTATCAGGATTTTTTATCTAACGTCCTGATGTTGAATCGAGATTTAAATTCAGCTCAGTTTTTGATTGAGCACTATATAAATTGGGGAGGGGATCTGGAGGAAAGTGAATTTCCGGTTGTCAATTCATCTGTTGAAGAGTTGCTGCAAAAAGAATTACCAGAACTAGAAACCAGGAATTTAAAAGTTAATGCCGAAAATGTAAAAGATGGATTAGAGGTTTATGATGATTTGAGAGGCTTACGTGCCATTCAATATTATTTAGGGCCCGCCATCAATATGAGAGAGCAAGTGATAGAAGATTTTTGCTGGTTTGATTCCCCCCACAGAATAAAAACTTTATTTGATATTGATTCTCTGCGTGAAAATATTTCAGATATAAAACAAAAGTATGATGCTAGGGCAGTCAGAGCTTATAAAGGGCAAATTAAAAGACTTGAAAAATTTCTTAAACTGCTGGCACGTTTATTTAAAAAGAAAAAGTATTTAAAACACTTTTTGGCTTCCTATGAGGCAAAAAAATATGGGGAACGGTCTTTAACGAAGAACTGGATCCAAAACTCTTGTGTCAATATCTGGCAGGCGAATGCACACTTAAGCGACTTCAGGATTCTGCTTTAGGTGGTAGAGCTATAAATGATGAAGAAGAAGCGGTTCTGAAAAACTCAATAAAAGAAATTTCCCTGGCTATCAGCAAGAATTTAAATGATAGTCTGGTGAATATTCTTGCAGATATTTCTCGATTCAGGCTGCATTTAAAATATACACGATTTGCACACCGTATTTTTAATCGTATGTCTATTTTGACTGATGAAAGTGATATTGAATTGTCGAAACAGGCAAGGACCTTGTTTCAAATACCCTGTGCGAATGAGGTTGAGGAAGATGAAGCCAAAATTGTCCATCATACAATTATGAAGGCGGATGTAAGAGGTTCAACCGTCGTTACAGAAATGCTAGAAAAAAACGGCCTGAATCCAGCATCTTATTTTAGTTTGCATTTCTTTAACCCTATTAATGAAATAATTCCACGTTATGGCGCAGGCAAGGTTTTTATTGAAGGTGACGCAGTTATATTAAGTTTTCTTGAATATCAGCATACCCCCCCCAGCATTGGTTCTCTGTTGCAAATGCTTGTGGTTTAGCGAGGTCAATGCTCAGAATTATCCATAACAATAATCAGTTTGCGAAAAAGGCAGAACTGCCAAATCTGGAATTGGGAATTGGTATTTGTTTCGCTGGTGAAGCGCCACGTTTTCTTTTTGAGGGGGAGCAACCGATTATGATTTCTTCAGCGATTGGATTGGCAGATCGTTTATCTTCCTGTTCATGGAAATTGCGAGAACAAATGCAAAATAAAATATTTAGTGTGGATGTGCTTGCCTATGCAGAAGAAGATAGAGATAAAGGGGAAAAAGGTCAGGAGAAGATTCGTTACAATGTAAATGGTATTTTATTGGAGAATGCCGCGTTTGCAAAATTGGAAAAGGAAGTTAAATTACGAAAAATAAGTGCAACATTTGATGATCACAAGGAGCATTTGTATTACGGATTATACAAAGATATAGAAGGCTATCGGCATGATATCGTTATCAGGGAAGGTCGCGTTGGTATATGGAAAGACAACTCTATTATCAGAGGAGGCGAAAATGCAGAGCCTTATTATGAGGTTGTCACCAATGGGAAAGTGATTGGTATGTTAAGGGATAAGCTAAAAACTAATTGATAGTTATTTGTTGGATCTTGTCTTATTCAGCGCAGCAGCACTTCAAACATTTCTTTATGTGTCTTATCTTTTTCTGTCGTCTTGTCTGGGGTCAGCTGTTCAGAAAGTCCACCAAGCGCCATTTGAGATTTAGAGCTTGGTGGATTTGATGTGCATCAGGTTAAAATGATCATACTTAGTGAGTCTTAACAGTCTTCACGTTATCTAATTTATTCTGTCGTTTAAGGCTTTTGCGGCGAGCAGAATGCTCTGTCTTATTGCTTAAAACCTTATTTATTGTTTTGGTAATCAAGCTGGTTTCCCAGTTAGAATTTGGCATAGGTAACCTCCGAATTTATTTCAGGCTACGCATCCTAACACAAGTGATAGTTTTAGTATATACATAAGGATTGCTTTGGTATTCAATTTTTATATCAAGGGAAGACGCCCCTGAGTAGTTTTGCTTCTGCGACACGAGCAATTCCCTCTAGCAAAGCGGCAGTGCGCATATCCACATTATCTCGCTGGCTTCGCATTAGTGTACGCTGGAAAGCTTCAACCATAATATGATGCAAGCGTTCGTTAACGACTTCTAGGGTCCATGCAAACTCTTGGGTGTTCTGGACCCATTCAAAATATGAGACTGTCACACCGCCAGCATTCCCCAGAATGTCAGGCAGCACAAAAACACCTCTGTCCCAAAGAATTTTGTCGGCTTCGAGAGAGGTAGGGCCGTTAGCGCCTTCGGCCAGCATTTTACATTTCAAATAAGGTGCGTTCTGATCGGTGATCTGATTTTGCAATGCGCAAGGCGCGAGAATATCGCATTCAAGTTCCAGCAACTCGTTATTACTGATCTGGCTTGCATCTTTATATCCAACAAGCGTTCCATTTTTCTGTAGATGATCATCAATGGCACTTAGAGCCAGACCTTTCTCACTATATAAACCACAACTCACATCACTGATGCCAATAATCTTCACCCCGAGTTGTTCGAGAAAAGTTGCTGCATTCCTGCCAACATTACCGAAGCCCTGAATAACTGCGGTCGCATTTTTAAGATCGATGCCGATATGTAATGCAGCCTCTTGAATTAAATAAACAAGACCACGGCCGGTGGCTTCTTCTCGGCCTTTGCATCCTCCCAATACAATCGGTTTGCCAGTGACAATTTCAGGTGCGGTATACCCAACTTGCTGACTGTAAGTGTCCATAATCCATGCCATAACCTGTGCATTGGTACCCATATCCGGTGCAGGAATATCTTTATCAGGACCAATCATGTTAACGAATTCCATGGTGTAACGTCGTGTCAGGCGTTGCAACTCGGATCTGGAAAACTCTGCAGGATTTATTCTGACGCCACCCTTGGCGCCACCAAAAGGTAGATGCATCAATGCGCATTTCCAGGTCATCCACATGGCGAGTGCAGAGACTTCGCCCAAATTGACGTCTTCGTGATAACGAATGCCGCCCTTGGTAGGACCCATTGTCAGGACATGTTGGACACGGTATCCAAAAACAGTTTCAACTTCTGAATATTTGTCTTTCCGGCAGGGAAAGCTGGCGATCTGTGCCCGTTGAGGAAATAAAAGGCGATTACGTATATTTTCATCAAGCCCCATTAGTTTTGATGCGCCCAGGAACTGCTGTTGGGCAAGGTTAAACATAGAAGAATTCCATTCCGCTTCAGGGATCGTGAGTTCATCCTGTACATTTTCAGTAGTCATGTCTTGGTCTCTAAATTACAGTGGCATTGTTCTGGATATTTCAAATATCAAACTATAAACAAAGATACCTGCTTCAATACAAAATGTCTTTGATCATTCTCATTATCAAACTAATTCCATTGTTTTGTATTTAGGTGGCTAACAAATAGTTATATTGCTTTGATAAGAACGCATGCTCGCCTTTATATAGATTCTCTTTTTGCAGATCAGATTTTTTATATAATAAAATCATTAATATCAATTAGATATAATAAATATATAAAGTATATTATTGACCTTAAATTAAACCCGAAAGTGTGTAAAATACAAATTTCCGAGCATTATAGAGCATAATTTTCATGAATATTCGCAAAGCAAGAGCCGAGGATGCCGAAATAATTTTCGCTTTAATTATTGAGCTGGCAATCTACGAAAAAGCTGAACATGAGGTGCTGACTACGGTAGAAGAGATTCGCGAAACCATGTTTGGAGTTGATTCAAAAACATCAGCCTTGATTGCAGAAGTTGATAGCAAGGCAGTTGCCTATGCCGTTTATTTTTACAATTATTCCACCTGGCTTGGCAAAAACGGTATTTATCTGGAGGACATCTATGTCTCACCAGATTACAGGCATAATGGTATAGGCAAAGCCTTATTAAAGAGAATAGCCAATATCGCGGTGACAAACAATTGCGGTAGAGTGGAGTGGTCAGTGCTTGACTGGAATACACCGGCAATAGACTTCTATAAATCACTTGGCGCAACACCCCAAGATGAATGGACCGTTTATCGCTTGACGGGCGATGAGCTGAAAAATTTTGCTAGTTAAAATTATGACCGAAATTGATCCTAAGTCGTTTCAAACTATAAGTCATTAGAATCCATCTTCAAGTATTTCAAGTATTTCAAGTATAATGCTGTGCTTTTAGCACCAAGCAAGCTAGTTAAACAGGAAAAAAATGTCTGAAGTCAGAACCCGAATTGCGCCTTCCCCCACGGGCGACCCTCATGTAGGCACCGCTTATATAGCACTCTTCAATCTGTGTTTTGCTCGCCAACACAATGGTAAATTTATTTTACGGATTGAAGATACCGACCAGGTGCGTAGTAGCAAAAAATCTGAAGATGACATATTAAAAGCACTCAGCTGGCTAGGTCTTATCTGGGATGAAGGTCCGGATAAAGGAGGTGATTTTGGGCCTTATCGCCAGAGCGAGCGCAGTGATATTTACGCAGAGCATGTCAGACGACTTGTAAAAGAGGGTCATGCCTTCCATTGTTTTTGTAGTGAGGAGCGTTTAACTGAATTACGCAAGCAGCAAATGATTGATAAAAAACCACTGGGTTATGATGGGCATTGCTTGCTGCTTAGCGAAGGGGAAATTGCTGAAAATCTGAATAAAAACATTCCCCATGTTATCCGCATGAAAATTCCTTCTGAAGGATGCTGCATCGTAAAAGACATGTTGCGTGATGATGTCAGCATTGAGTGGCAGCAAGTTGATATGCAAGTCCTAATGAAGTCTGATGGTTTGCCTACTTATCATCTGGCAAATGTTGTTGATGATCATTTAATGCAAATTACTCATGTTATCCGTGGGGAAGAGTGGATTAACTCAGCACCGAAGCATTTATTGTTGTATCAGTATTTTGGCTGGGAAGCTCCGGTGTTATGCCATATGCCATTATTGCGTAATGCAGATAAAAGCAAGCTAAGCAAACGCAAGAATCCTACCAGTATTGGCTACTATCAGCGTATGGGGTATTTGCCTGAAGCCTTATGCAACTACCTGGGCATGATGGGCTGGTCCATGCCGGATGAGCAGGAAATGTTTTCTCTAGAGGATATGATTAAACATTTCGACATAAACCGGGTTTCACTTGGTGGACCTGTATTTGATACTGAAAAGCTTGATTGGCTGAACGGACGCTATTTGCGAGAAATATTATCCGATGATGAGTTTACTCAGCGTTTTTCACAATGGGCCTTTCAACCCGAAATGCTGCAGGCCATCGTACCTTTAATCAAGCAAAGAGTAGAGCGCTTTACTGACATAGCCCCTTTGGCGTCATTCTTTTTTTCAGGGATGCCAACTATTGATCTTCAAAGCTTTGAACATAAGACATTGAGCCAAGATGATTCAAAAAGGGTATTACAATTCATCGCCTGGAGAATTGAAGAATTGGAAGCCTGGCATCGAGATAGAATTGAACAAACCCTGATGCAACTTGCTGATTCCTTAGGCTTTAAAATACGCGACTTTTTGTTTCCGGTTTTTATAGCCATAGCTGGAAGTTCGGTTTCAACCTCCGTAATTGATTCAATAGCTGTTTTGGGTCTGGACATGACCAGAGCTAGATTAAGGCACGCAATTGAAATTTTAGGTGGCGTATCTAAAAAACAATTAAAGAATCTTGAAAAAGAATACTCAGCTTTAGTGCATCAGTCTGAGCAATCCTAATAATCTCTTTATTCCTTGACAGCTTGCTGGGTGCTGTCTAGAATGCGCGTCTTTGTTGACTTCTGGTCAGCAAATACTTGCAACAATTAGTTTGTTTGTAGGGTGAAAAAGCGGGGCCATAGCTCAGCTGGGAGAGCGCAACGCTGGCAGCGTTGAGGTCAGGAGTTCGATCCTCCTTGGCTCCACCACCTACAGTTCATTTTTTTATTGCAACAACCTTGTCCCCTTCGTCTAGAGGCCTAGGACACCTGGTTTTCATCCAGGCAACAGGGGTTCGAAACCCCTAGGGGACGCCATATTTTTATATAAATTAAAAGTTAATTG
>JAURLP010000017.1 GCA_030831165.1 Gammaproteobacteria bacterium | reverse complement strand
CGAAGTATTGGAATGCCAACCTGGTGATATTTTGGAATACCAAAAATAGTAGATAAGTTAGTGGCTAAGGTCATTGGATAACATACTAAAGTTTCAGCAAAGTCAGTCACTAACACCTTTAAACTTTAATTTTAACTGGTTGGAGCCAAGCTGTGGTTCGCTCGCTTCCGCCCCTCACCCACAATTGCCTCCTTGTAGTTGCGCTAATGACCTGGGAAAAATCTCACTGATAACTATGTAATAACAAATGCAGTCGCTAAGACTCGTCGATCCAGGCCATTTGAATAGCCTCCAGTATCTTCTCCCCACTCCTCTCAGGATCATCGTCAAAGCCTTCAAGTTCGCAAACCCAGCGATGTAAATCAACAAAATTCACATATTGAGGATCAACATCCGGGTATTTTTCTACTAGCTCTATGGCTATATCTATCGTATCTGTCCATTTCATATGATTAACCTATTTTCCATTTCTATAAAAAAATACTGCATCCTATAAATGACCGGTCTTTACCCATATTATTGTATCTACCATTGCATAGGGATTATGCCAGCTCGCATGTGGATTTCTTAGCCAGGTCCCTGCAGGGTAACGACCAAACTCATCCAACAACTCCCCGCGAATGACAAAAATTTCCTCTCCACCAAAATGCGTATGAGACTGGAATGTCGAGCCCGCGGGCCAGAATACAAGTGCTGTCGATTCAGTTAAATGGGTATGCAAAGGCATTACCTTTAATTTGCCCTGCCCTTGCTGCCATTGTGTGTTCTGGGTGTCGATTAAGACATGTGCTTTATCTTCAGCCTGGAACTGATGCAGCTTTACAAGAATGACACAGCCCTCTTTACTGAACGGGGCATGTCTAAAACCTTTTGGATTTCTGAAGTACTGACCTTTACCGTAATCACCGGTTTGATCAGAGAATGTACCCTCGAGAACAAATATTTCTTCGCCTCGCGGATGATCATGTTCTGAAAAAGATGAACCGGCATCATATTTGACGATGCTGGTTGCATGGCCCTGCTCTTTTTCTTCTCTGGCTAGGGGTTTACGCCAGACGCCAGGCATTGGACTGGCTTGCCATTCCTGATCTCGAGTATGAATAAGCACTCTTTTTGAAAAGTCCATATTGAGCACTTTTTAATGCCCTTCCGACACCATGTTTATATTGTATTTGGGGATTTCAATCAGCAGATCTTCATCTGCCACCAAAGCCTGACAGCTCAACCGTGATTCCGGCTCTAAACCCCAAGCCTTATCCAGCATGTCATCTTCATTTTCTTCAGACTCTGCAAGAGAATCGAAGCCCTGGCGTATCACTACATGACAGGTCGTACAAGCGCAGGCCTTTTCACAGGCATGCTCAATATCTATACCATGTCTGAGGGCGACATTTAGAATGCTCTCACCCGATTCTGCTTCTATTTCCATCCCCTCAGGGCAACGTTCCGGGTGTGGCATAAAGATAAGTTTTGGCATTAACGGTCAACCTCTTCTAAGTTTTTACCCTTGAATGCAGTTTTTATTTGACTGTCCATACGTCTGGCAGCAAAAGTAACACTTAATTCATTAAGAGCTTCGGAGTGCTGTCGAATTAAATCAGCATCTCCACTCTTCAGGGTTTCCTGTAATTTACCCAGACCTTGCTGCAGTGTTTTTAATTCCGCTTCAGTTAGTAAATCAGAGTCTTGTGATAAGGCTGACTCTATAGCCTCAATTATGCGTAAGGCTTCAACTTCATTTTCTTTTAATCTTCGAAGATCTCGATCATGCTCAGCCTCTTGATGCGATGCCAGGATCATCGACTCAATTTCTTTTTCCTCCAGGCCAAAGGAAGGTTTTACTACGATACTGCTTTTTACACCGGAAGATTGTTCTTCTGCTTCGACCGAAAGCAAGCCATCTGCATCTACCTGGAACGACACGCGAACAACTGCAGCACCTGCCACCATAGGAGGGATGCCGCGCAATTCAAATTTGGCCAGTGATCGACAGTCTTCTACCAGCTCTCTTTCTCCCTGCAAGACATGCAAACTCATGACAGTCTGACCATCTTTGAAGGTTGTAAAATCTTGGGCTCGACTAACGGGAATGGTTGTATTACGTGGAATTATTTTTTCAACCAGACTTCCCATCGTTTCAATACCCAGCGAAAGAGGATTGACATCCAACAGTAAAAGATCTTTGTCGTATTTATTTCCCACCAGAATATCCGCCTGTATCGCAGCACCTAGAGCAACAACCTGATCAGGGTCAATTTCATTAAGTAATGCTTGTTGGAAAAAGCTTGCCACCTTTTCCTGTACACGAGGTGAACGGGTTGAACCACCAACCATGACGACATCAGTGATATCGTCAATTGCCAGCGCCGCATCCCGAAGTACGCGTCGACAGGCTTTCAGTGTTTGCTGTATTAATGGATCTATGAGTTGATAGTAATGTTCACGGTCAAGAACACCAGTCCAGCCAGAGAATTTTATTTCTACACTTTGATCTTCATTTAACTGATGCTTTGCTTTTCTTGCGATTGCAGAAAGCTCAACTACTTGCTCTTTTTGTAATTTTATTTGAGCCTGTTCCTGAATCCATTGCATAATGGCGCGATCAAAATCATCACCGCCTAAAGCAGTATCTCCACCGGTGGCCAGCACTTCAAATACCCCTTTTTCCAGCCTCATCAGTGAAACATCAAATGTGCCGCCTCCCAGGTCAAAAATAATGACATTGCCTTCAAGCTTTTTATCCAGGCCATAAGCAACTGCGGCTGCAGTCGGCTCACTCAATAAACGTAAAACATTTAAACCGGCAATTCTTGCAGCATCTTTGGTCGCTTGGCGTTGCGCCTCATCAAAATAAGCAGG
>JAURLP010000005.1 GCA_030831165.1 Gammaproteobacteria bacterium | reverse complement strand
TTCAAATGAGCCAGGATCAGCAGCATGTTTCTCACTCAGGCCGATATCATGCATGATGCTGGCTAAATAAAATACTTCCCGGTCAAATTTAAGGCCGTCTTGGTGGGCAAGAATACAGCCAAAAAGATAAGTCCTATAGCAATGATTCAAGAGCATATCATCCGAGATTTCTCTGACTAAAGCTGTTGCCTGTTGAGCAAGTTTTGAATCAGGAATACGATAAGCTTCGGGCACTAGCTTGATAAGTTCGCTCGTGCCCAATCGAAGCTGCCTTTTGCGTTTGGCCATACGAATGTCCAGGCCAATAAAGCGCGGTATCATTTGCCAGGCATGCAAGCAGCCAGGGTCTTTGGCTGGAGTTCTGATAGTCGTATTATTCATGTCTTAAGCTCTGAAGAATTTGTTTGCGTTACGCTGCAATGAGGTGGTTAAGCGCCTTACTCAGGCCCACACCAAAAGCGCGCTCTATTGCGGCCTTACTTCGCCAAACACGATTGAGTGTGCGGTTCCTGCCCATGACTTCATTCTGGAATGCCGGCCGTGCATACATGCGCTGATACCATTCATAAAGTGCTGGATGTAGTTTTTTGAAAGGGTATCCGGTTTCAATCAAACGCAGCATTTTCATCGACCAAAAAACATCGGCGATGCTTATGTTGTCTCCCATTAAAAACTGTCGGCCATCACCGAGTTGGGTATCAAGGTCTTTAAATGCTGTATAAAGTTTGAGCAGGTGCTCGTCAAAAACACTTTGAGGAATGCCGTTATTACTATAAGCGTCATAAAAAGATACAAGGTTTTCTTCATCCTTACCTTGTGAAGCGAGTGTTTTTAAATGCTGGCTTTCCTTCGGGTTTAACATGGCGAGTCGACCCAGGCTCCAGCGAAAACTAACGTAGCGCAGCGACAAGTGTAATTCTTTTGCTAACTGAACCAGCGCTAAAGTATTTTCACGCAAGGGTGATTCGGCAGGTACAAAGGGCGCGCCGCCAAAGGCTTGATCTAGGTATTCGATAATATCCATGGATTCAAGGTAAAGCCGACCATCATGTACTAACGCAGGTACCACCATGTTGGGATGGATGTCTGCATAGCTTTGTGTCATGTTTTCTTTTTTGATGAGTGAGACGGATCGGCTTATCCAATGACCTTCTTGTGCTTGTGCTGCATCCTGAGTGTCGGCATCAAATTTTTCTTCCCGGCCACGTTTCAGCCCTTTTTCCCCTAGCACAAAGCGCACACGCTAGGCGCAGGAGCGCCATCGAAATAGAATAGATGTAGACCTTTAAGGTTGGGAACGATAGTGCTTTTTGAATCACTGACCAGTGCCATGATTGCTACCCTTTGCTTTTTTATGTACTATCTCGCATAAAAATAGATAAAGCAAGTATTATTATGCGAATTGGTACAAATATATGACCCCTCAACGTGGCAGGCCCAAACTTTATGACACTGAAGCAGCCCTTAAGGCTGCTGGTGCTGTGTTCTGGGCAAAAGGTTTTAGCGGCACCTCGCTGGATGATTTATCAGATGCTATGAGGATGAACCGGCCCAGTATTTACCGGGCATTCGGAGATAAAGAAGAAATCTATCGTCAGGCTTTAGTTCAGTTCGGCAGGGTAATGGATGAAGCATTCACAAAGACTCTTATGCATGAAAAGGATATCCGCAAGGGACTGAGAAAATTCTACTACAAAGCGCTGGAGGTATATTCCAGGGACGAAACGGCACTCGGCTGCATGGTTTGGTCGACTGCGCCAGCAGCCACCTTGATTCACCCAGAAGTCCAGGCGGATTTATTGGCCGCAATTAATCATGTTGACGCAAGGGTAATGCAACGAGTCGAGCTGGCAATTGAACAGGGGCAAATTAAAAAGGGTGTTGATGCAAAATCACTGAGCAAATTACTACAGGCTTTATTGCATAGTATTTCAATTCGCGTTCGAGCTGGAGAATCCATAACAAGCTTGCGGCGATTTATCGAAGCATCGATTGTGATTTTGCTGGGTGAAAAATAAAGTTTATTAGGGGGTAAATAAATGGAACAAGAAGCAAATATTCGTAAAGTGATAGAGCTGTACACACAAGGAACCTATGAAGGTAATGCGGATAAACTGCAGGCAAGCTTTCATGACAAAGCTGTGATGAATGGCTATTTAGGAGGGCAGGTATTATTGGCCACCCCGGATGTTTTTATAGCTGAGGTTTGTAAGTCGCCTATGAAGCATGTGGAAAATTTTTACTATAGTCCAGTCGTGACCGAACTAAGTATTGAAGATAAGGTGGCGACTGTTACCTTGGTAGAAACCTATCCCGATGGGATGAGTTTCACTAATTTTTTTCATTTAATTGATGATGGCAATGGCTGGAAAATAATTAGTAAAACCTTTACCAGTAGATAAATCCTTGGTGTATAACCGCTTTAATTGCCTATATCATATAAAGCCTAAGCCTAAAAATCAGAGGAAGTTATGAGAATTAAATACGAACTAATATTTACTATTACCCTGCTGGCATTTATTTCCAGCAAAGCCAGTGCAGACGAAATTTCTTATGAAGATCGTTACGCGGTTTATGATTTGATTAATTCTTATAGCTACGGTATTGATTACTATGACACGGACATGCTTTTGGTGTTGTTTGCAGAAGATGGGATCTTCAAGGTTAATGTGAATGGGGAACTGATAAATACCAGAGAAGGACGTAATGATCTTTATACCGAGTTTTCAGAGCGGGTAGAAAGACGAATTCAAAACGCTACAGGTGACGGCCATCATTTTATGACAAACATTGTGATAGATATGCCTAGAGCCGGTTACATAACAGGCAAATCCATGGCGATAGTAAGCAACAGGGCTCCAGGAGAACAGGTCGTTGTCAATACGCATGGCATGTATGAGTGGGAGTTTAAAAAAGAAGACGGCACTTGGAAAATATCCCGACTAGAGCTGTTCTATAATTAAGCGCAATAAATTAAGATTATCTATATGAAAAGGGTGGCATGAGGCCGCCCTTTTTGTTGTAAGCATAAAAACTTAAAAGGCACTTTGTTGCTGGTTCTGAATCATCAAAAAACGCTGGCCGTCTGCAGATATATCATAAACCTGATGTCCGGCATTGGGTGCAATAAAATTATTTTCAAACAAAAGCCTTGGCGGGCTAATAATAAATTCAGCATCATCATCAATTGAGACGGACATTAATGCCCCGCTTAGTTCTGGTTCATATTGCTTAATATAAAAAAGTTCATTGCCATCAGGATGCCAGCGAGGTCTGCTACCACCATCAACTGATACTTGTATACGTCCGGAGTTAACATTCGGGAAAGGGCTAACATAGATCTCTAACTCTCCGCTTTGATCAGATTCATAAGCAATCCAGTGTTCATTGGGGGATAAAACTCCGTTAGTTTCACGCTGATCTGGGTTGGCTAACAGTGTCTGAGTGCTCTTATTATCTGCATCAAAAGAAAGCGACCAGATGTCATAACCAAAAGTGCTGGTGTGGTAAATAAGCTTTTTGCCATCAGCACTGAAACTCGTGGGGTATTTGGCATTATTACTCGATATAGAAAGTTGTAGAGCAGGGCTGCTGTGATCAGCGGCTTGTAATGATATTTCCTGAGTGTTATTAACTACCCGTGTAAAGGCAAGGCGACCATCAGGGGCCCAAAGCGGACCAATATTTGAACTGGGGTCAAGCGTCAAACGTCGTAGGCTTTCTAACTGCAGATCAAATATCCAGATATCACTTGATGCATCACGTATATTTAGAGCGATTTGTTTCCCATCGGGTGAAAGTTGCGCATAAATATAATTTCTCGCAGGAATGGCAATAGCTTCGACATCACCTTCATGATCAATCCATGCCAGTGTGTTTAATGGCTGCAATGAAGATGCTGCATCAGATGTCAGGCGATCTGTTATTTGATAGCTTCCAAGAAATGTTAAGCTAGCAAATACAGTAACGACTGATTTAAGCTTGTTTATTTCGATGCTTTGCATAAGAGAGAGCTTAACTTAAGTGAAGCTGCAGATTAAGTCATTGAATGAATATTTGAAGTGTTTCGCGATTTCATTCATATTACTGTTTCGTTAGATTAAGAATAATTAAAAGTATACTTAATGCCAAAGCCTGTAAATTGACTGACTTGGGCCTTAAGGAATCTGAGGAGTGAGATCAATGTATTTATGTTCTGTTATCAAGCAAAAGCAATTTTCAACTATTTCAACACTATCAAGTATCTTGCTAATACCTAGTGTTACTGTCTTTTTTTTCATATTCTCAATGCCTTTAAATGCCCAGGCCACGATCGAAGAGTTAGATTGGGCCTATGCTATTTCTCCCGCCTTTCCTCCTGAAGAAGATGATGGAAGCCTGCATTCGCTTCCAGGTTCAGATGGCATGTTTACTTTGGATGAAGCTCGTAATCGTTTTGGTCCGGCTGATTGGTATCCGCAGGATCATCTTCCCATGCCGCCGATTGTTGCTGTAGGTCGTGAAGAAGCTGGCATCATGGCGTGCTCACTTTGTCACTACGCGAATGGTCAAGGCAAGCCAGAGAATGCCAGTGTGGTGGCCTTGGCGCCGGAATATTTCATCCAACAATTGCATGACATGAGGGCTGGGCTGCGCAGTAGTGCAAATACGGCAAAAGCCAATACCTTCAATATGATTGCCTTTGCGGTCAATATGACAGATGAAGAAATTCGGCAAGCAGCTGAATATTATGGAGCAATGAATTGGGATCAATGGATCGAAGTAGTAGAGACTGACATAGTTCCTCTGACCTTTAGGCGTGGTGGTTTGCATATCCCGCTTGAAGGGGATGAAGCTGGCGAAGAGCCAATCGGTAGAAGAATCATCGAAATGCCCGTGGATCCCGAAGGTACAGAATTGTGGCGTAACCCACGCGCAGGATTTCGAGCATATGTGCCAACTGGAGCTGTCAGCGCTGGAGAATTGTTGGCAACAACCGGCGGAGATAAAACTATCGCATGTGCAGTTTGTCACGGCGAGGAATTGCAAGGGTTGGGGCTTGTGCCTCCTATAAGAGGTCGGTCACCAAGTTACCTGGCTCGACAATTATTTGATTTCCAGCAAGGCACTAGAGATGGAGCATGGTCTCCCTTGATGGATGCTGTCGTTAAGAATCTAAGTGGCGATGACATCATTAATCTCACAGCTTATATAGCTTCTTTGCCAATAGAGCCTCAAGACAGCCCATAAAAGAATTGATCTATATATGCTGAAAGCTTATTCAGGAACGAGAACAGCAATACTCTTTTACAAAGACATCGCTGCAATACTTAAATGTAAAAGCAGAATTACTCTACAATGGATAAAAAATGAAAGCAGTAGGATACGCTCAATCTTTAGATATTAATGATCCAAAATCCCTCGAAGATATTGAGTTGCCAACACCGACGCCTGGTGCACGTGATTTGCTAATTAAAGTCAGCGCTGTTTCCGTTAATCCGGTTGATACTAAAGTTCGGATGCGAGCAGCGCCACCGGAAGGCGAATATAAAGTTTTAGGCTATGATGCGGTTGGAGAAGTAGTAGAAGTTGGGGATGAAGTATTATCGTATAAGGTTGGCGATCGAGTCTGGTATGCCGGAGACATTACGCGCAGTGGAACCAATGCAGAATATCATTTAGTTGATGAAAGAATTGCAGGCAAGGCACCCCAATCCTTAAGTAATGCAGAAGCTGCAGCAGTCCCATTAACAGCAATTACTGCCTGGGAATTATTGTTCGACAGGATAGCCTTAAAAACCAAAGATCATACAGCTTCTTTTGATGAGCTCCTGCTGGTGGTTGGCGCAGCAGGTGGCGTTGGATCAATTTTAGTACAACTAGCTGCTCAGCTTACAAATGCAACCATTATTGGCACCGCATCTCGACCCGAAAGCCGGGCCTGGGCGAAAGAGTTAGGCGCTGATTACATCATTGACCATCACCAATCATTCAGAGAACAGCTAGATAGTTTGGGGATCAGTAATGTGACACACATTACCTCGCTCACTCATACAGGCCAGCACTATAACCAGTTGCTTGAAGTTATTGCGCCTCAAGGCAAGCTTGCCTTGATCGATGATCCTGAAGGCGGGCTGGATATTATGAAACTGAAACAGAAATCTGTTTCCATACACTGGGAATTTATGTTCACAAGATCAATGTTTCAGACAGCGGATATTGAAGAGCAAAGAGTACTTCTGAATAAAGTCTCCGAGCTCATTGATGCCGGGGAAATTAAAACGACTCTGGGTGAAAACTTTGGCAGCATTAATGCACATAATCTAAAAAGAGCTCATGCGCAAATTGAAAGCAACAGGGCAATTGGGAAAATTGTTTTAGAGGGCTTCTAACTGAAGCATGAGTGTAGCAACTGATCTGGCTCAATAAATATCAGGCAAATCCAGACTGATTCCATAATAATTGGCCAGGGCTATTTGGTGATTAAGCTCGGCTTGCCAACGCCTTAATTGCGCTTCCGCTAACATGCGTTCACGCACATTCAGCAAGAAAAAATCACTGGTTCCTGCTTCAAAACGTCTGGCTTCTGCATCAGCGAGTGCCTGAGCGACATCCAGCTCTCTTAAAGCAACGTTCTTAAGCTCTGTGGTCGCTCGCAAGTTAACCAGGGCAGATCGCATATCGCGCTCGGCTTCATTTAATCTCTAAGCGTTGTTAATAAGCGTTGGTTTTAAGCAAGCTATGCCTTCTAAATATGTGGGGCATTATATGGAAATAAAATATCAAATAAACTTAAATAGTGATAACTTTATCCTATCATAGGGCGTAAGCAGCAAACCGAAGTTTCGCAATAGATTTTGGGTTTTCTTATGTAAGTGTTTATTCCTAGCTTCGGTCGATTCTATTAGGAGTAGCTTATTTTGAAATTGATCTTGGTCAGAGTTCAACAAGTTAAGGCTTAATTTGCCTTAAGACTTGTCGACTCAAGAAGTTATCTGGAAATATATCCATAGCAGGGTGACAGTAGTAAATATTGCTATGGTTGAATAACTCCATAATTTGAGGGCCTGACCTGGTCTTTCTTCTGGTCGTATATCTTCAGAGAAAATAATGACGTGGTTAAATGTCGCTATAATCGGTGTGATGATAAACCCAGTAGCGGTGACAAAATCAATAAATTGAGTAAATGAATTCATAAATAGAAAAAATACTGAGCCCACCAGAATGAATAAGAGACCGAATAGAATAAAATATAGATTGGTTTCTTTTATGGCTTTAGTTATGTCTGGCCAAAGGGTGTTTAGCACATCGACTGTCAGGCGGGGGAAACCATCAACCAGTGCTAATAATGTAGAGTACATTACAGCCACAATCGTGGCGGCGATTAAAATGAATACCCAGTTGCCTATTGTGCTGGTAAATAAGCTAATGATTTGAACCGAGAAACCTGCACTATCATTGGCAATAGTCTCTCCTGCTCCGCGAATAACAATATAGCCCAGAATAACAAAACAAGCGGCTAAAAATATTGAAGAGCCATAACCAACATGGAAGTCGAAATCAGCTTCTTTTCGGGTGAAGGGCATCCCGTTGCTATTATTTTTTCTCGCCAGTACCCAATTCGAAAGCATGACCGCACCTAAAATTCCAGTTGGCATCCAACCGGCAATACTGACTAAAAATAAAGTGGTAGGGCGATCAAATGCTAATTGGCTGATGGGTTCCATCGTGGATGATTCAAAACCAACCAGAGCTATAAAAGTCGTAATAAGTGTGGTGATACAAAAGCCAATGACCAATATTTTACAAAATGACTCCAGCGCCTTGTATTTGCCTACTGCCAGAATGGCAATCGTAAGGAACAACAGAACCATGGATAACACAGTTGTTTCCATGGGGATATTGAATACGCTTTTTATAATGCCACTCGTGACCAGTGAGGCTGCAGATGTTGCGACTGATAATTCAATCATAATAAGCGCCAGGAAAATGTAGAGGAACCATTTCCCTCTCTTGGCATAACCATCTATAACAGTCTCGCCAGTTATTGCTGCATAGCGTGAACTGAACAAATAGGTTGGGTATTTTACAAGACAGACAAGTACAACAAGGAAAATCATGCTCAAGCCATAGGTAGCACCTGCTCGAGTGGATTGCACAACATGTGATGTGCCAACAGCGACAGCAGCAAAGATTAACCCCGGCCCAAGATTGGTTTTAATATAATTAAACATCGAAGGTTATTTCCTTATTATTATTGTTTGCCTTTATATCAATCATCCTGGAGAGTTGCTGTATAAACTATCACAGGGGTTACATTTAGTGCAGGTTTATATTTAGTATATCGGCTGCTGCTAAACGGCTGGACATGACACAACCTCCTAAAAAAGTTCCTTCAAGTGATCTTAAACCATGAACACCGCCGCCGCCGTAACCTGCCACTTCCCCGATAGCGTATAGATTGGGTATTGTTTCACCTGTCGCAGTCAGTACACGTGATTCCAGATTTGTCTGTATGCCTCCCATGGTTTTTCGAGACAGAATATGCTCTTTGACGGCAATTAAAGGATATGCCGACTTATCATCAATCTTCTGATCCTTGCAGGTGCGTATACCATCAAGAGGATACTTTCTGACTTGACGAATAAGTTCTCTTTGCCTGTCATAGGTTCCGCTTTTGGGGTCCGCAGCAATATCAAATTGCTGGATTGCTGCTTCCATGGCGGCTCTGTCAATTTCGACATCACCCGAAAGTGCCTGCATTTTATCAGCCAGTTCAGAAACGGAGTTTGCTGTGACAAAGTTTTCACAGTTCGTGAGCATGTCATCGACCAGACCCTTTGCGCCAAATAAAATACCTTTGAGAAAACGAAACAGTTTTCTATCTCTTATGGACGGGTTATGTTCAGAGCCTGAAATTGACAGTTCTCGTATGGCAATTTTCATATTCATCACCTGCCAGGAATATTTATGCTCTTGATTGCAGACCGTTTCAACCTGGTGACGTGCATCAAAGCCGGCAACAAGCGGTTCGGGTCCAAACCGTCGGCCATGGCTGTCTAGCCAAAGTGCTGATTTACAGGGCAAAATACTTAAGCCGTGCTGTGGATGTCTTGGCTTTGGATGACTAACACCGCCTGGATATAACCATAATTTATCCATATGAGTGATATTTGCACCAATCTCCGAGGCGGCATCATGTAATATTCCTTGTGCATATTTATGAGCGCCATTAAGAATTATTTCTGGCGGCTCTCCCCAGGGTTTGTACCAATTAGCTTTGACTTTTTCGATACTTCCGCATATTCCACCAGAAGCAATAACGGTATTATCGGCTTCAACGGTGAAACGATTGCCGGATTTTTCGTTAATACCTGACAGACCGGTAATTTTCCCATCACGCTTAATAATTTCTGTCACTTTATGTTCAAATAAAATTCGTAAGTTGCCGATGTTTCGATGGCTTAAAAGTCTATTGGCCAATGTGTCAGATAGGCCTTTACCACTGCCCCAAACGATGTGAAATCTTGGAACAGAGTTGCCTGGATTTTTATCGGAAATTCGTTCGACCCAATTGACGACAGGTAAAAATTGAACGCCTTGTTTGCGTAGCCATTTGTAGCCAAGCTGGGTGCAGTTGTTGACATAAAATTCAGCCCACTGACGAGGCCATATGTCTGCTTCACCGAATTCAGCATTGGCAAGCCAATCGCTAAGGGCGAGTTCTGGGCTATCTTTTATGCCTGTCCAACGCTGTTGAGGCGAGTTAACAAAAAACATTGCACCAAAGGATTCTTTTGCCAGGCCGCCAATCTTATTTTTTTCATCACGATCCACGATAATAACTTTCAGATCAGATTCGAGTAATTCCAATGCAGCGACTATGCCAGATATTCCTGCGCCAGCTATTACAACATCTGCCTTATGATTGGTGCTAGTGCTGAAAGCTATCTTTCTTTTTACTGGTTCGGCCATAAAGTCTCTTTATATAACAGTCTATATTTTATATTTATTTTTATTTTAAGCTTTTATTGGAAGGCGTTGAGGTGCCATAACAAACAATAAATTTTATTTCAGAAAAATAGCATGAAGCTCAATTTTTAGAAACACTGAATGAGCTATTTTTCCAGGCAATTTTAATAGAAGGAGCCAGTGCAGTGAGTATTGATCCTATCACTAGTAACAACGCCCCTATTATTGAGATTAAACCCAGTCGATCAGTATGTTGGTAAGTAGGGTATACAATGACAAGTATTTTCAGTGAGGCAATAGTGAATAATGGTGCGAGTGTCAGTACCGCACTGACTCTGGATGCATCCCAGCAATTGAGAGCCTCGGCAAAACAGCCATAAGCAACCAGTGTATTCAGGCCGCAAAATAGTAATAAAACGATTTCCGTTTGGGATAATTGGAAAATACTTAAAGGTGAAGTAAAGGGCAGTAATATCAGTGCGGAAAATAAATATATTAAGGATAAAATTTGCACAGACGAAAAAGAAACTAATAACTGCTTTTGAATCAATGCATAAACTGTCCAGCTTATAGCTGCTATTAATAAAAGCAAAACACCTATTGTTTCACGGTTACTAAAGTGTACAAACTCTTGAAGACGATCATTGAAAAACAGGGCTAAACCCATGATT
>JAURLP010000004.1 GCA_030831165.1 Gammaproteobacteria bacterium | reverse complement strand
CAGAAGTTCTTGAATACACATGCTGCTGTTTATAATTTATTTAATCTAGGAAGGCATTTAGTTTCAGCAGAAAATTATCGATATTTTAGACAGCGCGCCTTTGCGTCTTGGGAAAACGCAGTGGCTAATTAGGAATGTTTAACCGAAGTATTATTTCGATTTAAATAGTTAACTTGTCAGTACCTAGTATCCTCATAGTAGTACTTTTCAATTTAAAACGTTATCTTGTCAATACTCAAAAAATACTATCTACTTGATGAATATGTAGCATTTTTTTCGTTAGAAAAAATATTAACTTTCACAAGAAAATCTAATCCGGCAGTAAGATTTCCTTCTAATTATCAAACACAACGACCGGCGCCATTTCTGTGCGATCTGAGACCACCTGAAGCGCTTGGTCGGTCTGATCCAAACTCCAAGTTGAAGTGACAATAGTTTCCAAATCAAATTCACCGCTTTCAACTAATTTCACAAGTCTTGGCAGGTCTCGCATCATGTTAAGGCCTCCTTGCTGGCCTGCATGTACGGTACGACCAAAATTAGCAAATCCTGTGGCAGGATACGACACCTCTCCCGGCTGACCAAACCCGAGGTAGCATATCTCACCACCTCGACGCGTAAACTCCCACGCCTGTTGCATTGGGAGGATGCCTGAAGGATCAGGCGGCAATTCCACCAACGGTCGATCACCCGTGCGACCAACCGCCTCGATTGTGAAGTCAGGGCCTCGATTATCAAGGTTCGTGAAGCCGGTGGTTCTGGTGTTAGCCCACCCGCGTCCTCCAGCGAACCATCGGTCGGTTGGCCCCTTACATAATTCACGAATACGCTCAACAAGGCCATCACCCTCGGCATTCGGATCGAGAACCGTCGTGGCGCCGAGTTGCAATGCCATCTCGCGGCGATGCGCGATGGGTTCGCTCACAATGATCTGTGCAGCACCCACTATGCGCGCAGCTTGCACGGCTGACATCCCTACCGGGCCGGCGCCCAGCACCACAACATCAGATCCTGGCTCAATTGGCATCACACCCATAACCGTCCCAAAACCTGCGGCAGCAGTATCGCCCAGTAGTGAAAGCTGTTCTGCCGGAAGTTCCGTGAATACCGGACATAAATACTCTTCATAGGCGACCGTCAATTCACTTAGCCCGCCTATCCCAATCGAAGCACGGATTTCAGTCCCATCATCGCGCGTGGCAAAAGGTGGAAAGTAACGGACTGGATCGACAATACCCATCGAGAACTGGCAATGGTCAGCCCTCCCTCGCAGGCACATATAACATTGACCGCATTGCGCTACGACTCCAATAATCACGCGGTCACCAGGTTGTACACGGCGCACATCAGCACCCACAGCCTCAACCAACCCTATAGCAGTATGATTCGATATCTGCGGCACTTGGTCCTGTTCGATGAAACCAGGGGCCTCGATCATCGGCGTACCACCAATGCCCTGTTGCACTAGCGTGTAGCAAGGTGCCGAAGCCTCAGTGCGAATGAGGACTTGCCGCGGCTGTAAATCATTTAGAAGTGTCAACTCCTCGACTCCGTCTATTCCGCCTGGTAACAAACCGTTCTGAACCCAAGCTCGAAACCGTCGGCCGGCCTGAGTGCCAGTCGCTATCGCTGGTGCCTGCTGTTGTGCTAATGCCGTTCGATTACCGATAAGCCCAACCGTTGCTGCAGCGAGCCCCTGCTTTAATACCGTACGGCGTTGAACCCCAGATTCATTTTTATTCATTAACTTTTCGTCACATACTTTTTCATCATTTGTATTTTCTTGCATAGAGCCTCCTCAATTTACGTCAAGTTGGTAACAAGATGTTAGCTATTTGACCTGCTGAAATTATTTAAATAAATACGAAAAAGATTCTTTAATTTTTTCAAAAAGAAACCTTACAACCTAAAGCTTCTAACTCAACTTTTTCTTTTCTGTAATATGGACTAGTTACATAGGGGCATTTCCTGCAATCTGATTTATAGCCTCAAGTACATCTTCAGTTCTATAACCTGAACCAGAATCCACAACAACCACACCATCATCCCCACTCTGAACAACAATATTTGCTCCAGCCCCTGCTATCATGTAAAGGTTAGGTCTTAATTGAAGTAGTTCCAAACTTTGATCCTGCGCAAAGTCAGCTGATGTTAAATTAACAAGAAATACTAATAGCAAGTTTGTTGAGCTAAAACTTGCCAACTTAAACCGAATGCAATTATGTATGTTATTTTCGTTTTTCATGTAACACCTTTATTTAGCTGTACATTCAGTTTGATTCCCGACCGTCAGTTAATTGATTTAATCCAATTTAGATATTACTTATCTGCTATATTTAAATACTTGTAAAAGTTTACTTTCATGCAAGTAAGCAGTCAAGTCGTTTAAAATAAAAAATTGTACTAAAAAAATAATGATTGAAGAATTGAAGGCGAAGAACGAAATAAATATCAGAAAAGTAGGTTTTAGAAAAAGAAACAGCTTGTAATTTCAAAAGAAATTATAGCATGAACTATTTTAATAAATTTAATGTGTCAATTTCGCTGAACCTGCAGATTAAACTTATATATATCTAAAAGACATGTCTTCACTTACATCACTCTGGGTGAAGTCCCACTATCATTCTGGTCAATTAATTTTGTTATTTGGCGGGCACTTTCCCTAGATTGTTCCTCTAACTATTTATTAATAGCGTTGGCGTACAGTTTTGATGAAACAACTCCCCCGTTTTAATACCAGCCCTCAATTGAATAATTTAATATTAAAATTACTTATTTAAGCTTATTGCCCAATCTATTAGTAAACCATTAAGCTGCTCTTTTGATTTTTTATTAAAATGAAAATGATGTCGGCTAGTAAACATACCTACCATAATGGCTAACGCTCTAGTAGCTTCTCTATCAACATCAATCTTTTTCTTGATTATTCCACAATCAAGTCCATCTTGAAGCACACCACCGACTATCTTCCGTAATTTCTCATAAAGTTCTCTGCACATTTTTTCGATTCTTTTTGGTAAATCTGCATCAAATATAAGCTCAATAACTACAGCTTTACTTCCTCTTTTATGTTTATCTGCATGAAAAATCCAAGACAACTTTTCTATCATAATGAAGAAATCAACATAATTATTTTTGGATTGATTCCTAAGGTCATTATATTCAGTAATCATTTCTATCTCATATTCTTTAAATACTTCTAAAGCAAGATTTTCTTTATCTTTAAAATGGTAGTGCAAATTTGCTCTAGTAGTATTGAGGTCATCAGCTATATTGGCAAAATTTAGTTTCCCATAACCACCCACCAATAATTGCTTTTTTGCAATTTTTAATATCTTCTTTTTCATTAGAACCTACTTCTTTATTAACGTACGAAAAGCCATAGGCCATTATAACGAAATAATAGATCGTATTTAAAGAAAATAAGCTATTGTCTGTTCTGGATAGGAACCAGACATTTTAGTTATTGGAGTATATTCAACTCACAACCAGGAAGAATATCATGCAATTAGTTGCCGAAAGTCATCTGCCAGGCATTCATGGCATTTACGTTCTTATAACTAAACTACTGTTTACATGGGAAGTCTTGTAGTTCTTCAAATACTCCTTAAAACCCTGGCGTAACGGCTCCTTCCAGTGGCGCCCAAGTTTCACAGGGACTTGGATTCCACTTTGAATTATCCGGCTCACGTCGAAAATGTGTTGTCGTCACATAAGGCGTCATTAAATATTTCGGATCATCTACTATTGTCGTAACAACAAACCATTCCTCTCCTGTGGGCGCAGTGAATCGATTGAAGTACTCCGTAAGAATGGCATCCTCACTATAAGGCACACCATTAGCCCGTAAATAACCAGGCTGCATTTGAGTAGTAATGACTTTCAATGCACCTCCGGGCGGAGTTACCTGTTCTTGCTCATAAATCACGGAAGCTTTACTTATCATAATATTTTCCCAATCGGCTACGCTGTATCCCTGCCAGCTTCTTTCGCGGCCTGCTGCTTCCAGCATCATGCTGATTAAGGGACGGCGGCCTTCACTGGAAAAGTTTATTAGTCGAGTCTGAGAACCCGCATCAGTATCGATACGCAACGTATAGTCACCTTCCCAACTTATCTGCAATCTTGTCGGAACACGCATAATATGAGCCGCACCAAAAGCTTTACATTGCAGACCTGCCGCGTTATCCGCTTCAAGATTCCAATTATTTGCTACTGCTTTTCCGCTCTCATTAACTGGCACACTCATAGTGTCTCCTATAGCAGGGGTCAACATACGATAAGGCCAATCTTCAGTGACCAAGGAAACCCAGGTGCCAGTCAAATCAACTGGCGCTTCAAACCTGCCCGGTGCTGCTACCTGGGCTGGTCCACCAAGAATTAATTCCTGGGCTAAAACCAAAGTAGATAAAGGCAAGCTCAATATTAAACACAGTAGACACAATAATGATTTCCAACTTTCTTTTTGTTGAAATATTCGCTTAACGTAAATCATCATACACAGCCTCCAAAAACATGTGAGTTGTCCAATTCCTTGATCCTGCACCATAAATTCCGTCATATTCCAGAGATGGCCTGGCTGCAAGAACTTCATCAAAGGTCTTACCATCATTAATCATCAAGCGTACTCGATCCCTAATGATGGTGAGCATGTCACGATACTCAACAACATCCGATTCACTCGCAATACGCCCATGGCCTGGTATAACTAAAGTTCCTCCCTGCTGATTAAATTCAGGCACAGTTATCTCAATAATACGGTTAAGTGCATCTATCATCCCTTGCAATGAGCCACCCAACTCAGGATAAAAATGGGGATATGAGCTGATATCAAAGATATCACCAGTTACCAGCACATCAGATTGTCGAAAATACACCATAACATCCGATTGTGTTACAGCCTCAGGCTGATGCTCTATTAAAATGGCTTCACCATTAAGATTCAGATCCTTACTTTCACCAAAGAACGTATTATTTGGCCATAATTCAAAGGGCACTTCTTCTACAAACTCTGTGGCTAAAAGGGTCAGTCCATTGGCATGCCCTATAACTGACATACCGAAACCACCTCGTGTGTCTGGCGGCAACATAGCTCCAATTGCAGAATTACCTGATAAATGCCCGGGCAAAACTGCCGTGTTAATTATATATCGGGGCAGCAAAGGGCTAAGACTACGAATCGCATCGACTACATTATCAGACGCTTCAATATTGCCACTGTCTACAACAACCAAACCCAACTCGCCTACCATAACAGCAATATTACTACCCCCAGTTCCAATCATGTAAAGATTCCCCTGCACGGGTAATACTTCAATTTCAGCGCTATTTGCAGCTAACGGCTCAGGCTTTTGAGCTAGAACCAAATCCGTTAGAGTTGAAATCAATATCAATATCGCAATATTACTTACCAGATTTCTTTGTTTTATCTTATTTAAAATACTCATTAAGGGTTCTCTTATATTAATTACTTCTTATCCTGTCTGCACAATCTTCCCAAGTCAGGCATGCCTCTACCGATTACTTTGGTAAATTCATCATTTTCGGACAGCCGATAAAGTACTTTTAAAATATTCTTTCCTAGCACTTGCCCGCTTGTAGTGTTGAAGTTCTGTTTATAAAATTCATATTTTGTGTGTTAATCGAAGTCACCTTCCCATATGAAGTCGCCGTCGATAACTTCTAGGCTTTGCATACGGATACGATGATCTTCTGGGTTACGACCTGGCTGGCCGGAAATACGTACCTGGTCCCCTGGCTTCAGACTTGAACGGTCAACAGAACCAGCTAATGCACTAGCGCCGCCCCATTCAACAGCCCAACGTTGGCTTTCACCAGTTTCTTTATCAGACACCATTACATGAACAAATGAATGAGGGTTACGGAACAGAAACTGAACCATAGTCCCTTCGATAGTTGCAGTCTCATCCATCACATAGGTTGCTGGGAAGGAGTGGTGAGCAAATACCGCACCGGTAGCAAATAAATAAAAGCCAAGTGACCGAACGAATTTAGCGAGCAGATTTTGTTTTTGTTTTTTCATGATCATTCTCCTAATTTTTTATATTTATATTTTTATCGCTTCAATAGTTCTCAACTTATCTAATTAATTTAGAGCTCAATCCAATGTCATTCAACTCAAGGCAAT
>JAURLP010000003.1 GCA_030831165.1 Gammaproteobacteria bacterium | reverse complement strand
TATGCCGGATGTATTTTTTAATTTGATTTTCCCATCAGCAACCAGTTCGCTAGCACCGACATCAATATAGTAGCCTGAACCACGACGCAAGGCCTTGAGGTATGCCCCAGTGCCGTCTTCACCAAAGTCCAAATCGAATCCGGCTTTTCTCAGGCGCTCATAAAAATCGGCATCCAGTTCCTGGATTTTGTCATAGGTTTCTTTTTCTGCGGTAGCAAGTAATTTGACAGAAAGGGATGCGAGAATCATGTCAGCTTTTTCAGTAGTAATGCCATTTTTCAAAGCCTGCTCAGAGTAAAGCGGGCCAAGCGCAATATTCATGAGTGGTTCTGAACGTACAATCAGGGTGCTGGATCGTTGCATCATGGTGACATCAACATCGTTTTCCCAAAGAGCAGCAGCAATATCATGTGCTGAATTATTGGAACCCACTACCAGCGCTTTTTTACCTTTATAGGCATCAGGGCCCGGGTGTTCAGCTGAATGATGCTGGTCGCCTTTAAATTTTTCTGCGCCTTTAAATACAGGCATTTTTTTCTTGCCAGATAAGCCAGTAGCAATGATGAGTTGGCTTGGTTTCAGAACGACTTCTTCACCTTTACGCTCGACCGTCACAGTCCATTGTTCGTTTGACTCATCGTAGTGAGCATTTTTACAGACAGTATTGGCCCAATAATTAAGCTCCATTATTTCGCAGTAGTATTCCAGCCAATCACCGAGTTTGTCTTTAGGCGTAAACACCGGCCAGTTTTTCGGAAAAGGCATGTAGGGTAAATGGTCATACCAAACAGGATCATGCAGGCAAAGGGATTTATAACGTTGGCGCCAGTTATCACCGGCTTTGTTATTTTTTTCAATAATAATAGTTGGTACGCCCAGCATCCTGAGCCTTGCGCCAAGGGCCAGGCCACTTTGGCCGCCACCAATAATGAGTGCATAGGGTTGTGTTTTGAAGCCAAGTTCCTGTCGTTCCTGAGCGAGGCCATCTTTCCAGGTTATTCGGTTTTTATCAGCACCATGCGAAGTGCCCGAAGGTCGGTTGAAGCCGACTGCTTCTTCATGACCTTTTAGTTCAGATATGGATGTGAATAATGAAAAGATTTTGTTACCAGCTAGTCTGATATGGCCAAAGCCACGAGCATCACCTGTTTCAAATGTTAACCATGCTGTGGCAAGACCGTTTTCTTCAGTCGCTGCCTCATTGGGTGCAATCATAAAGTTGCGGGCATTGATATGCTGCAACTGTGCCTGCAGCATATCGCTGATTTGCTTAGGACCTTCCAGGGTTTTTATATTCCAGGTAAAGGCCAATAAATCACGCCAATAAGCGTCATCTAAAAATGCTTCAGTAATAGTCTGGGTGTCATGATCGGCTAGTGACTTATTCAGAGTCTGGAGGACAGTATTTATTTGCTGGGTGATGGCAACAGTCAATGGGGATTACTCCTGAATTTACTTTTCCAACAGCTCACCTGGTGCTGGGTAACAATAGTTTTAGCAGATACTTTGCTCAATCACGTCACTGGGTAACATTAGTGCAACGGTTAAGCAGCACTGGTTCGATATTGCCCGCAGGCGTGAAGCCAAATATTTGCCCATAAAAATCCAGCTCGGAATTTAAGGCTTTAATATTATTTGCTGGCTGCCTAAAGCCGTGACCCTCACCTTCAAAGGTAATGTAAGCAGTAGGAATACAATTGGCTTTTAAGGCCTCAAATATCAATTCTGATTGGTTCGGCGGTACCACTTTATCTTCTAGCCCCTGCAAAAGAAGCAAAGGAGCCTTGATATTATTAACACTGTAAATGGGGGAGCGTTGCAGGTAAACATCACGGCGTTCAGGATAAACACCGATGAGCTGATCTAGATAGCGAGACTCAAATTTATGCGTATCCTGATTCAGTATTTCCAGATCGCTGATGCCGTAATAACTGGCGCCTGCTTTAAAGACATCTTGGAAGGCCATGGCAGCAAGGGTAGTATAACCACCAGCACTACCCCCTCGTATGGCAACCTTGTCAGCATCAATGAGACCTTGTTCAGATAGCCAATTGACGCCATTGGCTGCGTCTTCAATGTCGACAATGCCCCAATACGGATAAAGTTTTTTTCGAAATTCGCGACCGTAACCTGTACTGCCTCGATGATTGACATCAAATAGTGCGAAACCCCTACTGGTCCAGAATTGAATCCTGGGGTCGAGAGTAGAGCTCGTTGCACCAACGGGCCCGCCATGAACTTTGACAATAAGTGGAGGCAGTGAACCATTGGGACCCTGGAAGTTTGCATTTACCGGCGGGTAATAAAATCCATAAGCTTCTTCATTTTGCCCTGTTGAATAAGTAAAAGGCTGAGGAATAGATAAGTAGTCTTCAGGAATTTGTGGGCCACTGGGTTTGTATATTTCGCTATAAGTCTCACCTTCTAGCAGGTAAATAGAATTCAGCGAGCGGGGAGTGGAGGCAATAAAATAAACCCCAGTATCAGCAACTGCGATTGATCCGACATTTGAAAATGCATCGCCAATATTAATCATTTCTCCTGTTGTTAAATCAACTCGGGCTAAATAGTCTAAACCGCCCTTGGAGTAGGCAATAACAGCATTTGCCTCATTTTCAAAACCATAGCTGCCAATTTCAATATCCTGATCAAGTACCTGTGCTACCTGCCCATCGTCATTCAGGCGATAAAGTGTTGCCCAGTTAGCAAAATCAGCGACAAAGTAAAGTGTGTTGTCTGTTGAAAACTGAGGGTCAGCAATAGAAACATTGCCTTGTTGCGGAACTTCTATCTGACTTTCAATCGAGCCATCTTCTGCGAACCTTATTATGCGTAATTGCGTATCATCCCAGGGCATATTGGGGTGAGACCAGGTGATAAAAGCCAGGGATTTTCCATCAGAAGAAATGGCAGGGCTGCTGACAAAGTCAGTACCTTCGAATAGTATTTCCCCGACAGTTTCAGTTCCAGTATCAGATAAATTTATGGCAACCAGGGTGTTAACTGCTTCACCCAGGCCACGATGATCCTCACGCACACAAATCAGTCGATCATGGTTATGGTCCATAACGCATTGCATAAATCGAAGACCATCCGCTGTCAGGGCTTGAGCTTCAGACTCTGCAGACAACTTATAAATTTTTTGGTCACTAAATTGTGAATAATAAATATCACTGCCATCAACCAGATATGGTCTTCCACCATATTCATGCACACGTGTTCGAACACTTATTTCTGAAGGTGTAAGCTGAATGGCTTGATTATTTTCATCAAGCTTCACCAGAATATTTCGGCCATTGGCTGAGGCTCTTCTTTCAATAAAATACAGCTCGTTGCCTTCAACAGTTAAGGTGGAGATATTGTCGGATGCTTCAAAAATACTGGCTGCAGTAATCGGAGATTCCCATGAGCCATAAGGAGCTGTTGTGATCACTTCCATATTTTCAGGCATCGCTTCATTTTCCTCATTAGAATTTTGTAACAATACCCAGCTACCCAACATCGCAACAATCACAGCTAAAATAAATACTTTAGTGTTGCCCTTGAGGTATTTGGGAGGG
>JAURLP010000016.1 GCA_030831165.1 Gammaproteobacteria bacterium | reverse complement strand
TTCATATTATCTCCATGACCTGTTGGTTTGCGGGAATTTTTTATTTACCACGACTTTTCGTCTATCATGCAATGGCAGATGATGGAGTAAGCCTTGAGCGCTTCAAAATAATGGAGCGTAAACTTTTCTGGGGCATTATGACCCCTTCCGCAGTTTTAACTATAATCTTTGGCGGCTTACTTCTAGGCACTAATTTTCAATTTTATTGGCAGTCTGGTTGGATGCATGCAAAGTTAGCCTGTGTATTCTTGCTGCTAATTTTTCATTACATGTGCTGGCGCTATTTAAAAGTTTTTAAAGAAGATAAAAACACTCACTCACATAAATTTTATCGTTGGTTTAATGAAGCACCAGTTATTTTATTAATTGCCATTATAATTTTCGTCGTCGCCAAACCCTTTTAGGAAAAACTATATGTCTGAGAGTAAGTCTTACTCACGATCTAAAGCTTTGTTTGCAAGAGCTCAAAAACACATCCCTGGTGGAGTGAATTCTCCTGTTCGCGCCTTCAAGGGTGTTGAGGGTAATCCTGTTTTCTTTGCCAGAGGGGAAGGCGCTTACGTTTATGATGTAGATGACAACGCTTACATTGATTATATCGGGGCATGGGGTCCTTTAATTCTTGGCCACTGTCACCCCAAGGTAGTTAATGCATTAAAACAACAATTAGAGCTTGGCCTGGCTTTCGGGGCCCCTACTGAAAAAGAAATTGAGATGGCCGATCTGATTTGTAAAATAATGCCTTCAATTGAAAGTGTAAGACTGGTGAACTCAGGGACTGAAGCCACAATGAGCGCTATCAGACTGGCTCGTGGTGCCACCAAGAGAGATAAAGTAGTTAAATTCGAAGGTTGTTATCATGGCCACGTAGACTCACTTTTGGTTAAGGCCGGCTCAGGCGCTTTAACCATGGGTGCACCAGACTCGGCGGGGATACCGGAAAGTACCGCTCAGCAAACTTATGTCCTGCCCTATAACGATAGCGAAACAATCGAAGAATTTTTTAAACAACACGGTCATGAAATTGCCTGTATTATTGTTGAACCTGTTGCCGGCAACATGAATCTCGTTCCTCCTAAACCAGGCTTTCTAGAAAGCTTGCGTGAGATCGCTACGGCTTATGAAAGCCTGCTCATTTTCGATGAAGTCATGACTGGTTTCAGGGTTGCTCTAGGCGGCGCCCAAAGCCTTTATAATATTGATCCCGATTTGACTACCTTAGGAAAAGTAATAGGTGGCGGTTTACCCGTAGGTGCTTTCGGTGGCAAGAAGCAATATATGGATATGCTGGCTCCCTTAGGCCCCGTTTATCAAGCGGGGACTTTATCAGGAAATCCATTAGCGGTTACAGCCGGCTTGATAATGCTTGATGAAATTTCTCAACCAGGTTTCCACAAGGCGCTAACTGAAAATACCGAGGAGTTATTAAAAGGGCTTCAACGCCATGCTGATGCAGCCGGTATTCCATTTAGCACTAATCAGGTTGGAGGCATGTTTGGTTGTTTTTTTTCCAAGGATTCCAATATCTCGAGTTTCAATCAGGTTATGCAATGTAATATTGAACAATTTAAACAATATTTTCATAGCATGCTGGATCAGGGAATTTATTTGGCTCCTTCAGCTTTTGAAGCAGGTTTTTTATCTGCCGCACACAGTAAAAAAGAAATACAACTAACTCTCGAAGCCGCGGAAATCGCATTTTCACAACTCTCGCACTAAGGAATTTTCATGAAGAAATACCATATATATGCATTAGGCAATGCTCTGGTTGATAAAGAATTTGAAGTTGAGGATGATTTTTTTCAGCATGAAAGCATTCAAAAGGGCCTGATGACCTTGGTGGATGGGGAATCACAAAGCACCATTTTAAAACGTCTTATGGAGAGATATGGTTTAAAAAAACGTGCAGGGGGTGGTTCAGCTGCAAACACCTTATATGCTGCCTCACAGTTTGGCGCAAATACTTTTTATTCCTGCAAAGTAGCCAATGATGACTTTGGTGATTTTTATTTGGATGAACTGGGTAATCATAATATAGACACCAACCTGGAAAGCATAAGAAGTGATTACGGTGTCACAGGAAAATGTCTTGTTATGGTAAGTCCTGATGCTGAACGCACCATGCTCACTTATCTTGGCGTCTCTTCAGATCTTACCACTGAAGATATTCATCAAGATGCTTTAAAAAATTCCAAATATCTTTATATGGAAGGTTATTTAGTTAGTTCACCTGTCGCGTGCAAAGCCTGTGTTGAAGCAAAAAATATTGCGCAGGCACACGGCGTCTTAACCGCAATCACTTTATCCGATCCAGGCATGGTTCAGTTTTTCAGAGGTGGCTTAGAAGAAATGATCGGAGATGGTGTTAATCTGCTTTTTGCCAATCAAGTTGAAGCGCTGAGCTGGACAGGTGAAGAAACTATAGAAGCTGCTGCTGCCGCTTTAAAAAGTATCGCAAAAACGTTTGTTATAACGCTGGGATCCAAAGGGGCTTTATTATTTGATGGCGATAATTATATTAAAATTGCACCACATCAAATTACTGCTGTTGATTCAAATGGAGCCGGCGACATGTTTGCGGGCGCTTTTCTATATGGGATATCGACTGGCCTGAATTTTGAAACAGCAGGGAAACTGGCCAGCCTGAGCGCTGCAGCTATTGTCAGTCAGTTTGGCCCTAGACTTCCAGCAGCGCAGCACCAGGATTTGCTAAAACAAATTCTCTAATCAGCCATTGAGGCATCTAGCTCTAATCGACGCTTGAAGAATTCGAGCCTGCGTTTCAAGCTTATTGCATTTTCCGGACCTAAGCGTAGCAATAATTTTTCAACTGAGCTGTAATTCTCTATTGCAGGATCAGCATAAAGATAATTTAGATTGGGCCGGATAAGTTGCTGAGGTTGAGGAGCCGTTCTGGCATTAAGCACATTATCGATAGCCTGTATAAAGACATCATTAAAATCTGTATTGCGAATACCTAGCTCGGCATATGCTTCACCTAAAAGAGGCTGCAGATGCAGATAAAAATCCACTGCTGTTTCTGTACTAATATTGGCTAATACTTCCACCAAACTATTAAAACGTTGATAAGACTGTTCATCTATCAGATAGAATTCACTCCCCAATTCAGTCACTGTCATTTTCTCTTGCGGATAAAGTAGCGGCAAGTTACGTTCAGGAAACTCGCCACGGCTTATATTTTCGATCATTACCACAAATTTCCTAAGCAACTCCTCAGATACTAAATATCTTAATAAAGGGGAGCCTCCATCCAATGCCGCCAATTCTTCTTTTATAAAGGCATCACTATTGTTTAAAGAGGGCAAAGTCGGGCTTACTGGTTCAGGCTCAACCGGATTTCCTTGGTCGGCAATTATTTCCTCCAGAGGCTCAACAAAATTCTCATCTATTGCTCCACGTTCCGCAAAGTCTTCTTCAAGCTCCACAGCAGGTATTTCAATTATCTCATTTGCCACATCTGGTGGAGAAAACTCTTCCTGTTCCGCATCGTTAGTGACAATCATGGTCACAGGGTCTTGCTCTTCTCCGGTGAGCAACATAAACAAACCAAATAGGACGATAACGCCTATTACCATTGAAAAAATTAACTTGTTGTCATTCATCGTTTGTCCGAATAAGTAATTACAGTTTTGCTAAGGTTCTTCTTAAGACCTATTTCTTTGCAGTCATTTCATTAGGTCATAAACTGCGTTCCAGGTTCCCAAAGAATTATAGGATAGTGTAATCGGATGCCAAAAAATCTGATACAAAATGGCAAAAAATAGTTTTTCAGACATAAAAAAGCCCGAATTCAAACAGAATATCGGGCTTCTATTGCATTAGAAGTTAAATTTAAAAAATTAGACTTCTGCTTTTTCCTCTTCTGTCACATCTTTCATGCTCAGACTGACTTTACCACGATCATCAATTTTAAGTACTTTCACAGCAATTTCTTGCCCTTCACTTAAATGATCAGTGACTTTTTCAACACGCTCCTGGGCGATTTGAGAAATGTGCACAAGTCCATCTTTGCCTGGCAGAATTGTTACAAAGGCACCAAAATCAACGATCTTGGAAACAACACCTTTATAAACCTTACCAATTTCGGCTTCAGCAGTAATTTCCTCTATCATGGCAACAGCGGCATCTCGAGAAGCCGCATCTTCACCATATATTCGAACATTTCCGTCATCATCGATATCAACTGATGCACCGGTTTCTTCTGTAATGGAGCGAATAGTTACGCCACCTTTACCGATGACATCACGGATTTTATCTGGATGGACCTTGATCATACCCATACTTGGCGCATTCTCAGAAACGTTTTCGCGAGAAGTTGAAAGCACTTTATTCATTTCACCCAATATATGCATTCTGGCGGCATTGGCTTGTTTTAAAGCCGTTTCCATGATTTCTTCAGTGATGCCCTGAATTTTTATATCCATTTGTAATGCTGTAATACCGCCTGCAGAACCAGCTACTTTAAAATCCATATCACCAAGGTGGTCTTCATCACCAAGAATATCGGTTAATACGGCAAAACCGTTATCTTCCTTAATCAAGCCCATCGCAATACCGGCAACAGGTGCTTTTAGAGGTACTCCAGCATCCATCAACGCCAGGCTGGTACCACAAACAGAAGCCATAGAAGAAGAACCATTGGATTCAGTGATCTCGGATACAACACGAATAGCATAAGGAAAATCTTCTTCTTTTGGCAATACTGCAGCAACGCCCCGACGGGCCAATCGACCATGGCCTATTTCACGACGTTTTGGTCCGCTCATAAAGCCAGTTTCACCAACACTAAAGGGAGGGAAATTATAATGCAGCATGAAAGGATCTTTGATGGTACCTGTAAGCCCTTCAATCATCTGGGCATCACGAATAGGCCCTAGTGTCGCAACAACCAAGGCCTGAGTTTCACCACGAGTAAATAGGGCAGAACCATGTGTTTTGGGTAATACGCCTGTTTCTACATAAATTGACCTTACCGTGTTGTTATCGCGGCCATCGATTCGTGGTTGTCCTGCAATAATGTTGCTGCGAACAATTTTCTTCTCCAAAGAAGCAAAAATGTCTTGAACTTCACCAGCCTTAACTGCTGGCTCAATTTCTTCACTGGCAAACTGCTCAACAGCCTGCGCCTGTAATTCAGCCAGTTTGTCCTGACGCTGCATTTTGTCAGAGATAGTGTAGGCTTCTGTTATGCCCGCCCTAAAAGCCCCTGAAATAGACTCAATCAGCGCTGTATTTTTCTCTTCAGGTACCCATTCCCAATCTGGCTTACCTGCCTCTGCCTTAAGTTCTTTTACAGCCTGAACGATGACCTGCATTTCCTGATGGGCAAATAAAACCGCCCCTAACATTAAGTCTTCGCTAAGCTCTTTAGCCTCTGACTCCACCATTAAAACAGCAGATTCAGTACCGGCAACCACCATATCAAGATCAGATTTTTCAAGCATTTCATAGCTTGGATTCAGAACATAACCTTCGGCTTCAGTGAATCCAACGCGGGCAGCACCAATAGGGCCTGAGAATGGAATCCCCGATATTGCAAGAGCAGCAGATGTACCGATCATTGCAGCAATATCCGGATCAACATTCTTTTCTGACGAAATGACCGAGCAAACAACCTGTACTTCATTCATGAAGCCTTTTGGGAACAAGGGTCTGATAGGTCTGTCGATTAGACGTGAGGTCAGCGTTTCCTTTTCAGTAGGCCGACCTTCCCGCTTGAAGAAGCCACGGAATTTTACCGGCGGCATACGTTTTTTCTTGATAATTAACAGTCAGTGGGAAAAAGTCCTGCCCTGGGTTAGCTGTTTTTTTGCCAACAACTGTTGTTAAAACTGAGGTACCACCTATGCTTACTATAACGGCTCCAGTTGCCTGACGAGCAATTTTGCCTGTTTCCATAACAACCGTATCGTTGCCGTACTTAAATTCTTTCCTTATCGGATTTAACATATTTATTACCTAACGTATGAGCCTGACTGACCCAATGCCAGCCAGGTGAGAAGGGTTGATTAACGACGTAGACCCAATCTTTTAATTAGCGTGCTATAGCGTGAAAGGTCTTTGCGTTTTAGATAATCAAGCAACTTACGGCGAGTGTTAACCATACGAATCAGCCCTCGACGGGAATGATGATCATGATTATGCTCTTTGAAATGATCTTGTAAGTGATTGATATTATTGGTTAAAATTGCAACCTGAACTTCTGGTGAGCCTGTGTCACCTTCAGCCAAGGCGAAATCGCGAATGATTTCTGCTTTTTCTTCGACAGTTAAAGCCATTTTACTCTCCTATGAATATGCCATTAATTAATGAATGTCCTTATAAAGCCAAATTAACCATGCATATTAATAGTTAACTGGGTTACTCCCTCCACCTGAAAAGACGGGCTGCGAAAGATAGCATAAATCGGACGCTGGATACACTTTTTCTCCCCACATAAGTACTTTCGACTTTACTTTTCTTGGTGCCAGAAATACTGGGCAGAAACGATTTTAGTTCGTTCACTAGCGCTCCTCACCAGAAATTGCTTCTGCTTACTCATGCTGACGCCCTTTTTATGGACATAACACTTCCTCATCGCTATGATTTTAGGCTTACTCTTATCCAAACATATAAGAATCAGATTAAAGAAGGTTGGTACCATGAGCGAACTACAAGTCTTTGACGAAGCGGGTCAAGCATTGTCAAAACCAACAAACGATGTTGGCATCATCACTTCTCAGATGAACAAACTGGATATTATGTTTGAACGCTGGGATACAGTGCCAGATTTACCTGAGGACGCTGATCAGGAGACTATTCTTGAAGCCTACAAGGATTCTATCTCCAAGCTCAATGACAGTTACGGATTTGAGTTGGTTGATGTTGCAATATTAAGTCCAGACAATCCCAACAAGGATAGCATTCGCCAGCAGTTTAATTTTGAACATACCCATAGTGATTTTGAAATACGCTTTTTTGTTGAAGGTAGCGGCCTTTTTTACTTTCACATCAATGATAAAGTTTACGTGTTGCTTTGTGAAAAAGGCGATCTTATCAGCGTACCTTCAAAGGTTAGCCACTGGTTTGACATGGGTGTTAACCCAGACTTCAAACTTATTCGTTTTTTCCCTTCAGTAGAAGGCTGGGTTGCAGACAAAACCGGCAGCGATATTGCCACTCGCCTACCTGATATGGATGCTTTTGCCGCTTAAATTTAATGACCTGACCAGCAGCATAAATATAATCAATCCGCGTTTGCGCATATCAAGGCCTGCTGATTCATTAAATTTGCAATTAATATAGCTTTTGTCTTATCTTCCTTTAGCTTGAAGAACGAACTTATAAAAAGAACATTGCTTGAGGCTGACCTATGAAACACTCCTTCGCTAGGCCACTTATTATAACTTCCACCCTATTGGTCTCTGCCCTGCTGGTGTCTTTACCTGTAAGCGCGCAATGGCCTTTCTACATAATACCCGGTACCCCTCTTTTGCCCGATGATACGGTTAATATGGAAGCCCCACCTCCTCGCACTTCAGATGGTAAAATTGACTTCACAGGAACCTGGAATGTCATTAGGTATCATCAAAGCGGTGAACAAGGTAGACCTGTTGGGGAACCCGCTACACCACCTCCCGGCGTCGCTCCTTATGCGACTTTTTGGGATCAAGGTTTTGGTTTTGAAAATGGTTTGCCTTATCAGCCATGGGCACGTGAAGAACGCGCTAGACGAATGGCCAATAACGGCATAGAGAACCCTGACAGCTACTGCCTGCCACTTGGTCATATGCAATTTCACACTCATGGACAACCTAGAGACATCGTGCAAGGAGAAGATAGACTGGCAATCATTTATGAAGCCAGCGCTGGCGTGCGTCAAATTTTTATGGACGGACGCCCCCTACCCGATGATGATGCCCTGGAATGGTGGTATGGCTATTCAGTAGGTCATTGGGAAGGCGATACTTTGGTGGTTGAAACGACAAACTTCAGAGGAAATGGCTGGCTTGATTTTAATGGCAGCCCAACCACCGAGCAGCTAAGAACCGTTGAACGTTTTAATCGCCCAACATTCGGAAAACTGGAAATTGATATTCTTATTGATGATCCAGGTGCTTACACAGAACCTTTTTCGCTACGAGTTGAACAGAGCCTAATGCCAGGTGATAACCTGATTGAATGGGTATGTGAAAATGAACAATCAACTCAATATTTCAATTAATGTAATTGGAGAAAATAATGAAAATAAAACTGCTAGTACTTTCTTCTATCTTGACTGGGTTGCTTGTCTCAGGCCCTTTATCTGCCCATCATAATTTCAGATCTGAATTTGATATAAATATGCCCGTCATCGTTACCGGCACTGTCACCAGACTGTCTTTAACCAATCCTCATGCGCGCTTATATATAGATGCCGTTGATGAGAATGGCGAAGTCATTCACTGGGACTTTGAACTTGCCGCAGCAAGTGCGCTATTACGTCGAGGATGGAAACGGGACACATTATTGGAAGGCGATACTGTTATCGTGCATGCAGCAAGAGCTCGAAATGCACCCTATGTGGGTAACGTGGAATACGTGACTACCGTTAATGAAGACGGCAGTGAGGGCTTCACCTATGGCTCACCGCGAGAATAAATCGACGGTCTGAACTTTTTACATTCAATTAGGGTAAAGCTCTAGAGAGCACTTTACCCGCTTGTGCTCCAGTGACTGTTCCATTACTGAAAGCCAATTCCCCATTGATAAAAACATATGCTATCCCATCCGGCTTGGCTGTCGGATTATCAAAAGTTGCATGATCAATAATAGTGTCCGGATCAAAAATTGTGATGTCAGCCGCCATACCTGGTTTTAGTAAGCCTCTTCCTTCCATACCGATAGTTTTTGCTGGTAAACCAGTCATTTTGTAAATCGCATTTTCCAGAGTAAGCACACCTTTTTCTCTCACATACTCCCCCAAAACTTTAGGAAAAGTACCCCAGTAACGCGGATGAGCCCTAGTGCCTTCTGGCGTTGCATCACAGTCACAGGCAATTGAAACACTCGGATGCTGCATTATTTTAATGAGATCTTCTTCACTACCAAAACGCAGAATCACACCATTGTCTGCTTCTTCTAATATACGAATAACGGCTTCGCCATGTGAGTCAGTATCAAGATCATTCATTATGTCTGCTAATTCTTGCTGCCCGCCGACAAGGACTCCTGAAGGACCGCCCCAACGCAAGTCCATCGCTTGTTCAGCTTCCTCAATAATTCTGGCACGTAACTCACTGTCTCTAAATCGTTCTAACATCGCTTCTCGCCCGCCAGCTTGAGCCCAACTAGGAATAATCAGTGCAGCAAGTCCAGTTTGACCAGCCAGATATGGATAAAGATCAGCCACAGCACCTTCTGAATTTGAGGTATTGGCCACTCTCATCCTTTCAAGAATTTCATCTGCTCTACCTTGTTCCCAACCCTGCACCTTAATATGGGTCACCAAGGGAATTAAGCCTGTCTCCTCGCCTATGGTGATGGTTTCTGTCATGCCGGTTATAGAACTGTAGCCACTTTCTGGTGTTACCCGATCATGATTCGTAAATACAACATTCCATGCAGCAAATGGTTTTAGAACGTCAATAACTTCTTCAGTAGTTGCATAGTAACCCGGAACATAATCCAGGCCTGCTGACACTCCCCATGCCCCTGCTTCCAGCCCCGCTAGAATGAGGTCCTGCATTTGGGTGATTTGAGCAGGAGTTGGTCTGATATTTTCAGTCCCAGCGACTTCTCTCCAGACACTGTTGAAACCAATATAGCCACCAACATTTAAGGCAAGACCATTTTGCATGTAAGACTCAAACTGTGTGTTTATATCGACAGGACCAAAACCATCAGCATTCATAATTTGAGTAGTGACACCCTGACTGATCATATTCACTGCTGTCGGGAGTCCATCACCTTCGGCATGACTATGGATATTAATAAAGCCCGGTGCCACCACTAGTCCGCTAACATCAACTTCAGTTTGGCCAATAGCATTGCCTAATTCACCAATAGCGACGATTTGATTAGCATTAAGGGCGAGATCACCCTGATATGCAGCACCGTTACTACCATCAATTATGGTGCCACCACGTAAAATAAAATCATAAGAGACAGGTTCAGAACATGCAGAAACTGTAAGTACAAGGATAGAAAATAAAGTAATTCTCAGACTGTATACACGGGAATTGAAATTACTCATAAGTCGCCTCTGTTCTTTATTGTGTAACGCTTGTTGATCAGTGATTAAATCTTGGTAAATTTATTTAGCAGCGATGATCCCAATCTCAACGGTGAACTGCGGTGCCGCTAGCCTTGTAGATTCCACACAAGCTCTGCAAGGTGCATTCCCCCCTTTCGTCCATTCATCCCAGACAGTATTCATTTCTTCAAAATCATCCATACTACACAACCAAATTGTTGCAGTTAAAACTTTACTCTTATCCGTGCCCGCTTCTGCCAGCTTAGCATCAATGCTATCGAGAATAGCCTTTGTCTGTGCCGCAACGCTCTCTCCCGGTGCGGTTAATGCAATCTGTCCAGCCAAATAAACTGTATCGCCATGTATAACAACCTGACTCATGCGATCGTTGGTTTGAAAACGTTGAATTGTCATGTTTACCTCTAGATTATTGTGTTAGAAAAATGAGTGTATTTATCGAAATAACTCACACTTTAGCTGTTTTAAACTTTACAATTTTATACAGGCCAATAGTAAATAATGGAATCAAAAATACAGCGATGAAAAGATATGTAAGCAAAACATAACCTTTAGCAATCAAATCGATCAAGCCAATCCTGTCACTGACAAAAACAGCAACGACCATAATAAAAACAGCAACTGTAGGACGTAAATAACCAGGCATATGTTGTGATTTTTCTTCATAGGTCACAGCAATACGTTCATTTAAGGCATGCAACAAGGCTGTACCGGTTTCAATGAAGGTACCAAATATCACTATCTGAAAGATCAGCTGAAAAAAAGGTATGCCCATTGCGGCTAGAATTAAATTAATAGGTACTGCTTCATCAAGTACATCTGGATAAAAACCGACAAGTACGCAATAAAAAAGTATGCCAGGCAATATGGCCAATACACCCCCAATAAGGCCACCAGCGATAGCTTCTTGGCGCGATGAAATGTGTCTTATACAAAACAAGATGGTCGGGATAATACCCAGGTTGTAACTCGCATATTTGATACCATCTCCCACCCATGCTGTATTGTCAGAAGGAATTGAAAAACTTGATTCAATGGCTCCGCTAAATTTAGAAAATCCGAGAACTAAAAAAGAAATATAAACTACATAAAGTAACACCGACCAACTGGCGAGTACTCTCTCAATCAGTGTTGTTCCGAAAAAAGTTAAAAAACCAATAGTGACGATTAAAAATATTGTACCAATCAATGGGGGGCTACCAATCATGTCAGACAAAAGCAGCCCTGCAGCTGATCCCACAACAGACAAAATAAGTACAATAGTTATGATGTATACAATCTCATAAAATACCCAGGCTGGCCCTAGCAAATTTTTAAAAAACGTTTTGTAATCACTACTTTTTATTTGCCTAGCGAATTCCAGACTGGTTGCCAAAACCAGGGACCAGACTATCATCGCAACCAGCATCCCATATATTCCTGCTCTAGGCCCATTGGAAAGAAAAAATTCCACAAGTTCTCGGCCAGTCGCATAGCCACCCGCGATAACTACCGATTGAAATATAAGACCCGGAAGTATTATTGCTTTCAATAATTGTAAGTTAAAAAATTTCATAGTTCTTTATTCTGATGTTATTTTAAAAAGCGGGCTAAGGCATAGGGCTCAGCATTGATATCAGGAACACTACCGGTAATGATATCCGTGACTATTTTCCCGGAGCCCATTGCCAGAGACCAGCCCAGATGACCATGACCTGTGTTGAGATATAAATTCTTGATGGGGGTTTCACCCATAATAGGCACCCCATCGGCAGTGGTTGGCCTCAGCCCAGTCCAGGGATTGATATCCGCATCCTCTATATTAGTCGCTGCTTCAGGATATCTGGCTATTACTTGTTGTAAAACCAAACGAATGCGTTGCGCATTAATCTCAAGGTTATAACCATTTAATTCTGCGGTGCCTGCAGCACGCAATCGATCACCTAAAGGAGTAATGGCAACGTGTGCTTCTTCATCAATCACCGGCATCTTGGGTTTTAATTTCCAGTTATCCATATCCAGTGTGATGGAGTAACCCTTGATTGGCCGGATAGGTAACTTAAGCTTTAGTGATTTCACCAGCAAGGGACTATAACTTCCAGCAGCAAGGACGTAAGCATCGGCAGAATAATCACCTTTATTGGTTTTAATACCTGTGATCTTATTATTGGCTAGTGAAAATTCATCTACATTCAGATCATATATAAATTGAACTTGTTTGCGCTTGATGAGCTCTACCAACTTTAAGCAAAATTGATGTGCATCACCTGTCTGATCCTTTGGGTAAAAAATTCCTCCAACCAACTTGCTACCATTTTCTACCAAAGCAGGTTCTTTGCTAAAAACCTCGGCTTGATTTAGCACTTGGCATTCAATACCCATTGCCTGAAAAAGTGCTATTTGTTCTTTGGCATTTTCAAGATCCTGATTATTTTCGAGGACTTTCATACTACCCAGGCGCTTAGCAGAATAATCAAAAGGATGATTTTTTTGTAATTCTTCAACACATTCTATGTTGTAGTTAGCCAGAGCAGTATTAACCCTCAGATTTGCTTGAAAATTTTCTGGTTTGGCATGATTTAAGAAGGTAAGGCCCCAACTAAGTAATGATGGAAGAGCACTTGGTCTTAGCAAAAAGGGTGAATTTTCCTTGCCCATCCACTTTAGTATCTGCCAGGTTATGCCAGGATGATTCCAGGGGCTGGCCTGACTGGGGTGAAGCACGCCGGCATTCGCAAAACTGGTTTCCTGAGCAGGGCCAGACTGTCTATCGACAACGATAACTTCATGCCCTTGCTCGGACAGATAATAGGCTGTAGCCACTCCCATCAAGCCAGAACCAATAACAATAATTTTCATTCTTTCTATATTAACTCTGGTATTGGGGGGCGATGATTTAATTAGTCAAAAAATTCGTCTGAAAGAACCTTCACTCTTCAACGAACTCCCTAACAACATCGATAGTTAAATCAACTGCCTGATTGAAGGCTTCGACCGGGATACGCTCATTATTGCCATGAACATTTGCCCCTACCCCATACGGGTAAATTACCGGGTCAAACCCATAGCTTACAATCCCCAGATCTCGGAAAAAATGACTGTCAGTAAACCCTGTCATGGCAGATGGCACGATATTCACTGAAGCATATCTTTCCTCAATAACTCTGGTCATCAGGCTATATAGGTCAGTATCCGCACTGGATTCTGCCGGGCTGAATAGCATGATTTGCTCAATTTCTATCTGATCATCCGCTATACGCTCTCGAATGCCATTTAAAAATTCTTCAGCATCCTGATCAGGTAAAATTCTGCAATCCAGTTCAGCACTTGCTTCGGGTGAGACAACATTAATTTTTTCACTCCCGCTTAGCATCGTGATGGAGCAGGTATTTCTAATCAGCGAATGAAAGCTCGGATTTTCTGCCTGTAGCGCTCTTAAAAACTCCGGATCCTGAATAGCTTCATCAATATTACTTAGAGCATCCTGCCATTCAAGGGGCATATTTGGTGCCATACGGGCAAACATTTCTCTTACAGTATCAGTAACGTGTGGCTCAAAAGGGTTCAACTGAATTCGGTTAAGCGCCGCAATCAGGCGAGTCGTTGCAGATGTTGGCCTTGGCACTGAACCATGCCCAGGAACATCAGTAGCAATCAGTCTTAACCAGTAAGGACGTTTTTGCGCAACTTCGATTGCCAACTGAATCTGATCGTTATCCATCAATGTGGCGCCACCGCCTTCATTAAGCAGATAACCAACACCCTCAAATATTTCGGGGCGGTTTTCAATCAACCATCCAGCGCCGAAATAACCACCCGCCTCTTCATCAGCAGTGGCCATAAAAATCACATCACGATTCAATTGGATATTATTTCTATGTAAGTAGAGAAATGCTTCCAAATGCATAATGCCCAGTGATTTAGTATCCGAGGTCCCTCTGGCGTATAGCATGCCATCTTTTATCACTGCATCAAGCGGGTCAGTATCCCAATACTCACGCGTGGCAGGAACAACATCAATATGATGCAGTAAAACCAGGGCCGGTTCGTCACCCCCTTCAAGTCGAGCCCAGATATTTCCACGCCCGGGAGCTGACTCGACAGCTTCATAATCAATACCAGCTTCTTCGAAAATCCTTTGGAAAAAAGTTACACCCCGGCTTTCATTGCCTGGCGGATTAATTGTATCTATCTCAAGATATTCCATGAGACGTTCCAGAGGAACATTTTGAGAATAGCCTATGGAAGAACTTACCAAAGCAAATACAACTAATACCAAAGATGTAACTTTTTTCATAATCAACTACCTGTTATTACCATTGAGGACTTAAGCTAAAGCATTCTCAAATAGATTTAATAAACGGCTCCAGGCCCTTTCTGCCTGAGCCTCATGATAGACTGCGCTATCCGGTGGGCACCAACCATGTAGTGTTCCTTCATAAACTTCAATTTCAGCAGGGACACCCGCTGCTGCAAACGACTCACGAAGAATGTTTTTCACTTCAGGCTCATTTTCATCATCATTGGCCGCAACACAAATCAACATACTGGCATCCATCTCTGGAATCAACAGGTGAGGGCTATTTGCTGCATCAGTAGCCAGTCCACCGCCGTGGAAAGTTCCACCAGCACCCATACGACTATTGGTACCTACAGTCCGCATGACCATTGGCCCCCCCATGCAATACCCTGTGGTTCCCATTTTACGATTACTATCCACTGAACTTTGAGCATCCAGAAATTCAACAAAAGCTGCCGCATCTGAAATATCAGTTTCCGCAGTCAGTACTGATCGCATTCCAATCACCACTTCTCTGACCGCAGGATCCTGAAAACTTGCCCCTTCTTCAACTACTGGCGCTCTTGCACTTCGGTAAAAAGGGTTAGGAACCAACACAGAATAGCCAGACTGAGCCAGACGTCTTGCCATCATTTCAAAAGCTGGTCGCAATCCAAGAATATCTGTCCAAATCAAAACAGCAGGATGCTGACCTGTTGAAGGGTGCACAAAAAATGCATCTGCCACACCATCGGAGGTTCTAATATCGACATGAGATTCAGTGATTTCCTGCGCATTAGCTACTGGAGGCAGCATCATTGCCAGACCAACACCAGCGGCAGCCTTACCCAGCTGTCGACGACTTAAATCAGGATTGGATTGAAAAAATTCTTCGTTTTCTTTTGCAGTTCTTTCATCGCACATAATTTCTTACCTTTTATGATTATTAATTTTTTTAAACTACGAACCGTAAGCTCAAAAATACAATAGCAAGAGCAGAATCTCCATAGAAAACTGAAACTGAATAAGTTTATTTAATAATGTTCGACTTGTTTAGACCGCAGGAATAACAATTAAGAGACGAAAAGCCGTTTAGGCGCCACCCGACCATCGTCAAGAATTTCACCTATTCCTATAAAGGTTGCTTCTTTATAAAGTCTTACTAATCCTGAACTTGGCAGGTGTCGGACAATAACTGCCTGACCCTGTAATACATAATCAGCTGTAGCACCAGGTAATACCACTTCAGGAATTTCCATGACAGCCTGGTCTGCAGGTATCAAGAATTCATCTAAAGCGGAAAAATCATCATCTTTTCTTAGTTGCTCTAGGCTTTCATAGCTTTGGGCTTGTTCGAGCTTAAATGGGCCGGCCTGAGTTCGACGTAGCGCCACAACATGAGCCCCTACTCCCAATGTCTCGCCCAGGTCATCAGCCAGAGTCCTGACATAAGTACCTTTACTACAGTGAATATCCAACTCTAAAAAAGTGTTCTCAAATGAGATTAGGCTAAGCTCATAAATAGAAACCATTCGGGTTTTACGTTCTACCGTTTTACCGGCTCTGGCGAGTTTATAGAGCGGAACCCCTTGATGTTTGAGCGCTGAATACATGGAAGGCACTTGTTGAATTTCACCCCTGAAATTAACCAGAGCCTTTTCAATATCCTTTAAAGTAATGTGGCCAGGATCTTTTACAGCAAGAACTTCCCCTTCTGAATCTCCTGTTGACGTTTTTTCACCCAGCTTAATTTTGGTTCTATATGCTTTATTTGAATCAAGCAGAAACTGGGAAATTTTAGTCGCCTCACCAAAACAAAGCGGTAAAACGCCCGTAGCAAGAGGGTCGAGACTTCCTGTATGACCTGCCTTAGCGGCCTCAAATAGTCTTTTTACTTTTTGTAAGCTGCGATTTGAGGATTCGCCTTCCGGTTTATCCAGAATAAGAATTCCTGAGATATTTCTGCCATGTCGTCTCATGATCTTTTTATTCCCGACTTCATTTATACAGACGACTCAGTCTTTTTTATCGCTAGCAATGGCTTCATCAATCAGGTCCGATAAAAATCTACCCCTGTTTAAGCTATTATCATAAGTAAACGTTAATTTCGGTGTGGTGCGGAGATTTAGGCTTTTAGCAAGCAAGCTACGCAAATAGCCTGAGGCTCTGTTTAATGCCTTCATACTTTCAATAATATCCTCATCTGAATTTTTACCTAAGATTGTGACAAATACTTCGGCATAAGACAGATCACGGCTAACTTTAGCGCCAGTCACAGAAACCATACCAACTCGTGGATCTCTGATTTCAGACTGAATCAAGAGTGCCAGCTCTTTCCTTAAGAGATCGACTATTTTATCGTTGCGGTTAGAAGGTTTAGGCATTAGAAAGTGAAATTTTTAATATGAAAAATATAAAATAAAAAAGCGTAAGTAACGATGTTAAGACAAAGCAAAGATAAAAGTTAACGAAGGAGCTTACTCTTCAGTAAAAAACTGATTTAATTTTTACCTTTAACAAAGTATTAACGAGTTCAATAGCTTTTAAAGCGTGCGGGCGACTTCTTTCGTTTCGAATACTTCAATCTTGTCACCAACTTTAACATCTGTGTAGTTTTTAACACCGATACCACACTCCATGCCATTACGAACCTCATTTGCCTCATCTTTAAATCGGCGTAAAGACTCAAGTTCACCTTCGTAAATAACGACATTATCGCGCAAGACGCGAATAGGCTTATTCCGATAAACCGTACCTTCAACCACCATGCTTCCGGCAATTGATCCATATTTTGGCGAATTGAAAACATCTCGGACTTCAGCAACACCTAGAATCTCTTCTTGTAAATCTGGCGCCAGCAAGCCTCCCAATACAGCTTTGACATCATCAATCAGATTATAAATAACACTGTAATAGCGTAGCTCTAACCCTTCATTTTCAACCAAAGTCTTGGCAGACTTATCCGCTCGTACATTAAATCCGATAATAGATGCATTGGATGTCTGTGCAAGTTGCGCATCTGTTTCAGAGATACCCCCGACACCTGAAGATATTATATTGACTGAAACTTCTTCATTGCCTAAGCCCGCCAAGGATGAAGTAATTGCTTCGAGAGAACCGCGGACATCAGTTTTTAATACGATATTAAGTACTTTGACATCATCTTTACCCATGGTGGCAAACATACCTTCCATCTTGGCTATCTGTTGCTTGGCAATTTGATTTTCACGGAACTTTTCTCGTCTGAATTTAGCAACCTCTCTGGCTTTTCTTTCATCATCTAAGACAAAAAAATCATCACCAGCATCTGGTGTACCGTTTAGCCCAAGAATTTCCACAGGAATAGACGGACCAGCAGATTTAATCTGCTTACCATTCTCATCGACCATGGCGCGCACTCGCCCATACTCATGCCCTGCCAGAATAATATCTGAATTTTTCAAAGTCCCGTTTTGAACCAGAACCGTTGCCACCGACCCACGACCTTTATCAAGACGTGATTCAATTACTACGCCTTTTGCCGGGCAATCAACAACTGCTTTTAATTCTAGGATTTCAGCTTGCAACAGGGCCGCTTCCAGCAGTTCCGGAATGCCTTGACCTGTATGAGCAGAGACCTCAACAAATTGAGTATCACCACCCCAATCCTCTGGTGTTAAGCCTTTTGCAGAAAGCTCACTTTTAACTTTCTCAGGGTCAGCGCCCTCTTTATCAATTTTATTAATCGCAACAACAATAGGAACATTTGCGGCTTGTGCATGATGAATTGCCTCCTCTGTTTGAGGCTTGGCACCATCATCAGCAGCAACAACCAGAATGACTATATCTGTCGCTTGGGCACCACGAGAGCGCATGGCACTAAATGCAGCATGACCTGGAGTATCCAGGAAGGTAAGAATGCCGTGATCCGTTTCAACGTGGTATGCACCAATATGCTGTGTGATTCCACCTGCTTCTCCTTCTGTTACAGAGGACTTGCGAATGTAATCCAGCAATGATGTCTTACCATGATCAACATGTCCCATTACTGTAATAATCGGAGCCCTGGGTAGTTCTTCACCTTCATATTGAACTGACTCAAACAGATCCTCTTCAATCTTGTCATTGGAAACAGGTTTAGCTTTATGACCCATTTCTTCAACCAACAAGATAGAGGTGTCTTGATCCAGCACCAGGTTGATCGTTGCCATGACACCCATGTTCATTAAAGTTTTAACCAATGCGGCGCCTTTGACAGACATACGTTGAGCAAGATCTGAAACACTAATCGCCTCGGGGACTTCAATTTCTTTAACAATAAATTCTGTAGGCATTTCAAACTTATGTTCTTTTTGCCCTTGACTTAATTTTCGGGAACTACGCCGACGGCCACCACCAATTTCTTCTTCTCCATCAAGAATAAAATCATCCGTAGGTCTAATCTTATTGAATTTCCTGTCTTCGGTCTGAGCTTTGCGCCTTGAAAAATCCTTTTTATTAGTTTCTTCATCCTTGTCATTTCTGAAACTGTGTTTTTTCAGCGTACCTTTTTTAAAGTCCCTTTTAGCGTCAGCACCTTTTTCATCCAGAATTTCCGGAACAACAGGTGCTGAAGAGCCGACAGGCTTGGCTGGCGTTGCTTTGACTTTTTCTTGATTGATCTTTTCTTGTTTGGTGGCTTCTTCTGCTTCTTTAGCAGCTCGAGCTTTTTCTTCCTCTAGTCGAGCTTTTTCGGCTTCGAGTTGAGCTGCCTGAGCTTCTTCTACACTGCGCTTTACATATGTCCGTTTCTTTCTAACTTCAACATTAACTGACTTGCTGCGACCTTGATTATCTGAAGATTTAAGTATTCCGATTGTTTTACGTTGCAGTGTAATTCGCCGCGGGCTGGATTCAGCTGGGCTGGAATCGCCATGTTTGCCCTTAAGCGACATCAATAATTTGCTTCTTTCCTCATTGGAAAGTGAATCACTCGATTTTGTTTGGGGCAAGCCAGCTTCCTTGATTTGCTCAAGTAAACGCTCTTCTTGTACTCCAACCAATTTGGCCAGTTCAGCTATGGTTAAATCAGCCATTTATTTCCTCAATAACTCAATTTACTTTCTTATATTACTTACGCATTATTCTTCTGCAAACCAAGGCTCACGGGCAGTCATAATCAGTTTGCCTGCACGTTCCTCGTCCATACCATCGACTTCCATTAATTCGTCGATAGCCAGCTCTGCTAAATCTTCCATGGATTTTATACCCATCTTAGCCAGGCTCATGGCAAGTTCGTTATCCATACCTTCCATATTCAACAAATCATCTTTGATTCCGGCATTACTTAATTCTTCTTCAGAAGCAATCGCTCTGGTCAACAAGGCATCTTTTGCACGCGCCCTTAACTCATCTGCAATCTCTTCATCAAAATCCTGAATTTCAGCTATTTCTTCCAGAGGAACGTATGCGATTTCTTCCAGACTGGTGAAACCTTCCTGAACAAGAATTTCCGCAACATCTTCGTCCACATCTAAAGCCGCCATGAAACTGGCAACCGTACCGGCAGACTCCTCTTGTAGTTTTTCCACTGCCTGCTCTTCACTCATTACATTTATTGTCCAGCCAGACAACTCACTCGAGAGACGGACATTCTGACCATTACGTCCAATCGCCTGAGCCAGATTTTCCTCTGCCACAGCGACATCCATAGTATGAGTTTCTTCATCTACAACAATAGAAGCGACTTGAGCAGGGGCCATTGCGTTAATAACCATTTGTGCTGGATTATCATCCCAAAGGATAATATCGATGCGCTCATTGGCAAGCTCATTTGAAACTACCTGAACTCTCGAACCTCGCATTCCCACACAGGCCCCAACAGGATCAATTCGACCGTCATTGGTTTTTACAGATAGTTTTGCTCGAGAACCCGGGTCTCTTGCAGCAGCTTTAATTTCAATAATTTCTTCAGCAATTTCCGGAACTTCAATTTTGAATAATTCAGTCAGCATTTCCGGAGCTGTTCTACTCAACAGTAACTGAGGTCCTCTAACTTCTTCTCTAACTTCCACCAACAGAGCACGCAGGCGATCATTAATTCGGAAAGTTTCGCGAGGGATTAAATTTTCTCTAGGCAGTAAACCTTCAGCATTATTGCCCAGATCAACAATAACATTATCTCTAGTGACTTTTTTTACTGTCCCAGTGACCAGTTGACCCACTTTGCTAGCATACTCACCTACGACAATTTCTCTTTCTGCTTCACGTACTTTCTGCACAATAACTTGCTTAGCAGTTTGAGCAGCGATACGGCCGAACTGAACATTTTCAACCTTTTCCTTCCAGACATCTCCGGCTACAAGCTTGGGATCTTTCTCATGAGCTTCTTCAATAGTAAATTCTGATCCCAAAAGCGCCAACTCATCATCAGCGACAACTCTCCATACACGAAAAGTTTCATAATCCCCGGTTTCCCGGTCAATAATAACCTCACATTCTGCTTCTTCTTCAACATAGCGCTTTTTTGTAGCAGTGGCTAATGCTGCCTCAATAGCAGAAAAAATGACTTCCCTTGAGACGCCTTTTTCATTTGAAACAGCATCTGCAACCATTAAGATTTCTTTGTTTATCATGTCCTTGCTACCTTCATACTTGCGATATTAAGTTCGCTTTCTCTATAAGTTCATAAGGTAATGAATATTCTTCATCACCTATGATTAAAACTATCTCATCATCTCTTACAGTTTTTATCTGACCTGTAAAATTTCTTTGCCCTTCAAAAGATTCTGTCAATCTTATCTTAGCGTGATAGCCAGCGTATTCCTGAAATTGTCTCAGGTTAAACAACACTCGATCCAAACCTGGCGAAGACACTTCCAAAGTGTACTCACCTGAAATCGGGTCTTCTACGTCCAGCAAGCTACTGATTTGCCTGCTAGCCTTCGCACAATCTTCTATATCTACACCACCAGTTTTATCCAGATAAACACGCAAAATACTATGCTTACCCTGACCAAGGTATTCAACTCCCCAGAGTTTATAACCCATGGCACTAATTACTGGCTCTATCAATGCAGTTAATACTGAGGTTCTGCTGGCCATTCTGTATATACCCGAAATAGAAATAAAAAATGGGCACTAGGCCCACTTCCAACATTCTATCTACTAACTAGTTCAAACAACTGCTTTAAGGCCTAACAAAAAGCCCCTCTGAGGGGCTTTTTACTTAGGGCGCGGATTGTACCTCGAAATTGTAACTTCATCAATGACAAGATTAGCATAAGTTTAAAGGCTTCTAAGTTTACTATCAGTCCTAAAATGCAAACAAAAAAGCCAGCTCAGAAGGCTGACTCTTAAATTGGTAGCGGGGGCAAGAAAGGAACCCGCGACCTTCCAGGGTTTATGAGAAGTCGAGCCCGACGAGCATCTCTACCCATATAACTCAGGCAAAAAAAAAGCCAACCCATAGGGCTGACTCTTAAATTGGTAGCGGGGGCAGGATTTGAACCTACGACCTTCGGGTTATGAGCCCGACGAGCTGCCAGACTGCTCCACCCCGCATCAAACTTTCAAAAGTTTTTAGATCTTAAAATTGTTTCAACCCTAAATACATCAAGGGCCAAGGGGGCGTTGATTATAAGAACCTTCCCCCTAATGGTCAAGAACTGCTTAGGATTCAGACCAATTAAATGGTGCCGAAGGCCGGACTTGAACCGGCACGGCCGTGGGCCACTACCCCCTCAAGATAGCGTGTCTACCAATTCCACCACTTCGGCTATTACTCAGGGGCTACCGGAATATCATTACCAGTTTCAATAACCGGAATATCTTCAGGGCCAACTGTCTCAACGTCTGGTTGATTTGCATTTAACTCAGCACTTACTTGATCAAGGTCGCCAATCAAATCCCCTCCAAGCACGCTTAAGTCAGCAGCCTGTCTGGCAATAACAGCAAGACTAAGGCTTGTAATAAAAAATACTGTGGCAAAAATAGTTGTCGATTTAGTCAGTACATTACCGCTACCTGAGGAACCAAACAAAGTTTGAGAAGCACCACTTCCAAAAGAGGCTCCCATATCCGCTCCCTTGCCTTGTTGAAGCAGAACCAAGGCAGTAACAGCAATCGCCGCGATGACATGTACAATAATGATTATGGATTCCATAATTTATCCTGTTTTATTTATATCCCGTCCAGCTAAGCTGCTGCACAGATAGTTAAAAATTCTTCAGCATCTAATGATGCTCCGCCTACCAGAGCACCATCTATGTCAACCTGATCAAACAAAGCCTTGGCATTGTTTGCCTTTACACTACCACCATAAAGCATGGTGATATTGTCAGCTATTTCCCGATTCAGCTCAGCCAGAAAAGATCGTAAAGTAGCGTGAACTTCTTGAGCTTGTTCTGGTGTGGCAGTCAAACCGGTTCCGATTGCCCAGATTGGTTCATAAGCGATTACAGCGTTTGAAAATGACTCAATCCCGGCTTCACTTATTACTGCCTGTAATTGCTCCAATACAACTGCCTTGCTAAGGCCACTTTCTCTCTGTGTTTGTGTTTCACCAACACATAGAATCGGTATTAAATTCTGTTCTTGTGCCGCTAAAAACTTTTCTGTGACAAATTTATCGCTTTCTGCAAAAAGCTCTCGTCGTTCAGAATGTCCAATAATCACATAAGAACAAGAAAACTCTTTCAACATGGCAAACGCAACTTCACCTGTAAATGCCCCCTTGATCTGTGGATGAGCATTTTGGGCACCAATAGCAATTTTGCTGCCAGCCAGTTCTTGCTCTACCTGCCCTAAAAATATACTGGGAGGGCAGATAACTACTTTTTCAGCTGCAGCAACACCCGCTTTAATGCCAATTTTTATAGCACTCAAAAGCTGAGTCACTTCGGACTTTCGTCCATGCATTTTCCAGTTTGCTACTACCAGACTAGTTCGCATATTGTTCCAGCTACTCGCCGCCGAAAAGGCCGCCAATACTACTTAAGAAAGGGTTAACATGCAACCGGGAAGCAGTTTAATGGAGCGCACAATACACTAAAAACTGTAAATATTGAAACTTCTGGAATTTCTAAAAAATCAAGCCAATTCGCTGGATACTACCTGGGAAAGCTCAGTTGCTAATTTACTTACAAGAGCTTTATCTGAACCTTCAACCATAACTCTTATCATGGGCTCGGTACCAGAGGGCCTCAATAACACGCGCCCTTCTTTACCAAGTGTTAATTCCGCATCATTCACGGCAGAAAGAATCACTTTATTACCATTAAGAGCTTTTGGATTTTTCAGCCTGACATTAATCATTGTTTGGGGGAATTTTTCCATGGTTGATTTTAAGTCATATAAACTCTTACCCATTTCTTGCACAGCAGCTAAAACCTGTAATGCTGAGATTATGCCATCACCGGTGGTGGTCTTATCCAGGCATATGACGTGACCAGAAGACTCTCCGCCTATATACCATTGTCTGGTTCTAAGTTCTTCCATTACATAACGGTCTCCAACAGGAGTGCGACGAAATGGAATATTCATGGCTTTTAGGGCTATTTCCAGTCCCAGATTGCTCATTACTGTGCCCACTACACCCTGGTTATCTGGATTAGTCCCAAGCTTGTGTATGGCAATGATATAAAGCAATTCATCACCATCAACAATTTCACCTTTGTGATCTACCATCTGCACCCTGTCACCATCCCCATCGAAGGCAATTCCCAGATCAGCCTCATTAGCCAATACAGCTTTAACTAATTCTAGCGGTTTGGTTGATCCACAATCATTATTAATATTTAGGCCATTAGGGTTGT
>JAURLP010000002.1 GCA_030831165.1 Gammaproteobacteria bacterium | reverse complement strand
TTATCATCGAAACAAGTACTGTTAACCCAGTTCGCTCATATGAAAGAAAAATTTGCAAAGGGGGAAGTGCCTTTACCGGATTTCTGGGGAGGCATCAGAGTTTCTCCTCACGCAATAGAGTTTTGGCAAGGTGGTGAAAATCGTCTGCATGATCGCTTCGAATACAGCTTGCAAAAAGATATGAGCTGGAACATCCAAAGACTAGCTCCTTGAATTATTCTGGTCCCTTTATGGCAAAATATATAAAAGTAGTAAGGGCAAGGTAAGGAAAGATAAAATTGTCGATAGCACAACAGTGCCAGCCACCTCTTCGGGTCGACGATTGTTTTGTGAAGCAAAAAGATACGAGAAAACGGCAATTGGCATTGTACATTGCAGAATGACCACACCTCTTGCTGCGCCTTCCAGGCCTAGCAAAGCAGAAATGCCCACCCCAACGATAAAGCCGACTACCAATCTGAAAAAGGACAACGAAAGGCTGAGTTTCAAGCTGGTGATTTTGAACTGAGCCAGTGAAACACCGAGCGCTATCAACATCATGGGAATGGAAATGCCGCCCAGAATTTCAGCTGAGTTATATAGCCAGGCAGGCGCTTTTATCCCATTAAAAACCATAATCAAGGTGATAATTACGGCTAAAAAAATTGGATTGCGCATGAGGTTTTTAAAAGAAAGATGACCGGCTGAAATAGACATGCCAATACTAAAATGTAACACCGCATTCACGGTAAAATAGGTTATTCCTAATGCAAGCCCCTCATCACCAAATGCCAGCATGCAAAGAGGCAGACCCATATTGCCGCAGTTAGGAAACATTTGTGATGGCAAAAAGGCATGCAAATCGACCTTTAAAAGTTTGAGAACCGGCCAGGCAATAATGCCAAAACACATTGTCGTCACAAAAGCTGCCAGTAATAATTCCAGGAAGGCAGCCCTGTCGATATTCACTTCCATGAACGTGGCAAAAATTAAACAAGGCGTGCTGATGTAAACAATTATTTTGGATGCAAAGGAGGTCTCAAAAGGTTGTTCCAGTCTCACCCATAAATAGCCGATAACTGCACAAATAAATACTGGTGCAATAATCGAAAATATTTCGTAATACATAAATTATTAAGGCCTGAGTTTATTCAGACCAGGGCGCCAGCTTCTTCTTGACCAGAACTTTCTTTAATCGCGCGTACTGCGGTAAACCATCTTTATATGGAGGGTAATCCTCTCCTTGTATCAGTGGTGAAAAGTATTCCTTAGCGGCGGCTGTAATGCCAAAGCCATCATCGGTAATAAATTCTGGCGGCATCATTTTTTCCACATTGGCAACATCCGACAACCTGGCTTCACCGACATGCCAGCTATAAGGTGAATTACTTTCTCGCATAATCGTTGGCATCACCGCATTTTTTCCGGCCAAGGCATATTCCAGTGCTGCTTTGCCCATGGCATATGCCTGTTCTACATCCGTCGCTGAGGCAATGTGCCTTGCAGCACGTTGCAGATAATCAGACACGGCCCAGTGATATTTATAGCCGAGTTCCTCATTAATCATGTTAGCCAGAGTAGGCGCTACACCACCAAGCTGAACATGTCCGAATGCATCTTTGTTACCGGCATCTGCCAGGAAGGTACCATCTTCATAATGGGCGCCTTCAGATACTACGATAGCGCAATATCCATATGTTTCTACGCAACATTTAACTTTTTGCATAAACGCTGCTTTGTCGAAAGCTACTTCCGGGAACACAATAATATGCGGGGCATCACCTTCCCGTTCTGCGGCAAGGCCTGCCGCGCCGGCAATCCAGCCAGCATGACGACCCATAACCTCCATAACAAATATCTTGGTCGAGCTTTCGCACATGGATGCTACATCGAGCCCGGCTTCGCGTATGGATACCGCGACATATTTAGCGACCGAGCCAAAACCAGGGCAGTTATCAGTGACCGGCAAATCGTTATCAACAGTCTTTGGGATGCCAATACAGGTCAGTGGGTAATCGATTTCCTGACTCAACTGAGCCACTTTGTTGGCTGTATCCTGGGAGTCACCACCGCCATTGTAAAAAAAATAGCGAATATCATGGGCTTTGAAAACTTCTATCAGGCGTTCGTATTCAGCTCGATTTTCTTCGATACTTTTTAATTTGTAACGGCAAGAACCAAAGGCGCCAGCAGGGGTATATCGCAATGCGGCTATACAATCAGCGGATTCGAGGCTGGTATCAATAAGTTCTTCACGCAAGGCGCCAATAATGCCATTTCTTCCGGCGAAAACTTTCCCGACTTCAGGGTGCTTGCGTGCGGTTTCTATCAAACCGCAGGCTGATGCATTGATGACTGAGGTGACCCCACCGGATTGCGCATAAAAGATGTTGCCTGACATTACGTGTACTCCTTGATATTCAGTAATGTTGGGAAAAACTACTGAGCTTGACAATACTTCGTTAAATTATTTATCAAAATGCTCATTTACGATATTTGTAAACTGCGCTTTCTCAAAATAATTTGCCTCGTCCTGTCATCACTCAATTAGTTTTTCAGAAAAGTTGCTGAGCTTGATAATACTTCGTTAAATTATTTATCAATAAAATTCTTTAGATATTTTAATCTGGTTCTCAGCTATTGCTTACTTAAACAAAAACCATACTGTTGATATTTTGAATCCATTGCAGTGCCAAGCAATAAAATATTTAAAAATAAAATAAAGAATTTGAAACGCCCAGGTGAATTAACGCCTGCAAGCTTTATGATATTGAATTCATGTTCATTAAAACAACGCCGCATACTTTTGCCCGTAAAAAATCGCAGGTGGGTTCGATCGAGCACTCCAGCATTTTCATAAGGCCAGTCTTTTTTGAAAATAAGACTACGCATCACAGGGTAATAACGAACATTGGGCAGACTGCCAATCAGGTGCCCCTGAGGAGCCATTTTATTTTTTATTTGCTCAAAAAAACGGTCATGGTCAGGCATGTGCTCAATCACATCGTTGCAGACAACCAGATCAAAATAATTATCGGGCAAATCATCGATGCAATCATCAAAGAGGCATTCAAAAAGTTGATGGGCTTTGCTTCTAGCCACAACAGCGGCATTTTTATTCGGTTCAATGCCCCATATTTCAAGGTTCTCATCCTGTTTTAGCAAATTCCAAAAATTACCCTCGCCACAGCCTATTTCCAGCACTGTCAGGTATTTTTCAGGCAGGAAGGGAATAAGGTCTTCCCGGCTGTTTTGATAATATTCTGCACTTTCGCTCATGGGAAAAGATCAGGCTTTGAATAAAGAAAATGATTATACGACAACGGCGCTATTAATTAATCTCATTTGCAATTAAAGATGTGGCATTTAGACATTAATAGCCAATTTTCGCCTCTTTTAAAAAATCTACACTCATAAGGAAAATCAAACATTGATAAGATAGAATGCAGCAATGCATATTCATATTCTAGGTATTTGTGGCACTTTCATGGGAAGCCTGGCGATATTAGCCAAGCAACTTGGTTATCAGGTTAGCGGCTCTGATCAGCATGTATACCCGCCGATGAGTACACAGCTTGAAGAGCAGGGAATTAAGTTGAGTGAGGGCTATGATCCGGCCCATCTGCAAGACAAGCCAGACATGATTGTTATTGGCAATACCTGTTCTCGCGGTAATCCGGCCGTTGAGTATGTATTAAATGAAGGGCTGCCTTATTGTTCGGGCCCGCAGTGGCTGGCAGAACATGTATTACAGGATCGCTGGGTGCTTGCTGTTGCCGGCACTCATGGCAAAACCACTACAACCACCATGCTGAGCTGGATCTTGGAATGTGCCGGCCTGCAGCCCGGTTTTTTGATCGGTGGCGTGCCAAAGGATTTTGATGCTTCAGCCCGTTTAGGTGAGCAAAAATATTTTGTCATAGAAGCGGATGAATATGATTCTGCTTTTTTCGACAAGCGCTCAAAGTTTATTCATTACAAACCACGAACAGTCATCATGGGCAATCTGGAATTTGACCATGCCGACATATTTCCAAATCTGGAAGCCATCCAAACGCAGTTTCATCATCTGGTTAAATTAATTCCTCAAAATGGCTTGATCATTTCACCCGATGAGCATGTAAATTTAACAGCTGTTTTTGAAAAAGGAACCTGGACTCCGCAGGGATTTTTTTCTGTAGGGGATGAGACCAGTTCTGATTGGCGGGTCAACTTGTTGCAAGAAGATGGTTCCTGTTTTCAAGTAAAGCATGGAAGTCAGGAAGCAGAAGTGAGTTGGTCTTTGCTAGGTCAACATAACGTGCAAAACGCCGTTGCTTCAATTGCTGCCGCAGCACATGTTGGTGTTAGTCTGCAACAAAGTTGCGATGCGCTCGCTAAGTTCTCTGGCGTAAAACGTCGCATGGAAGAATTAGGAAATATTAATGGTGTCCGCGTCTATGATGACTTTGCGCATCACCCTACGGCGATCAAAACAACGCTTGATGGCAAACGCGCAGCACTTAATGCCAATAAAAATGGGCAAGGCGAGCGACTCATTGCGGTGATTGAAGCACGCTCAAATACCATGAAGATGGGCTATCATCAGAATACGCTGGCCGAATCATTAACTGCTGCGGATAAAGTTTATTGGTATAAGAATGCTGACACCAAACTGGATTTGGCTGCGATTGCTGCTTCTAGCAAAGCAGATTTCATTGTGTTGGAATCAGTGGATGCGCTTATAGAGGCTTTGATAAAGGAAAGCCATGCAGGCGACCATATTGTGATAATGAGTAATGGTGGTTTTGAAGGTTTTCACCAGAGGCTTTGTAAAGCGCTTAAGCATTAATAACTTGTCATGGAAACTATCCCGCTATTTCCGCTTAATTCTATTATTTTCCCCAAGGGTCGAATTTCGTTACAGATATTTGAATCTCGATATGTTGATTTGATACGTGAGTGTCTGAAACAACAAACAGGCTTTGGTGTTGTGCTTATCGAAGAGGGGAATGAAGTTGCCCATAAAGGACAGAAGCTGGATATCCATCGAGTGGGGACTTACTGTGAAGTGGTTGACTGGAATGAATTGCCCAATGGTTTGCTGGGGATAACGGTCGAAGGAAAAAGAACTTTTTCCATTATTGAATCCTGGCGTGAAAAAAATAATTTATGCATGGCCGAGATAAACTTTCGCACCGATGATTCAACTGATGCAGAGCCTGTTGAAGTCGGCGATGAATTTAAAGAATATGTAGAACTGTTAAAAGGTTTGGCCGCACATCCCATGGTGGAAGATTTAAATATTGAAATCAGTTTTGAGAATTTACGGGAAATTGCCTGGTGCCTGGCAGAGTTGTTACCAGTGAGTAATAAAGAAAAACAGGCAATTCTGGAGATAAGAGACCCGATCAGGCGTTTAGAGCAGATCGAGTTGTATATTGCGGCCATGAATCATTCGTAGTCCTGGACCCATAATTTTTGGATTTGATAATTTCAAGTTCATTTCTGCTGAATTGGTATTAGCTGCCGCATTGCTGCATAATTTACCCTTTATTTTTAAGGGTGTCTGGGGGAAGTAAGGATGCAGGAGATCTTAAATGCACTAAGTAATCCTGGAGCCATGAGCTCATCTCAATGGCTGGTTTTAGCCATTGGTGCTTTTATTGTTCTGGGCTCGATTTATTTCATTATCAAGCTATTCAAGCTTTTAAAAGGCATAGGTAAAACCACTTATACACCTAATATCGGCTTGTCTAGACATCCCTATCAAGGTGAGTCCGTTTCAAAAGGCCCTGATCATGATAGTGGTGAAAAGCAAAGTGGCGAAGTGGCTGCTAGCAGCGACAATATTGATAAAAGCGATACTAAAGCAGAATAATGTTGAGCAATGCTGAAACGATAGCCAAAACAACGACAGTCCCGGTTAACCATGCTAATAAAGCCCATATTCGAAAGGACTTGCCCTCTTCAGGGTAAAATCTGGATTTATCATATTCACGCTCAGGGCCGGGTTTCTCTGTGCTATTCATGCTGATACCTAAATGATGATGTCTGTGTTGAGTAAGCCTCACTATATTAACTTGCTATGAATACTGTTTCAGCTCCTAAATTTTTTATTTGTCTGCTCATAGTGATGGTGGGGCTGCTGCACTTATCGAAAGCGCAGGCAATCATTATTCGTCATGATCAACTGGATTCAAGTTATGTGGTTTATGAACAGCAATACCCGCAACTATTTTATTTATACACCCGTTTTGGCAATAAAATTTGCGTGGCGACATTAATCAGTGAGCAATGGGCGCTTACGGCTGGACATTGCACAGAAGAAACGCCGCTTGGCCAGATGGTTAATGCAGGTGAGGTGTTTCAGATAAGACTAGATAATGAGGATTACAGCGTTACAGAGCTTGTTGTACATCCGGCATATAAACACCCTCAACAGGTTGAAGCGGTTGATTTGGCTTTAATTAAGCTGGACAGGCCGGTTACCAGCATCAGGCCGATCAGTCTTTACAGTCAGCTCGACGAATTTAATAAAGTTGTATCGTTTGTAGGTTGGGGTTTTACCGGAATGGGTACGCCGGGCGTCATGGATAATGATGGCAAGATGCGCAGGGCGCAGAATACTGTGATGAATGCGGGGAAGTGGTTAGAGTTTCTGTTCGATGACCCTCGAGACACAAACTCAAAGGCATTGCCATTAGAGGGGGCGCCTGGTCTTGGCGATTCTGGCGGTCCGGCCTTGCTGGAAACACCGCAGGGCTTGATGATCATGGGTGTTGCCTTGGGCGAAATAAACAATCCGAAAGCCACTCAGCAGGGCGCTTATGGCTCCATATCCCTTTATGAGCGAGTTTCAACACATTATTCATGGATACTTCAGGTCATTGGAGAGCATCAATAAAACATCTCTTATAATTTTTAACTAATTTAAGTTGAACTTTAGTTAGTTAAAAACTATCATTTTTATCCAATATCTTATAAAGCTCAGCAATGAGCGGTATGAGGAAATAAATATGGATTCTAAAGATAAAAATAAACAGCCTTCGATTCGGCAATTAGAATATTTCGCCAATATCGCCATGTCGTCCAATTTCCGGAAGGCAGCGCAGAAACTTAATATCAGCCAACCCACCCTAACCAGCCAGATTTCGAGTTTGGAAGCTGCCTTGGGCGTTAAGTTATTTGAGCGTTCTCGTGCAGGTACCTTGTTATCTCCAGCTGGACGTAAATTGCTGCCCATGGTCAGACAATTATTGGAACAATTTCAACAGGTGATGGATCTGGCTGATAACAGTAATAAAGAACTTAGTGGTACTTTCAAGATTGGGGTATCTCCTACCATAGGGCCTTACTTATTTTCAAAAGTACTGATCGAACTGCATAGGCGTTATCCAAGTTTGCAATTACATGTGCGTGAAGGTGTGCCACAGGAACTTGAGAAGGGCCTTGATAAAGGCGATTACGATTTTATTCTAACCATGTTGCCCATGCATTCCAGTGAAAATCGGGTCAGGCCGCTTTTTATAGAGCCAATATTTATTGTGCTTTCTCAGGATCATCCCCTGGCAGCAAAAGAAGTGTTGGAAGGTAAAGATTTGTATAACCAGGAAGTATTAACCATGGATGCCAGACACCATTTGCATAGGCTTATTGCCAATATTTGCGAACGCTATACAGCACATGCCCAGCAAAAATTTGCCAGCAATAGTTTAAACACCCTTAAACAGATGGTGATTATGAATATGGGTATAGCCTTTATGCCAGGTTTATATATTCATGCCAGAATTAGTGATGACGACAAACTCAAAGTGTTAAGTTTAAAAGATGAAAAAATTAATCGAACGCATGTTGCATCATGGCGTAAAAATGCGCCATCTCGTCATCTTTTTCAAAAAATATCTTACGATATAAAAGCCATCGCAATGGACATTTTTGAAGATGTATTAGAAGAAGTAAAAACGGAAGATGTTTAAATTTTTAAAAGATATGATTTCTATCAAACGCTGAGTTTATTGAGGAATTTAATATGGAGAGCATAATGTGGAGTTTAATTGGCGGTTTATTTATAGGTTTGGCGGCGACGTTTTTGCTGCTATTTAATGGCAGGATAGCAGGCATAAGTGGCATTTTATCGGGTGTAATGTTTCCGGTTAAAGGCGATACCTTTTGGCGGGCTGCTTTCATAGTGGGTTTGCTGGGAGGAGGCTTAATCGCGCCATTGGTATTTCAACGTCCTTTTGTTTTTGAAATGCAGGCATCTTTACCTGTCATCATTACTGGTGGTTTTCTCGTGGGGCTGGGTACACGAATGGGGAGTGGTTGTACAAGCGGCCATTCAGTTTGCGGTATCGCCCGCTTTTCCTGGCGCTCTATCACTGCCACGGTAACTTTTATGCTAACTGCTATTATTACTGTGGCACTTGTTCGTCACGTTTTCTAGGGTAGCAAAATGACAAATATAAAATCTGATAGATTAATAGCCTACGGTATTGCTGCATTTTTAACGGGTTTGTTGTTTGGGGCCGGGTTAACTGTTTCAGAAATGGTTAATCCTGAAAAAATTCTTTCTTTTCTGGATATATTTGGTGCCTGGGATCCTGCTCTAATTCTGGTCATGCTGGGCGCATTAATAATCACTATTCCAGGTTTTCAACTTATCAAACGTAAAGATCAGCCATTTTTCGCCCTTAAATATTTGTTGCCGAATAAAACCGTCATCGATAAAAAACTGATTACAGGCGCCGCTTTATTCGGGATTGGCTGGGGACTGGTTGGTCTTTGCCCTGGTCCAGCCTTAACAGGACTGGTTACCCTTGAACCAGATATTTTTATATTTTTACTGGCTATGTTGGCAGGTATGTGGGCCTTTAACTGGCTACCTAAAAGTGCAAAGTAGCTATTACAGAAATTCGCTAGCAGTAATGATAATAAATGGGCAGTGCATTTGAATCATAGAATTGAAAAAGTTTTTCCCTGCTTGCAGTGGATAAAAGGCTATCAATATTCGCATTTCACAAGTGATCTGATAGCAGCCTTGATTGTGACTATCATGCTGATTCCACAATCACTTGCCTATGCTTTACTGGCGGGAGTGCCTCCTCAGCTTGGTCTGTATGCCAGTATCTTGCCCCTCATGGTTTATGCTGTATTTGGTACCAGCCGAACGCTTTCAGTCGGTCCGGTTGCTATCGCTTCACTAATGACTGCCGCGGCCATACAAAATCTGGGGATAGAAAACCAGGTTGATTATGTAAACGCTGCCATAATGCTGGCCTTTCTCTCTGGTGTATTTTTAGTACTAATGGGCTTTCTGAAATTGGGCTTTTTGGCCAATTTTTTATCGCACCCGGTTGTGTCTGGCTTTATTACAGCCTCAGGCATCATCATCGGTCTTAGCCAGTTCCGTCACATTATCGGTATTAAAGCCAGTGGAGATAATCTGCTTGAGTTAGTTGAAACCTTGTTGGCTAATATTGGTTCGGCAAACACAGCAACGATGATGCTGGGCATTCCAGTATTACTATTTTTATTTTGGGCCAGAAGTGGGTTGTTAAGTTTGTTAAGGTATTATTCTGCTCCACAAAAACTTATAAAATTATTGCCTAAAGTTGCACCAGTTTTGGCGGTGATTCTGACATGTATTCTTGCCTATCAATTTAATCTGGAAGCATCCGGCCTGGCACTCGTAGGAGAAATACCCAGAGGTTTGCCATCTTTTGCATTACCGGTTTTTAGTAATGTCAGCTGGATTGATTTTATTGTGCCTGCTATTTTTATTTCGATAATTGGTTATGTCGAATCCGTATCCATTGGTCGTACTTTAGGGGCTAAAAGGCGACAAAAGGTTGACTCTAATCAGGAGTTAATAGGCTTAGGCACGGCCAATATTGCATCAGCTTATTCCGGAGGAATCCCGGTTACTGGCGGAATAGGGCGCTCTATTGTGAATTTTAATTCTGGTGCAGAAACGCCTTTAGCAGGTTTTCTGGCTGCAATAGGAATTGCCCTGGCAGCCATGACGCTCACTGGCCTATTGTCATACTTACCAACGGCGACGCTGGCGGCAACGATTATTGTAGCGGTCAGTAATTTGATTGATTTTTCAATTCTAAAAAAGACATGGAATTATTCTCGTTCGGATTTTACTGCTGTTCTATTAACGATTGTAATCACGCTACTTGCTGGTGTCGAAGGGGGCGTTCTTTCAGGTGTGGGCATTTCGATTTTTCTACATTTATATAAAACCACCAAACCGCATATTGCAGAAGTTGGGCAAATTGCAGGTACCGAGCATTACAGAAATGTATACAGGCACAAGGTAATTACCTATCCTGAAATAATGACACTAAGAATTGACGAGAGTTTGTATTTCCCAAATACCAGTTATCTGGAAGATCAGATTCTGCAAAGAATTGCTGAACGAAAAGACTTAAAACATATTGTTTTAATGTGTCCGGCCATTAATGAAATTGATATCAGTGCGCTGGAGATATTGGAATCTATTAACCAGTACCTTAGTGAATTAGATATTGGATTTCATTTCTCAGAAGTGAAAGGCCCTGTAATGGATAATTTAAAAAAATCTGACTTTCTTGAACATCTCAATGGAAAGGTTTTTCTCTCCCAGCATCAGGCAATAGAAGCAATACTCCAGAAAAAATATCAAAAAGCCAAAGAAAAACCTGAATTCACAGATTTTCAAATATAGCATGTTTACTTGATTTAATACGCTTAACTGGTCTGCTGATTGCGTTATGGTTAACAATCTGCGGATAATAAAATCGATTCTAATTAGCACAACTAAGGTTGAACGGTTATGGAAAAAAAGCATCAACTAAATTTTAGTTATTTTCTTATCGCTTTATGGCTGGTTCTGCTGTTCCAACTATATTTTGGTCCTGCGTCCCAGCAGGCGGATATTAGCTATAGCCAGTTTGAACAGTATTTGGAAGATGGTGCAATCTCCCAGGTGGCGGTTGATGAAAATTTTATCCGTGGTGAATTTGTCAATCCTGTTGAGGGTAAGGCCAGATTTGTTACGCCACGACTTGATGTCGATCTGGCAGAAAAATTAGCAGAATATGATGTTGAATGAATATCGGCAAGACCAAGGCAAAAGTGCTTGTTGAAAAAAATACAGGTGTTACTTTTAATGATGTTGCCGGTGTAGATGAGGCAAAGGCTGAATTAAAAGAAGTGGTTCAGTTTTTAAAAGAGCCGGAAAATTTTCAGAGGCTGGGCGCGCATATTCCAAAAGGCCTGTTGCTGGTAGGGCCTCCGGGGACAGGTAAAACTCTCATTGCAAGAGCTGTTGCCGGTGAAGCACAAGTTCCCTTTTTTTCTATCAGTGGCTCGGAATTTATTGAAATGTTTGTTGGAGTTGGGGCTGCCAGAGTAAGAGATTTATTTGAACAGGCCAAATCTCATGCCCCCGCCATTATTTTTATCGACGAGCTTGATGCCCTGGGGCGAGCCCGAGGCATAGGGCCAATAGCAGGTGGTCATGATGAAAGGGAGCAAACACTGAACCAGTTATTAAGTGAGATGGATGGTTTTAATCCGGCAGTTGGGGTCATCATTCTGGCAGCAACTAACCGACCAGAGATTCTCGATGCGGCTTTATTGAGAGCGGGTCGTTTCGATAGACAGGTACTAGTTGATCGACCCGACAAAGTGGGACGTGAGCAAATATTAAAGGTCCACATTAAAAAAATTGTGCTTGCAGCAGAAGTCGAATTAGCTAAGGTTGCAGCGCTTACTACGGGTTTTACAGGCGCTGATTTAGCCAATCTTGTTAATGAAGCTGCCATCATGGCGACTCGTCGGAAAGGGGAAGCTGTCACCATGGATGATTTTGTCAGTGCAATAGAAAGAATAGTTGCCGGGTTGGAAAAACGTAATCGCTTAATTGATCCGGTTGAGAAAAATATTGTAGCTCATCATGAAATGGGTCATGCCCTGGTTGCTATGACTGTGCACCCTGATCAGGTTATTCAAAAAGTGTCGGTTATTCCAAGGGGAATTGGTTCTCTGGGTTACACGATTCAACGTCCTTCTGAAGATCGCTATCTGCTAAGTAAAACCGAGCTCAAAAAGCGCCTGGCGATTTTGCTCGCAGGTAGAGCGGCGGAAGAACTTATATTTGATGAAGTGACGACTGGCGCTTCAGATGATCTGGTTAAAGCGAGCAATATAGTCAAAGCCATGGTTATGCAGTATGGAATGGCAGATGAAATAGGCCTGTTATCAATGGATCAACAAAAAAATACTTTTCTCGATCAGCAGCAATATCAATCTCATGATGACTATGGTCCGGAAATGGCAAGCAAGGTGACAAGTGCAATGTCAGGTTTTCTAGATGAGGCTTTTGCTCATGCGACCGAGATTTTACAGAGTAACAAGAATTTACTTAAACAATGCGCAGCTCAACTTTTGACCGATGAAACATTTAATGAAAATAAAATGGAAGAAATTAAAAGTAAGTTAAAAAAATCAGTTACTTTAGATACACATTAAAAATGCTTGCCAAATATGTCGAATCTTTTTTTAATCAATTTTATGGGCGCTAATAAAATATGGTAACTAGTGTGCTATTTGAAGCAGGAGGCTACCGCTACGTGCCTGGGCCCTTCCAATATTCCGGAGGGGTAGCGGCGCAACCAGGTTTTGCCTTGGAACGCGTGCGATTCATAAAACTCGTACCAGTCGCTATAGGTTTCGAAGTCATCGAAAAGTATTTAAAGAGTATAGGGCGGCCCCTCACTGCGTTTGCGGCGTGTGAATTGCGTTCACCGGCGCCATTTACAGAAGCAGGGTTCATTGCATTTAACCGTGTGTACGTGGGAACGCTGGAGCGCTGGGGGATTTTCGCAAATGACAATAATCCTGTTGCGCGTTCCAACGTGTGCCCCGAGATCAACCCCCCCTCTGAACCTTGTTTTGAAGCATTTACCTATACTGTCAAATCCAGGCGCGCCGATGATAAACCTGATTTTGTCATTGCCGGTTCTGGTGAGGCCGTAGAGGGCGCTGCTACCTATGAAGGTAATATCGTTCGACCCGGTGATACCTCTCCCGATGGTATGCGCGCAAAAGCCGAGCATGTGTTGTCTCAGATGGAGCGGCGTATGAATATACTCAATGTCGGTTGGGAAAATGCGACAACTACCCAGGTCTATACGGTTTATGATTTCCATCCATTTTTAGCTGAAGTCATAGTGAAACGTGGTGCCGCATCAGCGGGACTAACCTGGTATTACTCCAGACCGCCGGTGATAGGTCTGGATTTCGAAATGGATCTTCGTGGCGTCACAGTAGAACGTACGATTTAAAATTATGAGTCTTTAAAATGAGATTTGGCTATTATCCGTTTTCGGTGTCCATATAACTAAACTGCTGGATATTGGGCTTACTTGGATAGGAGCTGATGTATAGGCTTTAAAAGGAAAGTATGGCAACACAACAATATTACTCGATTGGAACTCCCGGAAAACCGTGGGGGAAAGAAGATAAAGCGGCTTGGTTAAGCCAGCAAACTATTAAACGGTCATACCAGCAACAGGTAGTGACTAAAGTCGAAAAAATAGGGCAGGACTTGTCAGAGTTGCTCGTCGTCGAACAATATGGCGCTCTGTCTTTTGATCCAGGCACTTACCCCCTCTGGGTGATTAAAACGAAACATTGGCAAGACCACAAACCCAATGTATTAATTACAGGCGGGGTACATGGTTACGAAACCAGCGGTGTTCAAGGTGCGCTTAGGTTTGTTGAGACCATGTTAGGTTTTTACGCAGACAGCTATAATTTTGTTGTGGCTCCCTGCATTAGCCCCTGGGGCTATGAAACGATTAATCGTTGGAATCCCAGCACCATTGACCCTAATCGCTCGTTTAAATCGGATACTGAGGTGGAAGAGGCCCACTACATTATGCGCTATGTTAAAGGCCTTGATATATCTATCCTTACCCACCTTGATTTGCACGAAACAACCGACACTGATAATTCTGAATTCAGACCCGCCCTGGAAGCTCGCGATGCTGTTCATAAGGAATTATGGGAAATCCCTGATGGTTTTTACCTTGTGGGCGACAGCGAAAACCCGGTGCCAGACTTTCAAAAAGCGATTGTTGATGCCGTTGAAAGAGTTACACACATAGCGCCCTCGGATGAAAAAAACTATTTATTAGGTACTAAAACGGCGCAGCGGGGTGTGATTAATTATCCTATTAAAGACCTTGGGTTGTGCGCAGGCTTTACTGACGCTCCCTTTGTGACTACCACCGAAGTTTACCCAGACAGCCCAAAAGTTGATGATGAGAATTGCATCATGGCGCAGGTTGCAGCCGTTGTGGGTGCACTGGATTATCTCAAAGCAATCTGATAAACGTTAGATAAGCCCCACTTAGCAAGATTTATTGAAACGCTGGGCTTTGAGATTGTGACAGAATTTGACATTCTTCGAACCAATGCTGATGATCATGCTCTGCCTATTCAGGACCCAATCCTGGGGGCCCATGAAGACCGTTTTCTATTCGTTGTGCGTAAGCCTTAACTGCCATAGGCGTAGATGACAGTATACAAGGGTTTCCTGGGCTGAGGTTTTTTGAAGCATCGATAAGTTTAGCTCCTTAGATTAGGTGTTAACCTGTTAGTATTTTTTGTTTAACTTCTACTCATTGATAGTGGTAGTATTTGCCTTGTAATGCCTTTGGCTTAACCTGAATTAATAGTAGTAATGGCTAAATGCCTGACAGATAACCAAAAAATGTTACTCCAGCAATATCAGTAACTGTGAACTAAAAATTAAAACCAAATTTCCTAGAGAGGAAATATCACTGTTCAAAAGAGGTACACAATGAAAACAATACAAAGTGTTAGAACGCAAATTTCTGCTTTGTTGCTCTTGTTGGGCTTAACCCAACCGGGGTTTGCAGCGCTTGTAGACATGGCAGAATATCAGGACTGGGATGGTGTAGCAGCCTCAATCTCTGCAGAAGACATCAATGCCGCTCAAGCAGATGGCATGAGTGCATTATTCTGGGCCGTATACCATGAAGAAGCAGATATGGTAAGCCTGTTATTAAAC